>DATBIO010000041.1:0-8519 GCA_036556965.1 Vicinamibacteria bacterium
AGGAAGAAGAAGGCCTTGTCCTTCTGGATGGGCCCGCCCAGCGTCCCCCCGAACTGCTCGCGGTGGAAGTCCTCCAGCTTGCTGCCGTCCGAGGCCTCCGAGGTGAGGCCCTCCAGGCGCTGGAAGTGGAAGAGGCTGCCGTGCAGGTCGTTGGTGCCGGACTTGGTGATGACGTTGACCACCCCGCCCGCGGTGCGCCCGAACTCCGCCCCCGCCCCCGTGGCCACCACCTGGAACTCCTTCACCGCCTCCAGGGTGATGTCGATGGCCGCGCGCTGCCCGCCCATCTGCTCCCCGAAGAACCCGTTGTTGTAGTCGCCGCCGTCGAGGGAGATGTTGTTGAACACGCCGCGCTGGCCGGCGAAGGTGATCTCGTCGCCGTCCGGGCCCTGCACCACGCTGACCCCGGGGGTCAGGGTGAGCAGGTCCTCGAACTTGCGCCCCAGGATGGGGGTGGTGGCGATGGTGGTCTCGTTGAGCGTGCTGCTGCTCTCCGTGCGCGTGGTGTCCACGGTGGCGGTGCCCGTCACGGTGACCGTCTCCGCCACGTCCGACACCTTGAGGCTCGGGGACAGGGTGACGGTCTGGCCGACGCTGACCACCACCCCCTCCTGGACCAGGGTGGCGAAGCCTTCCTTCGACACCGTGACCTGGTAGCGTCCGGGCGCGAGCTGCAGGAACACGAAGCGGCCGTCCGTGCCCGTGGTCAGCTCGCGGCCGAAGTTGGTGTCGACGTTCTTGACCGCGATCTGGGCGGCGGGCACGACCGCGCCCGACGCGTCCTCCACCACGCCCTGGATGACGCCGGTGGTGATCTGCGTCTGCGCGAAGAGGGACCCCGACAGCGACAGGGCGAGAGCCAGGGCCAGCCACGAAACGCGGGAGAGCCTGCGCATGCCATTCACTCCTTCCCCGGAGGGGAGCGGGGCGGAAATAGTTTCGGCGCGAATGGCGGCGACTATATGGCGTCCCACCCCGCGCGCGCAAGGGTGCGCACGCGCAGCGCCCGCGGCCAGCGCCGGCTCAGAAGGTCAGGCGCGCGGTCAGGCGCACGTCCCGGCCGGGCCAGGGAGCCTGGTCCTTGAGGAAGGAGACGTGGTTGCGCGCCTCTTCGTCGGTCAGGTTGGAGCCCCTGAGGAGCAGCTCCAGCACGGCGCGGCCGAAGAACGCACGCCAGCCGAGGCTCGCGTTGAGCATGGCCCAGCCGTCGGTCGGCCGCTCGCTCGCGGCCACGCGGTCCTGCTCCCCCGCGCCCCGCAGCTCCGCGCGCGCACTCCAGCGGCTGCCCTCGTAGTGCAGGCCGACGCCGTACCGGAAGGGGGGGATGCGCGGCAGCGGGTCCCCGGTGTCGCGCAGCTCGGCGTGGACGTAGTCGGCCTGCAGGTCGAGGCCCACGTGGTGGGGCTCGGCGTGGAAGAGCTCGAGACGGGCCTGGGCCTCCAGGCCCCGGAAATCGGCGTCGCGCTGGACGTACTGCACGACGGCCAGCCCGTCCTCCTCCTCCCCCGTGAACTCCTCGAAGATGAAGTCGTCGAAGCGGTTCAGGAACCCGTTCAGCTCCCCCGTCACCCGCCCCGCACGCTTGCGCAGGGAGAGGTCGAGGCCGACGCTCGTCTCCGTCCCGAGGTCGGGGTCGCCGATCTCGAAGGCACGGGTGGCGATGTGCGGCCCGTTGGAGAAGAGCTCCTCCGCGTTGGGGAGCTTGACCGAGCGCGCGGCGGTGAAGGCCACCCCCCAGCCTGCCGCGTCCTGCCACACCACCCCCGCGGAGCCGCTGAAGCCCGTGAAGTCCCTCTCATCGGGGGTGTCGCCCTCGGCCCGGACCTCCTGCGTCTCCAGGCGGCCGCCGAGCTGGAAGCGCCAGGGCCCGCGGGCGGCCTCCTCGAAGGCGAACATCGCCCAGCCGTCGGTCAGGGTGGGCGGCGCGAACGCCTCTTCGCCGATAGCCTCGAAGTCACGGCGGAAGCCCTGCACCCCCACGGAGCCCGTGAACGGTCCGAGCGGCGAGTGAGGCAGCTCGAGCCGCCCCTCCCAGCTGTCGTTGTTGAAGACGGTGCCCACCGCCTCCCCCTCCAGCTCACTGTGCTCGTAGTCGGCCAGGCCGACGCGCAGGCGCGCCGCGCGCAGGCCCGCGAACGGGTGGCGCCACTCCCCGCGCAGGTCGGCGCGGCGCTGGCGCAGGTCGATGGAGACGTGCGCCTCCTCCTCGGAGGGGGCCTCTCCCTCGGGCACCCCCTCTTCCCCGTGCTGCGCGTGGCCGGGCACGCCATAGGTGCTGTCGAGTCCGCTCAGGGCCAGGCCGAGGTACCCGCGGCTGCTCACCACGGAGACGCCCAGGGCGCCCCCCGTGTTCTCCACCGCGCTGTTCTCCAGCACGCCCGTGGCCTGCTCGTGCTCCTCGCCTTCCGCCTCCTCCTCCGCGCGCAGGGCCGCGGACTCCGCGAAGCCCGGGATGGAGACGTCGTCCGTCCGGCGATGGAGGAAGTCCGCGTGCCACGCGAATCGGCCGGCTCCGCCGGTCAGCGACGCCGCGCCCGAGCCCTCGTCGGCGGCGGTCGCGCCCGCGAACTCGATGGCGCCGTGCAGCGGGCGGTCCGGGGCCGTGTCCGGCACGCGGTCGTCGAGGACGTTGACCACGCCACCCACGGCGTTACTCCCGTACAGCAGAGTGGCCGGCCCCCGCACCACCTCCACCTGCTCCGCGGCCAGGGGGTCGAAGCTCACGGCGTGGTCCGGGCTGGTGCTCGAGGCGTCCGCCGTCCCCACCCCGCTCTGCAGCACACGGATGCGGTCCCCTCCCAGCCCGCGGATGACGGGCCGGCTGGCGCCGGGACCGAAGTAGGTGGAGCTGACGCCGGGCTCCTGGGCCAGCGTCTCCCCGAGGGTGGGCTGCCTCTTGAGGGCCAGGTCGGCGCCGCTGAGCACCGTCACCGGCTGGGCGATCTCGCTCAGGGTGGCCGCGTGGCCGGTGGCCGTCACCACCACCGTCTCCTGGTGCAGGGCGCGGTCGAGCGTGATCTCCAGCCGCGCCTCCTGCCCCGCCGCCACCTCGACGCGGGTCACGTTCATGCCCGCCCGCGGGCTCTGCGCCTGCAGGATGTAGATGCCCGGCGGCACGGCGCTGAAGCGGAACCCGCCGTCCCCGCCCACCTCCGTGCGCCGGCCCAGCTCGACCAGCTCGACGTGCGCGTCGGTGGCGGGCGCTCCCTCCTGCCCCACCACCCGCCCCGCCACCGTGCCCGACGCGGTCTCCACCGACGGCTGCTGCGCCCAACCCGGCCCGGCCAGCGCCGCCACCACGGCCAGTGTCCACGCGGCGGACCACGCCCCCTTGCGCCACGACCTTCCCTTCGCCATCTCTCCTCCAAGCGTCCGCCGGTCTCAGCCTCGACGTGGGGTGGGCGCGGGCGGACGCCGCGTGAGCCCCGGGACCTACGGCAGGGATGCGCTCAGGAGGAGAGAGGAGGACCGCGCGGGCGACGGCGCGAGACGGCAGGTGCGGCCACGGCAGACGGCGGCGCCACGGCCACGGTCTCGAGCGGGGAGAGGTTGTAGACGGCGGCAAGGGGGGTGGCCACGACGGCGGGCCGCACGAAGGCCGTGCGGCAGGCAACGCAGTGGACCTCGGTCTGGCAGCCGTCGTCGGTGTGCGGGGCGAAGGAGGCCACGCCGTCCGCGCCGGCCACGCCGGCGAGGGCGAGCAGCGCGAAGAGGAAGGCGAGGCGCGTCCGCAGCATCGAGGGACAGGCTAAGGCGTCGCCGCGGCGGCGTCAAGGGCAGCCGCGCGGATGCCTCAGCGCAGGGCGAAGTGCAGGAGGAGCGTGCGCTGGACGGCGCTGAAGTTGTTGTCGGAGAGGACGTAGATCAGCGTCTCCCCGTCCTGGCCCGCCCGGCAGGCCAGGCCTTCGAAGTTGTCGAGGATGAGCGGCGGCTCCAGGATGGCCAGGGTGGACCCCTGCAGCCGCACGTTGCCCTTCACACCCTGCGCCTCCAGCCGCACGAAGCGCACGCTCACGATGCCGCGCTCGCGGTTGTACGCGCGCTCGAGCACCAGCACGTCCCCTCCGGGCAGGGCGCAGGCGTCGGAGGGCCGGAAGGCCCCCACCAGCGGGTACCACAGCGGCTTCCACTTGCCGTCCACGCCGATCCACCCGCGCAGGCCCGCCTTCTCCGCCCGGTACTCGGTGATGGCGAGGACGCGGCCGTCGGGCAGGGCGGCCAGCGATTCGATCCCGCCGTTGGCCGGGGTCTTGGGCAGGTCGCCCGGCGGCGGGTACACCTCCGCGGGGCCTCCAGGCACCCGGTAGCGCCAGAGCCGGTGGTGGTGCTCGAAGCCCACGAGCAGCGAGCTGTCGCCCAGGACGGTGAGGGACTCCGCGTCCTGCTCCGCCTTGTCGGGCAGCGACTTCCCCTGCGGCGTGAGCATGAGGTCCAGGCGCGCGTCCTCGAAGCCGGTCAGGCGGCCGTCGTCGCCGTAGCGCAGGTTGGCGGTCAGCCAGCGTCCCTCGTCGCTGATGGCGGTCACCCGCTCCCCGTCTGCGCTCACGCTCAGGCCGGAGAAGCCGCCGAAGCGCTTGTCGTCGGAGCGCAGCACCAGGCCGCCGCGGTAGGCCAGCTTGCCGCAGTAGGCCACGCCCGGATCGCCGTCGTTGAGGGCCACCGGCTCCGAGCTGACGGGCACCTCGCGCGGGAGGTCGCTGGCCCCGGCCAGGCAGGCGCCGGCGAGGACGGCGGCCGCGGTACGCGCCGGCCAGCCGTGTGCAGGCATAGGAGCGGTAGTCTAGTGAACTGTCGCCCACGTTGCGACGGTGGCCGGCGCCGGCCGGCCGTGCTCAGCCCGTGGCCGTTGGCGCCGGGTCCTCGAAGACCAGGCTGCAGCAGGTGACGGCGCCCTCCGCCTTGGCCAGCTCGGAAAGGTCCACCGCCACCACGGACACGCCCCGCGCCTCCAGGCGCGCGCGGGTGCGCGGCGCGCCCGCGGCCATCACCACGGTGCCCGCCAGGCGCAGGACGTTGCCCGCGAACGGCTCGGCCTCGTCCACCTCCACCAGGGCCACCCGGCCGAAGAAGGCCGCCGCCACCCAGGACGGGTTGAGGAGCACCGTGTCGGGCGCGACGACGGTGGCCGCGCTCTTGAGGTGCAGGCATCCCTTGAAGGGGACGGCGCGCACGGTGTAGCCCAGGGGCGCGGCCAGGGCGCGCAGCGCCTCCACCCCCGCGCGGTTGGTGCGGCCGCCCAGTCCCACGAAGAGCGTGCGGCCCAAGCGCAGCACGTCGCCGCCGTCGAGGGTGGCGGGGACCTCGGCGTGGGCCACGGGTCGATGGGCGGCCAGGGCGGCGGCCACCGCCGCCGTCTCGCCGCGGCGGGACGCCGCTCCGGGACGCGTGACCACGGCCAGCTCGTCCAGCACCACCGCCGTGTCCTCCACGAAGACCGCGTCGGGCAGCTCGGGCTCCTCCGGCAGCCGCTCCACCGCGCAGCCGAGCGCGGCCAGCGCCTCCTCGTAGGCCGCGTGCTGGGCACGCGCGCGCCCGAGGTCGATGGGCTGGCGGCGCAGGTGGGTCAGCTCGCAGCGGGCGATGGAGCCGCTCACCGGGCGCGTGAGGGCGATGCGGGACATGGCCGGGCTCAGGCGCGCCGGAGGACGCGGCCCGCCCGCGCGCCGGTGTGCGCGCCCGCGGTGACCACGGCCTGCCCGTTCACGAGCACGTGGACCACGCCCGCCGGGGAGCGCTGGGGAGCTTCGAAGGTGGCCTGGTCGCGCAGCCGGGCGAAGTCGAGGAGGACGAGGTCGGCCTTGAGGCCGCGCGCGATGCGGCCGCGGTCGCGCAGCCCGATCTGGTCCGCGGGCAGGGCCGTCATCTTCTTCACCGCGGTGGGCAGGTCGAAGAGCTTCCGCTCGCGGCAGTAGTGGGCGAGCATCCGCGCCGCCGCCCCGTAGGAGCGCGGGTGGGGCCGGCCCTCCGCCGCCCGCCCGCGCGGCGCGTAGCTGTAGCCGTCGGTGGACCACATGACCAGCGGGTGGGCCAGGACGCGCTCCACGTTGTCCGGGCTCATGCCGTGGCCGATGTAGCCGACGGAGCCCTCCTCCTCGTCGAGCAGCCTCAGCAGCGCCTCCTCCGGACCGACCTTCCACCCCTGGGCGATCTCGCTGAGGGTGCGGCCGACGGCGGCGCGGTTCTTGTCCGTGCGCGTGCTGCTGACGACGATCAGCGACGGGTCGCCGGGATCGCGCGGCAGCCGCCGCACCAGCTCCTCGCGGATGCGCGCGCGCTGGGCGGGGTCGCGCAGCCGCGCGAGCATGGCCGGCCTCCCGCCGTCGAGCACCCAGGCCTCGAGGAGGACGGTCAGGCCGGTGGAGTAGGCGGCGTACGGGTAGGCGTCGGCCCTGGCCTCCACGCCGCCGCGGCGCGCGGACTCGATGAGGTGCAGCGCGCCCTCCTGCTTGGGCCAGTTGGGCTGCCCCGCCGCCTTGAGGTGCGAGACCTGCACGCGCACACCCGCGCGCCGGCCGATGGCCAGGGCCTCGTCCACCGCCTCCAGCAGCGCGGCTTCCTCGTTGCGGACGTGCGAGGCGTAGAGCCCTCCCCGCCGCGCCACCACCCTCGCCATCTCCACCAGCTCCTCGGTGGGGGTGAAGCGCCCCGGCGTGTACTCGAGGCCGGTGGAGAGGCCCCAGGCCCCCTCGTCCAGCGCCGCCTCCAGGGCGCGCAGCAGGCCCGCCTTCTCGTCCGCGGCGAGCGCGCGGTCCACGTCCCCGATGGCGTTCTCCCGCAGCGTGCCCTGGCCCACCAGCAGCGCGTGGTTCACGGCCACGCCCGTCTTCTCCACGCGCGCGCAGTACGACGCGACGCCGCTCCAGTCCGCGGTCACGCCGTCCTCCTGCCAGTCGCGCAGCGCCGCCGCGCGCCCCGCCCCCTCCAGGGGGGCGGCCGACGAGCCGCAGTTGCCCGCCAGCTCGGTGGTGATGCCCTGCAGCACGCGGCTCTCCGCCGTGGGGTACACGAGCAGGCTCCGGTCGGAGTGGGAGTGGATGTCGATGAAGCCGGGCGTGAGGGTGAGGCCCTCGGCCTCGAGGACGCGGCGGCCCTGCGCGGCGGGTATGGCGCCGACGGCGGCGATGGCGTCGCCGTTCACCGCCACGTCGGCCACGAACGCGGGCGCGCCCGTGCCGTCCACCACGGAGGCCCCGCGGATCACGAGGTCGAAGGCCGGCACCGCGTCCACGCGCGGGATGCGCGCGAGGGAGGAGGCCGCGGCGGCGGCCGCCGTCTGCAGGAAGCGGCGGCGGCCCACGGCATCGGTCATGCGTGGATCATGGTGAGGGCCGCCGCCGGGGTCAAACGCTCAGAGAGGCGCGCACCGCCATTCCGCCGCGGCCTCGCCCCTGGTCTGCGTCCAGCAGGCCAGGAACCCGCGCGCGGTGGCCGCGGCCACCGGGAACGAAGCGCTGGCGCCCGCCTCGGAGAGCACGCGCGGGGCGGGCCATCCCGTGCCGCCGTCCGCGGAGACGGCGCCCAGCACGGTGCTCCCGTCCGCCGAGGCCTCGTCCCACACCGCGGCCAGCCGGCGGTCCGCCGCGGCCAGGTCGCCGCGGTGGGCGCGGGGGCCGCCCAGGCGCGCGGGCGGCGTCCACGTGCGGCCGCCGTCGGACGAGGCGAGCACCCATTGGCCCTCGCGCCCGTCCGCCGCCGTCCAGGACAACGCGTGCAGGCGCCCGTCGCCCGTCTGCGCCAGACCTCCCCCCACGTGCGGGCAGCCCTCGAACTGCCAGCGGAAGTCGCCGGCGGCGCCGCGCCGGCTCCAGGTCGCTCCCCCGTCCTCGGTGCCGGCCACGAAGAGGTCGCGGGGGTCCTTGTCGCGGTAGATGACGCGCACGCTGCGCGCGGCGGGGGCGATGGCCCTGTTCCAGCAGCATTCGCAGGTGCGGTCGTCCACGGTGACGTTGCGCCGCCAGGAGCGGCCGCCGTCGTCCGACACCGCCGCGCGCAGGCCCTGGCCGCCGTCGCGGCCGTCGAGCCAGACGGCGTGGAAGGCGCCCGCGGGGTCTGCCGCGAGGTCCGCGTAGCCGTGACCGCCCGTGGAGCGGTCGTCCGCGGGGTTGGGGCCGGCCGTCCAGGTACGCCCTCCGTCCGCGGAGAGAGCGGTGGCCAGCGGCCCGCTGCCCCAGGGCGAGGAGCCGGGCGCCGTCCACAGGACCACGATCCGGTCGCCGGCCGCGGCCAGCTGGGGGTCCGCGCCCCGATGCGGGTTGGCCAGCCCCGCCGCCCCCGTGGGGACCGTGGCCGGCGCGCTCCAGGTGCGGCCGCCGTCGCGCGACCGGCGGTGCTCGAGGGTGGTGTCCTTCCCCGCGCGCACCGCCACCAGGAGGTCCACCACGTCGCCCTGCGCGTGGAGGTCCAGCCCGAGGGCGCCCGCGCCGCCGCCGTGGGCACCGGCGTGGGCGGCCGCCGCCGCCAGCACGGCGAAGGCTGCGGCCCGCGCCCTCAACGGCTCACCCGCAAGCCGAACTGCACCT
>DATBIO010000042.1:0-2528 GCA_036556965.1 Vicinamibacteria bacterium
CGAGAAGGACGGCAACCTGGTGGTGGTCGATGCCTTCAAGCTGGGGGGACGGCCGCGCTGGCTCCAGGACGAGGAGCTCTACCGCTGCTTCTGTGGCGCGGACCTGCAGTTCCTGGTCATGGTCCCCGAGAACTACGGATTCGTGAAGGAGGAGAGCGCCCCCGAGCAGCCGGACGGGTTCTCCGAAGAGCATTACGGCCTCTTCCTCGGCAACCAGACCTACATCTTCGCCTGCGAGAACCGCTGCAACCCGCGCTCCGTCTGGCCGATCGTCCAGAAATGAGGGCCTAGGGGGCCCCCCGCAGCGCGCGCGCGCGCCCCCCCACGTCTCCGTGCGGCCGCTCCTCCAGGAACTGCACGAGCGCGCTCCCCACCACCACGCCGTCGGCCAGGGCCGAGGCCGCCGCCACCTGCTCCGGCGTCGAGATGCCGAAGCCGAGGGCCACGGGCAGGGACGTCAGCGCGCGCAGGCGATGCACGAGGGGCGCGGCATCCTCGGAGAGAACGGCGGAGGCGCCGGTGACGCCGGTGCGGCTCACCGCGTAGACGAAGCCCGTCGAGGCCGCGGCCACCCTGGCCAGGCGCTCCTTGCCGCTGGTGGGCGCGGCCAGGAACACGGTGTCCAGGCCGGCCGGCCGCGCCGCCGCCCGCCAGTCCCCGGCTTCCTCGGGCGGGAGGTCCGTCACCAGCACGCCGTCCACGCCCGCCTCCGCGGCGGCGCGCGCCGTCGCGGCCAGGCCGTGGCGGTGGAGCGGGTTGAGGTAGCTGAAGAGCAGGAGCGGCAGCTCGCAGCGGCGGCGGATCTCGCGCGCGGCCTCCAGCACCGCGCGCAGCGTCACCCCCCGGCGCAGCGCGCGGTCGCTGGCGCGCTGGATCACGGGGCCGTCCGCCACGGGGTCCGAGAACGGCACTCCCAGCTCCAGCACGTCCACGCCCGCGCCGTGCAGCTGCACGGCGGCCTCCACCGTCCGCTCGAGGGAGGGGTCGCCGGCGGTGAGGAAGGCCACGAAGGCCGCCTCCCCGCGCGCGCGCCGGCGCGCGAAGGCCTCAGCGATCCGGCTCACGGCCGAGCACGCTCTCGAGGTCCTTGTCGCCGCGGCCGCTGAGGTTGACGACCACGGTCCGGCCACGCAGCGCGGCCGCCTCGCGCACCACCCAGGCCACGGCGTGGGCGGACTCGAGGGCGGGGATGATGCCCTCGCTGCGCGAGAGGGTGTGGAAGGCCTGCACCGCCTCCTCGTCCGACACCGTGTCGTAGCGGACCCGGCCCTGGTCGTGCAGGTAGGCGTGCTCGGGCCCCACCGCGGGGTAGTCGAGGCCGGCGGACACGGAGTGGGTGGGCAGCACGTTGCCCGCCTCGTCCTGGAGCAGGTACGTGCGCGTGCCGTGGAGCACGCCCACCGCCGCGCCCTCGCCCTGGAAGCGCGCGGCGTGGTCGCCGGGCCGCGGCGAGCGGCCGCCCGCCTCCACCCCCACCATCGCCACCGGGTCGTCCAGGAAGGCGGTGAAGAGGCCGATGGCGTTGGAGCCGCCTCCCACGCAGGCCACCAGCACGTCGGGCGGCGCGCCGAGCTGGGCGCGGGCCTCGCGCCCGATGACGGCCTGGAAGTCGCGGACCATGGCCGGGTACGGGTGGGCGCCGAGCACGGAGCCGAGAAGGTAGTGGGTGCCGCGCACGTTGGTCACCCAGTCGCGCAGGGCCTCGTTGATGGCGTCCTTGAGGGTGCGCGCGCCGCTCTCCACGCCGCGCACCTCCGCCCCCAGCAGCTTCATGCGCCTCACGTTGGGGGCCTGGCGCGCCATGTCCTCGGTGCCCATGTAGACGACGCACTCCAGGCCGAGCCAGGCGCACACGGTGGCGGTGGCCACGCCGTGCTGCCCCGCCCCCGTCTCGGCCACCACGCGCCGCTTGCCCATGCGCCGCGCGAGCAGGCCCTGGCCGAGGGCGTTGTTGATCTTGTGCGCGCCGGTGTGGCAGAGGTCCTCGCGCTTGAGCAGGAGGCGGCAGCCGAGGGCTTCGGAGAGGCGCCGCGCCGCGGTCAGCGGCGTGGGCCGGCCGACGTAGGCGCGCAGCGCGTCCGCCAGCTCCTCTTCGAAGGCGGCATCGGCGCGCGCTTCCCGCCAGGCCGCCTCCAGCTCGCGGTGGGCATCCACCAGCGTCTCCGGCACGTAGCGGCCCCCGTAGGGACCGAAGCGACCGTCGGCGTCGGGCGCGGACATGGCGGGCTCAGCCGTTGCGCACGGCGTCCACGAACGCGCGCACGCGCGCGGCGTCCTTGCGGCCGGGCGCGCTCTCCACTCCGGAAGAGACGTCGACGCCGTCGGGACGCACCGCGCTGAGCGCCACGCGCACGTTGTCGGGGGTGAGCCCGCCCGCCAGCATCAGGAAGGACGCCTTCTCGCGGACCGTGCGCACCAGCGACCAGTCGAAGGGCACGCCCGTGCCCCCCGGAAGGCCGCCTTCGTCGTCGAGTCTCGTGTCGAGGAGCAGGCCGCGGGCGTGCCCCGCGTAGCGCGCGGCCTCCTCC
>DATBIO010000043.1:0-27088 GCA_036556965.1 Vicinamibacteria bacterium
TCCGGCTTGACGTCCCGGTGCACGATCCCGTGCCGGTGGGCGTGGGCCAGCGCCTCGCAGACCTGGCGCAGCACGGCCAGCTTCCACTCCAGCGAGACGGGCTCCCGCGCGCGGATGACCTGCTCCAGGTCCGCGCCCTCCACCATCTCCATGGCGATGTAGGGCTGGCCCTGGTCCTCCCCCAGGTCGTAGACGGTGACGATGTTCCGGTGGCGGAGGCCCCCCGCCGCCTGCGCCTCGCGCAGGAAGCGCTGGCGCAGCACGGGGTCGTCGGCCAGGCCCGGGGTCATGGTCTTGACCGCGACCCGACGCCGGATGTGGGGGTCGAGCGCCTCGTACACGGTGCCCATCCCCCCCTGGCCGAGGATCTTGAGGACCTGGTACTTGCCGATCTGCTGCACGCGATCCCCGCCGGGCGGAGGAAGCCCCGTGGCCGAAAACGCCGCGATTCTAGCCCCAGCCCCGCCGCGATTCCAGGCAGCGGCGGCGTGCTATCGTGCCGTCGGGGCGCGCACTGGAAGAGCGGATGGTCGTCGGCGCAGGCATCGACCTCGTGGAGACGCACCGCGTCCGCCGCTCCCTCCAGCGCTGGGACGGGCGGCTGGTGGCCCGCCTGATGGACCCGCCCGAGGCCGCGCGCCTCCCCGCCGCCTTCGACGAGCGGGCGGAGGCCCTGGCCCGCGCCATCGCCCTCAAGGAGGCGGCCAGCAAGGCCCTGGGCACGGGCTGGAGCCGCGGGGTGCGCTGGCGCGACGTCGAGGTGCTGGACGGTCCCGACGTGCGCCTGCGGGCGGGCGCCGCCCGGCGGGCCGCCGCCCTGGGCTCGCCCGGGGCGTGCGCCGTGCGTCTCCGCGTGCAGGACGGCCTCGTCATCGGCGAGGTGTGGCTCCTGGGCACCGCCGCCACCCGGTGACGGCGACGGCCCGACGCGCGGCGTGATCTCTCGCCTGCTTCCCGCCGAGGCCTGGCGGCGGAACCAGCACGTCACGGTGGCCGCGGTGTTCGCGGTCTTCACCGGCTTCGCCTTCGTGCTGCCCTTCCTGCCGTTGTACGTGCGGGAGCTGGGCGTGCCCGCGGAGGACGCCGCCCTGTGGGCGGGGGTGCTCATCGGCGTCTCCCCGCTGCTGGCGGGTCTGCTCGCCCCGGTATGGGGACGTCTCGCCGACCGGCACGGCCACCGGCGCGTGGCCCTCAAGGCGCTGGTGGCCTACGTGCTCCTCCTCCTGCTCTCGGGCGCCGTGACCAGCGCCCCGCAGCTCCTCGTGCTGCGCATGGGCATCGGGCTCTTCGGCGGCATCGGCCCGCTGGGGCTGGCCATGGCCGCCGCGCACGCCCCGCGCGACCAGACGGGGCGCGCCCTGGGCGCGGTGCAGGCGGCGCAGATCCTGTCCGCCGCGGTCGGCCCCCTGCTGGGGGGGGTGCTGGCCGACACCATCGGGATGCGCTGGACGTTCGTGGCCACGGCGGGGGTCTGCGCGGGCGCGCTGTGGCTGGTGTTCGCCTACTACGAGGACGGAGGGAGAGCGCCGCGCGACGCGGCGGAGCCGGCGGCGGGGGCGGGCATCCTGCTCGCGCGCGGCGTGCTTCCCCTCCTGCTGGTCCTGTTCCTGGTGAACTTCGTGGGTCGGTCCTTCACGCCCGTGCTCCCCCTGCACCTCCACGAGCTGGGCGTCCCCGCCCCGCGCCTCGCCGCCAGCACGGGAGTGCTGATCTCCGTGTACTCCGTGGCCGCCGCCTTCTCCGCCGCGCTGCTGGGGCGCGTGTCGCGCCGCTGGCCGCCCCTCCTCCTCCTGTCGGGGTCGCTGCTCGGGGGAGCGCTGGCCGTGTGGCCGATGGCCCTCGTGGAGCGGTTCCCGGCCCTGCTGGCGCTGGCCCTCGCCCTCGGCCTGGCCTCCGGGGGCGGCCTGACGCTGTGCTACACGATCGGGTCGGGCCTGGTGCCCTCCGCCACGCGCGCCACCGCCTTCGGCTTCTTCTCGGGAGCGGCCCTCTTCGGCGGAGCGGTGTCTCCCGCGGTGGCGGGGGCGCTGGCGCGCGAGGACCTGCGCGCCATCTACCGCCTGGACGCCGCGGTCTTCGCCGTGCTGGCCCTGGGCACGCTGGCGGCGGCGCTCGTCGCCGGGCGCCTGCCCGCCCCCGCCGCGGACGCCCCCTCGCCCCCGCCCGCGGGCTGAGCGATCATTGGCCCGTGCGCACCTGCCACCACTGCGGGGGCGAGGTCGTGCTGGCGGCGGCCCTCCAGCGGACGGACTCCTGCGGCCGCTGCTTCTCCGACCTGAAGGTCTGCCTCAACTGCCGGTTCTACGACGCGTCCGCCCCCAACCAGTGCCGGGAGCCGGAGGTGGACCCGGTGGTGGACAAGCACAAGGCGAACTTCTGCGAGTTCTTCGAGTACCGGGAGTCCCCCGGGGCGGGCCGCGCCGGGTCCCGGGTCGCCGGCTCCGATCAGGACCGCGCCCGCGCCGCCTTCGACAGCCTGTTCAAGAAGTAGGCCCGGCGGCGGGAGCGGGGGGCGCCCTCAGCGCGCGGCGGCCTTCTCGCGTGAGGCGCGGCCGCGGCGCGGCTCGCCCGCCAGCTCGAAGTCCGCGATCAGCGGGAGGTGGTCCGAGGCCACCAGCGCGGTGCGGCTGCGGTGCAGCTTCAGCGAGCGCAGCACGAGGTCGTCGTCGTGGTAGATGTGGTCGAGGTGCAGGAAGGGCAGGAAGCCGGGGTACGTGCGGCGGCGGCGCAGGTGCTTGACGATGTCCACGCTGCGCAGGTGCGTGCCCAGCGTCCGCGTCACCAGCCCGGGCGTCCACTCGTTGAAGTCGCCCAGCATCAGGCGCGGACCCTCCAGCTCGTCGTTGAGGAGGATCTCCGGGCGCGCGAGCAGGCGCCCCTGGTGGCGGCGCTCCAGGAAGGCGGTGCCCAGGTGCACGTTGAAGACGTGGAGCACGGTGCCGCCCACCTCCACGTCGATATGGAGGCAGCCCCGGCGCTCCCGGCCCTCCACGCTCAGGTCGTAGTTCTTCACCGAGTGCATGGGAAAGCGGGAGAGCACGACGTTGCCGTAGGAGCCGCCCTTCCACTGGCGGTTCTCCCCCTCGATCACGTTGAGGCCCAGCTCGTCGGCCAGGAAGCGGGCCTGGTCCCTCTCCCGGGCCCCCCCCGTCACGCTCCAGACTTCCTGGAGGGCCAGCACGTCGGCGCCGATCTCGCGCAGGACGCCGGCCACGCGCGTGGGCCGCGTGCGCCCGTCCAGGCCACGGCAGCGATGCACGTTGTAGGTGGCGACGCGCAGGCGCCGGGACTCACTGCTGGCGCTCAATGATCCTCCCCAGCACCTCGTGGAACCGCTCCCGGAGCGGCCGCTTCCGCCAGCGGCGGTACGAGACGGCGCGGCTCTGGGCGAGGTCGGCGGCGAAGTCCTCCTCCAGCCGCTGCGCCAGCGCGCCGTCGAAGGCGCAGAGGTTCACCTCGTCGTTGAGGCCGAACGACCGGTTGTCGATGTTGGTGGAGCCGACCACGCTCCACTGGCCGTCCACGACCAGGCTCTTGGTGTGGAGCATGGCGGGCTCGTACTCGTAGATGCGGATGCCGCGGCGCAGCAGGCTCCCGAACAGGCGCCGGGCGGCGTAGCGCGTGATGGCGTGGTCGATGTGCCGGCCGGGCACGATGACCTTCACCTCCACGCCGCGCTCCTGCACCGCGCGCACGAGCTCGAAGCGCACGCCGTGGTCGGGGATGAAGTAGGGCGTGGTGATGTGGATGCTCCGGCGGGCGGAGGCCATCAGCGTCTGGTAGAGCATGCGGTTGCGCGTGGAGCGCCCGCTGGAGGGCGAGGAGCACACGATCATGCCCGCGGTGGGACCGCGCCGCTCCACGGCCGGGAAGTACCCCCCGTCGGCCAGCACGCGGCCGGAGGACTCCAGCCAGTTCTCCGCGAAGGTGGCCTGCAGCCAGTTCACCACCTCTCCCTCCACCCGGAACATGGTGTCGCGCCACCGCTTCTTGCGCTTGCGGGGGCCGTGCGCCTTGAGCCAGTGGTCGCCGAAGCCGGCGCCGCCCAGGAAGCCCACGCGGCCGTCCACCACGATGAGCTCGCGATGCGTGCGGTTGTTGATGCGGGGCAGGTTGTACCAGCGGATGGGGTGATAGAAGGCCACGTGCCCCCCCGCCTCCAGGAGGGGGGCCAGGTAGCCGCGCGTGGTGCGGAAGCTGCCCACGGCGTCCAGCACCACGTGTACCGCCACCCCCGCGCGCGCGCGCTCGGCCAGCGCCTCCACGAAGCGCCGCGTGACCTCGCCCCGCTTGAAGATGTACGCCTCCAGGTTGACGCTGTGGCGGGCCTGGCGGATGGCCTCCAGCTCCGCCTCGTAGTAGACCTCGCCGTTGGTCAGCACCTCGACCCGGTTGCCGGCGACCAGGGGCGCCCCGGCGAGGGCGGCCAGCGTCCGGCGGAAGGTCTCGGACTCCTGGGGGTCGGCCAGCGTGCGCCCCACACGGTAGGGCAGCGGCGGCTCGAAGAGCGCGAGGGTGAGCATGAGGCCGAGGAAGAGGATGGCCCCCCATTGGATGGCGGCGATGGCCGGTTCCATACGCGCAGATGCCTTGCTGTCCCCTCCACCATACGAGGACGGGTGGCGAGGCGCAACGAAGCGCGCTCCGCCCACGCCACCGGCCTACTCGCTGCGGATGCGCTCGAAGACGGTGCCGGGCACGAGGCCCCCGTCCCAGTGCAGCCCCCGGCGCGCGGCATAGGTGACGCGCTGGGTGTAGAGCGGCAGCCACACGCGCGCCCCCAGCACGTGCCTGGTGGCGCGCGCGAGGAGGGAGTAGCGGGTCTGCGAGTCGAACTCCGTCTCCGCCAGCTCCAGGAGCGCGTCCAGCTCGGGGTCGGCGTGCGCGGAGAAGTTCATGGTTCCCCGCCGACGATCGGCCTGCACGCTGTGGAAGAAGGTGGAGAGCAGCCTGGTGGAGTCGAGCTCCGGGTGGCTGATGTGGAACACGAAGGCCGCGGCCTCGCGCGCGGCCAGCCGCCGGTCGAACTCCGGCCAGGGGACCGGCGAGACCGCCAGCTCGACGCCGCTGGCCCGCACCTGGCCCGCCACCGCTTCCGCCAGCGGCTGCCCGGCGGCCGCGCAGAGCAGCTCGGCCTGCGCCCCTCCCGGAAAGCGCGAGGCGAGCAGCGCCGCGCGCGCACCCGCGGGATCGGGGCGCGGCACGGCCAGGCCGGGGACGAAGCCGAAGACCCCGGACGGCGCGAACTGGCCGGTGGGCGCGCCGCGCCCGCCGAGGACGTCGCGGACGAGGGCCTCGCGGTCGAGGGACAGGGCCACCGCCTCCCGCAGGCGGGGATCGGCGAACGGCTTGCCCGGTCCCCCCGCCACCTGGAACCCCAGGATGGCCACGTGCGCGGCGGGCGTCTCGATGACCTGCGTGCGCGGGGCGGCCCTCAGCAAGGGGATGGAGGGCTCGGGAGGGAAGTCGATGAGGTCCACGTCGCCCGAGAGGAGCGCGTCGAGGCGGGACTTGGGGTCGGGCAGCGCCCGCGCCAACACCGACGCCCAGCGCGGCCGGCCGCGCCAGTGCTGGGGGTTGGCGCGGAGGGAGGTGCGCTCCGGCTGCCAGGACTCGATGCGGTAGGGGCCGGTGCCGTTCGCACCCGCCCCCACCTCCGCCCAGCCCTCGGGGACGACGAGGATGCGGGTCAGGGACTGGAGGAGCAGGGGGGACGGGCCCTGCGTCGCCACCTCCACCGTGTGATCGCCGGCGTCGCGCACGGAGGTCACGCCGCTGAGGTCCTCGCGCATCCACGAGCGGGGGTGGGTGAGCGCGCGCTCGAGCGTGTAGCGGACGTCCCGGGCGGAGAGCCGCCGGCCGTCCTGGAAGCGCACGCCCTGGCGCAGCTCGAACCGCCAGGTCCGCTCGTCGGGGTTGCTCCAGGCGGTGGCCAGCGCGGGGACGAGCGCGCCGCCGGCATCGTTCACGGCCAGCGGCTCGTAGACGTTGGCCAGGAGCTGGAACGTGGGCCGGTCGTCCACGGTGTGGGGGTCGAGGCTGGCCAGGGGATCGCGCAGTCCGAGGCGGAGGGCGGGGCCCTCCTCTCCGGCGCAGGCCGACGCCGCGGCCAGGGCCGCCAGCAGGGATCCGCGCCAGGCGCCGCTCCGCATGTCCGGGTGCGCCGATTATCGCGCTTCCGCTCAGTCCGCCGACACGCAGACGCGGTTCCGCCCCGCCTGCTTGGCCACGTAGAGGGCGCGGTCGGCGGCCTGCACGAGGGCGGCGGGCTCCTGGGCGTGCCGCGGCCAGACGGCGAGGCCGAGGCTGGCGGTGAGGGAGAGGCGCGCCCCGCCGAACACGAGGCGGGCCTGCTCGATGGCGGCACGGAGCCGCTCCGCCAGCAGGCGGGCGCCCTGGTCGTCGATGCCGGGCAGGATCACCGCGAACTCCTCTCCCCCGATGCGGGCCGCCTGGTCGCCCTGGCGCAGCGAGCGGCCGAGCACGCCGGCCAGGTGGCGCAGGGCGGCGTCGCCCGCGGGATGGCCGTACGTGTCGTTGAGCTTCTTGAAGTGGTCGAGGTCCAGGAGCAGAAGGGCGACCTGCTCGGACCGGCGCTCCGCCCGCGACAGGGCCTTCTTCAGCTCCTCGTCGAAGGCGCCACGGTTGAGGAGGCTGGTCAGCCGGTCGCGCAGGGCCTGCTCCTGGCTCTGGGCGATGAGGAGCGTGGTCTGGAGGGCGGCCGCCGCCTGGTTGGCCAGGATGCCCATGACGCGCGCGGTGTCCGACCCGAAGGCTCCTCGCGCGCCCATGAGCAGGAGGGCGCCCAGGGTGCGGGCGCCCGCGCGCAGGGGGAGGGCGAGCAGGGAGTCGGCGCGCGCGCCGCCCTCGTCCAGCACCAGCACCGGCATGCGCTCGGCGGCGCCGCCGAGGTCGTCGAGCAGCAGCGGCTCCTCCGCGCTCCGCACCGTCCAGGCCGCCCAGGTCTTCTCCTCGAGCGAGACCTGGCGGCCGTGGTAGTCGGCCGCCCAGCCGCAGGCGTCGTGGACCACGTAGCGGGTGGGCGGATCGTCCGCGGTGACCACGGCCGCCGCCTCCACCGGCACCAGGTCGTGGACGCAGGCCAGCAGGAGCTGACGCACGCGGGCCGCCTCGCGCGCCGTCGCCAGCTCGCCCGACACACGGTACACGGCCTTGAACTCCTGGCCCGTCTCCTCCCGGCCCACGGCCGCCCGCGCGCTGCGCGTGATGTCGGCGGCCAGCTCCGCCACCGCCTCCAGCAGCTCCGGCTCCCGCGCGGTGAACGACTGCGTCTCCAGGCGCTCCGCCACCAGGACGCCGGTGACGACGTCGGCGGTGGCCACGGGCAGGGCGAGCAGGGTGCCCACGCGCACCTCGCCCTGGTACCAGGGCAGGCTCCACAGCAGGCGCTTGTAGTCGGTGACGTAGAAGCGCTGCTGGCGGGCAACCACGAAGGCGAAGGGGTCGGCAGAGAGGGGGCTGGTGGCCCCGGGGACGAGGGCGGGGGGGCCGTCCGCCGCGCGCAGGAACGCCTGCTCGCGCTCGCGGTCGAGGTCGAAGTAGAGGACGGCGTGCGCGGGCAGCGCCGCCCGCGCCAGGTGCACGAGGCGCGCGAGCCGCTCCTCCAGCTCGGTGGCGCTCTGCAGGCGCCGGTGACGGCGGGCCTCCGGCGAGAGCTCGCTCAGGCCCAGGGCCGAGACCGGCCGTCCCTGGTCCTCCAGGTGGTCGATGCCGTGCTCGACGCGGGCCAGCGCGGCGAGCGTGGACGAGAGCCGCCGCTTCTCTCCGGCCAGCGCGCGGTCCAGCACGAGCACGAGGGCGGCGCCGCCGAGGCTCTGCGCCACCGCCGGCTTCCAGTCGCGGAACCCGCCCGCCGCCGCCTGCGCGGCGGTCAGCGCGGCCAGGAAGGCGGCGGCGCCCAGGCCCACGGGGAGCGGCTCGAGGACGGCGAGCACGGCCAGCAGCAGGACGGGGAGCGGCCAGGCGGGCCAGCCCAGCGGCGCGACCATCTGCCCCAGACCGTCGGCGGCCAGGAGCACGAAGGCGTAGAAGGCGAGGGCCTCCGCGCGCCGGCGCCCCTTGAGGCTCGCCAGCAGCCCGCTCACCACCAGCCCGGCGCCGATGAAGGCGATCACGGCCGCGCGCAGCCGAGTGGGCGCGGAGGGGCCCAGCGGCCGGAAGAGGGCGACCAGGGCCATGAGCCCGGCGGCGGCGAGGGCGGCATGGCCCATCCGCCAGCGCAGCCGCAGGTCGAGGAACCGCGGCTCGGGCGCGGGGAGGGGGACCGGACGGCGGCGCATGACGGGTTCTCCGGCCTGCTCCATGCCGGGCCGCATCATGTCAGGCCCCGAAACCCGGGGGGGTCCGCGCGGGGCCGGGGGACGGTGACGGTGGCCGCGAGGGCGGCGGCTCAGCCCGCCGCGGCGCGGGCGCCGCGCGTCTCGCAGATGGCCAGGATCTCCGCGTCGTCGAGGACGCGGTCGCGCTCCTTGGCCGCCTGCAGGATGGCCTTGACGAGGGCGTCGTCGGCGGGGATCCCGCGCTGGGCCAGCCACCACGTCACGTTGGAGGCGCCGGACATGAACCCGACCTCGATCTCCTGGGCGCGGCCCACCATGCCCGCGGGCACGCCGGAGTACACGCGGTCGGCCAGCCACTGGTCGCCCTTGCGGTGCGCCTTGACGATGGCGGCCGCGTGCACGCCGGTGGCGGTGCGGAAGGCGTCCTTGCCGAAGACGGGGTAGTTGATGGGGATGGGGACCCCGGTGCCCTCGCTGGCCACCCGCACGTACTCGACGAGAGAGGTGAGGTCGCTGTCGATGTAGCCCATGAGCCTCAGGTTTATGAGGAGCTGGTCCATCGCGCAGTTGCCGACGCGCTCGCCGACGCCCAGCGCGGTGGCGTGCACGCGGTCCACCCCCGCCGCCACCGCGGCCAGGGTGTTGGGCACGGCCAGGCCGCGGTCGTTGTGCCCGTGCCAGTCGATGCGCACGTCCTCGCCCGTGTCCGCCACCACCTGCTTCACGAAACCGACGAGGCTGCGCACGCCCCACGGCGTGATGTGGCCCACGGTGTCGCAGATGCAGACCCGGCGCGCCCCCGCCTCGATGGCCGCGGTGTAGAGGCGCCGCACCGCCTCCGGGGTGGCGCGGCAGGTGTCTTCCGTCACGTACATCACGGGGAGGCCGTGGCCGACGGCATAGGAGACCGCGTCCACGCTGAGCTTCAGGATGTGGTCCAGCGACCATTCCTCGGCGAACTGCCGGATGGGGGAGGAGCCGATGAACGTGCAGGCCTCGATGGGGCGCCCCACCTGCTGCGCGATCTCGATCAGGGGATCGATGTCCGAGCGGACGGTGCGCACCGCGCAGTTGGGGGTGATGCGCAGCCCGCCGTCCACGATCTCCCGGCAGAGGGCCAGGATGTCGGCGCGCGCCCGCGCCCCCGCCCCCGGAAGCCCCACGTCGATGGTGTGGATGCCCAGCCCCTCCATCAGGTGGAGCAGCCGCAGCTTGGTCGCGAGGTCGGGGTCGCGCACGGACGGCGACTGGCAGCCGTCCCGCAGCGTTTCGTCGTCGAGCTCGATGGGCCGCGGGCGCGCCGGGGGGCCCTCGCCCGCGGTGTTCCAGTCGTAGATCAGCTCGGCGTCGCCCGGCGTCATCGCCCTACGATAACACCGGGCGCCGGGGCCCTCCCGGCCGCGTGGCGGGCGGACGGCCGTCCTAGGTCCGCGGCCCGAAGCCGTCGATCTTGCGGCGCTCCTCGCGGGAGCCGTGGCAGACCAGGCACGAGCGCGCCCCCTCCACGGAGACGTCCGAGGCGAGGGCGTAGGTGAGGCCGTTGTCCGTCCAGGTGATGACGTTCAGGCCGGCCTGGGACTCGAGGTGGAAGGTGAGGGCGCCGGAACGGACCAGCTCGCCTCCCGCGGGCGTGGCCAGGGAGGAGGAGGTCACGAGCAGCGAGATGGGCTGGCCGTCCATGCGGTAGGCCACGTAGGCGGCGTAGTCGCCGCGCATCGCCACCAGCCGGCCCCCTTCCAGCGCATAGGGCTTGGGCTCCCCCAGGGGCGCGGGGTAATCGGGCAGGACGACGTGGAAGGGCACGCGGCCGGCGAAGAAGGCCGAGACCTCCTCGGCGCGATCCGAGCGCACTTCGAGGGGGAGCTGGCCGCGCGCGTAGCGCAGGTGGCTGTCCACCGCCACCGACACCAGCTCCGAGGCCGGGCGTGCCGGCAGGGGACGCGCGACGGCCACCCAGCCCGCGGCCGCCACCACCGCCGCCGCCGCCGCCGGCCACCACCACGAACGCCTCCTCTCCGCGGCCCCGATGGAGTCGGCCACGCGCCGGCGCAGCTCCGGGGGCGCCGTCGGCGCGGCCAGCGAGCGCCCGAGGTCCTCGGCCATGGCCGTCTCCGCGTGCAAGGCCTCACGACAGCCCGGGCACCCCGCCAGGTGGGACTCGAAGGCGCGCAGATCCTCCCCCACCAGCTCGCCGTCCACGTAGGCGGGGACGAGCGCGCGCGCGCCCTCGCAGCCCGTCACCGGCCCTCCTCCCGCGGCCCGTGGCCGTTCCAGGACCCGAAGGCCTGCCGCACCAGGGCGCGCCCGCGCGCCAGGCGGCTCATCACCGTGCCCGCCGGGCAGCCCAGGATCTCCGCGATGCGCTGGTAGCTGAAGCCCTCGCCGAAGCGCAACACCATCACCTCGCGCAGGTGCTCGGGCAGCGCGTCCACGAAGGCGGCCAGCCGCACCGCCGTGCGCTGGCCCTCCACCGCCTCCCCCGCGGCGGGGCCTTTCGCCACCAGGGCCGCCGCCCACTCCGGGTGCGCGTCCAGCGACTCGGGACGGCGGCGCCGCACCTCGTTGCGCCACACGTTGTGGAGGATGGTGAAGAGCCAGCCGCGCAGGTTCTCGTCGGGGCCGGGGCGGCGGCGGGAGCGGAGCGCGCGCAGGTAGGTCTCCTGGACCAGGTCCTCCGCGGCCTGCCGGTTGCGGGCCAGGGCATGGGCGAAGGCGTAGAGGCGGTCCAGGTGCGCGAGTGCCGCCTGACCGAACTCCCCCTGCGCTCCAGCATCACCCAAACACTGCCTCCGGAGGCGAACGCCACTGAAGGATAAACAACCGCGCCCCGGGTTTCTTCCGGGGGGCCTGGAATAAACCGCGGGGTGGCGTGTTGGAACAGGCAGCAAGCTCCATGGAATTGCGCACGGCCGTCCTCGGGGCGTGTTGCGCGGCCGCGGGAATCCTCGCCATCGGCGAGGCCGGGGCAGCGGGTCGTACCCTGCCCCGGGGACTCCCCGCCGATCTCTACGAGCTGCTCATTCCGCCCGAGAACCCCCTCACCGACGAGAAGGTGGCCCTCGGCCGCCGGCTCTATTTCGAGAAGGCGATCTCCGCCGACCGCTCGCTGTCCTGTGCGACGTGCCACGACCCCGCCAAGGGCTTCGCGGACGGCCGCAAGGTGGCGGTGGGCATCGGGGGCAAGACGGGCACGCGCAACAGCCCCACCGTGCTCAACGCCGCCTTCAACGAGTTCCAGTTCTGGGACGGCCGCGCGGCCAGCCTGGAGGAGCAGGCCAAGGGACCCATGGTCAACTCCGTCGAGATGGGGATGACGGACCACGCCGCGGTGGTGGCGGCGCTGGGGGCGGAGCCGCAGTACCGCGACGACTTCCGGCGGGTGTTCGGGCGCGACATCAACATCGACGACGTGGCCGCGGCCATCGCCAGCTTCGAGCGCACGGTGGTGTCGGGGGACTCGCCCGCCGACCGCTTCCTGGCCGGCGACCGGGGCGCGTTGTCCGAGTCCGCCCGGCGGGGCCTGGAGCTGTGGAACGGCAAGGCGCGCTGCAACACCTGCCACCCCTTCACGGCCTCGGCGCCCTTCGGGACCGACAACAAGTTCCACAACATCGGGGTGGCGGCCAAGAACCGGGACTTCGCCGTCCTGGCCCGCCAGGCGGCGGCCATGGACGCGAAGTCCTTCGCCGCCCTCACCCACCAGGAGGGCTTCGCCGAGCTGGGCCGCTTCATCGTCACCCGCCAGCCCAAGGACCTCGGGGCTTTCAAGACGCCGGGCGTGCGCGACGTCGCCCTCACCGCGCCGTACATGCACGACGGCAGCGAGGCCACGCTCCTCGACGTGGTCAACTTCTACGACCGCGGGGGCGAGGCCAACCCGTACCTGGACGGGGGCATCGTGCCCCTGAAGCTGACGGAGCAGGAGAAGAAGGACCTGGTGGCCATCATGGAGGCGTTCACGGGCCAGGGGGAGGGCTCCCCCACGCGGCCCGAGCTGCAGCCCCCGGCAGGCGCCGCAGGAGGTTCACGATGAAGGACCGGTACGAGACGTATCTCGCGGAGCGCGCGGCCTACTTCGAGCGCGTCCTGCGCCTGGGCCGCCGCGAGTTCATCAAGGCCTCGGGCCTGGCCGCCGCCGCCGCCGTGGCCACCGGCCGCGTCCTCCCCCACTCCTTCCAGCCCGTGGACGTCGTGCACGCGGACGGGCCGTCATTCCGCTTCGCCTACATCTCCGACACCCACCTCTACGAGAAGGCGCTCAACGAGCGCTTCGTGCGCGCCATCCTCAAGGCCGTGGCCGACGTCAACGCCATGGACCCCGCGCCCGACTTCGTGCTCTTCGGCGGCGATCTCGCCCAGCTCGGCCAGCCCAAGGAGCTGGAGGAAGGCGCGCAGATCCTCAAGTCCGTGAAGCCCAAGGTCCACATGATGGTGGGCGAGCACGACTGGTACCTGGACATGGGCGAGGCCTGGCGCAAGCACTTCGGCAAGGACGTGTACTCGTTCGACCACAAGGGCGTGCACTTCGTGGTGTTGAACTCCGTGATCGTGGAGGACTACTGGACGGCGCCCAGGCTGTCGCCCATGGACCGCATGCTGGCCATGGCCCAGCTCGACAACCCGAACGGGCGTCCCTTCACCGTGGGCGAGGCCCAGCGCGACTGGCTGCAGAAGGACCTGGCCGCGGTGGGCAAGGACACGCCGGTCATCGTCTTCTCCCACTCCCCCCTCTACAAGATCTACAAGTCCTGGAACTTCTGGACGGACGACGCCGAGCAGGTGCAGCAGATCCTGGCCCCCTTCAAGAGCGTGACCGTCATCCACGGCCACACCCACCAGATGCTCACCAACCGGGTGGGCAACATCCACTTCCACGGGATGCTGTCCACGGCCTGGCCCTGGCCCTACGCCCCGCAGGGGCTGCCCAGGCTCACCGTGCGCATGAACCGCGCCGATCCCTTCGACGAGTTCGACGGGTGCGGCGACGGCTCGGTGGACGTGCTGGCGGGGGGCCACGCGGACAAGCACTACAACCTCTGGAGCCGGAACCCCATCCGCGTGAGCGCCGCCTACCTCGCTTCCGACGGCGGCCAGGAGCGGCCGCCGCGCGAGAGCGACGTCAACTACTGAGGAGAAGGCGATGAGAGAGCGGATGACTCGGGCGGGCGTCCTCGTGCTGGGCGGCGCCGTCCTCCTCGCCGGTGCCGCCGCGCGCGGCGAGGAGGGCGGGGTGACGGTGTCGCTGTGCGACGGTGAGAGCTCGCTGACCATCCCCGGCCTCAAGCCGGGCGTGGTGCTGGCGCGGGTGGAGGCCCAGTCGGCGGCCGACCAGATGATGCAGGTCTGGCGGCGGAATCGGGGCGAGGCGGCTTGGGCGTCTTGGTCCAGTGAGGCGCGCGCCGCGGTAGCCCAGGCGGGCGCGGTGGCTGGTCCCTCCACGGCCGCCGCGCCCGCCCCCTCCACCGCCCAGGAGCCGGGGCAGCCCACCAAGTTCACGCGGCGCGACGAGATGCTGTGGAAGCGCGAGCAGGACAAGTGGATCGCCGAGGGTTACCGGAACTTCCACAACGCGCAGGCCCTGGGGGGGACCATCGGGATCTCCTGCGACATGTGCCATCCCGACGCCAGCAACACCCACCCCGAGACCTATCCGAAGTTCCAGGTGCAGAGCAAGAAGGTCGCGCTGCTGCGCGACATGATCAACTGGTGCATCGAGAACCCCATGAAGGGAAAGCCGCTGGCCGAGAACGACCCCCGGCTGCGCTCGGTGGAGGCCTACATCCTCTCCGCGCGCAAGGGCGTCGCCCTGGAGCCGGGAAAGCACTGAGGCGCTACCTCCCGCCGGCGCTCCTGGGGTAGCGTCTCCCCGTCGGACTCGCGGGACGCGGTCCGACCAGGAGGAGCGAGATGACCACGACCAGGAAGAGGGGAGCGCTCGCGTGCGCCGCGTTGCTGGCCTCGGCCGCCATGGCGGAGGCACAGGCCACTTCCCTCCCCAAGCCCGCGCCGGAGATGGCGGCCCTCGCCCCCTTCGAGGGCGACTGGAAGTGCGAGGGCGCGATGCCCGCGGGGCCCATGGGCCCCGGCGGCAAGACCACGGGCAGCGTGCAGAGCAAGACCGGCCTCGGCGGCTTCTGGCAGGTGGGCAAGGTGACGAGCACCATGCCCGGCATGCCCACCATGGAAGGCACGTTCCACACGACCTACGACCCGGTGGCGAAGAGGTACGTGATGCTGTGGGTGGACAACATGGGCGGCTGGGCGCAGATCGGCTCTGCCGGCTGGGAGGGCGACGCCATGACCTACAGCGGAGAGACCTTCATGTCCGGGCAGAAGATGACCACGCGCGACGTGTTCACCAAGGCCGCGGACGGCAGCTTCAAGCACAAGGCCGAGATGCAGATGGACGGCAAGTGGGTGACCATGGGCGAAGAGACGTGCCGTAGGGCGCCCTGAGGACGACCGCGACGGAGCAGGGGCCGCCGGTAACGAAACGCCGCCCGCCCGGCGTCCCCTGCGATTCCGCCCCGCCGACGGCGGATAGAATCTCGGCCTGCCCATGGACGGCCTGACCCAGCGCGCGGCCGACGACTACCACCGGCTGCTGCGGGACGAGAAGGGCCTGGCCCAGGAGTTCGAGGAGCGGTTCTTCGACCGCATGCGCCAGTCCCGGCTGACCTTCGGGGGCCGGGTCCTCTGTCCCTTCCTCCGCCCGAATCTCGTCTCCCCCGAAGCCTACGAGGAGGTGCGCGTGGTCTGCCGGCGGGTGATGCAGGCGGTCACCGCCGCGGAAGAGAAGCTGGGGCCCGCCCTGTGGGACCGCGTGGACGTGACGCCCGCCGAGCGGGAGCTGGTGGCCATCGACCCCGGCTACCGGCGCAGCTCGCCGACCTCGCGCCTCGACTCCTTCCTCACCGGCGACGGCTTCCGTTTCGTGGAGCTCAACGCGGAGAGCCCCGCCGGCATCGCCTACAACGAGGTGCTGGTCGACCTCTTCCTGGAGCTGCCCGTGGTCCAGAAGTTCCAGGAGAAGTGGGATCTGCGGCGCTTCCGCGCGCGGGAGAAGGTGCTGGAGACCCTGCTCGAGTGCTACCGCGAGGCGGGCGGCGCGCACGAGCACCCCACCATCGCCATCGTGGACTACGACGACGTGCCCACCCGCACCGAGCACCACCTCTTCCGCGAGTTCTTCGCCGACCAGGGCTACCCCGCGCTGGTGTGCGATCCGCGCGACCTCGAGTACGAGGGCCGAGTCCTCCGCCACGAGGGGCAGCCCATCGACATCGTGTACAAGAGGCTCCTGGTCAACGAGTTCCTGGAGAAGGTGGACCGGCTGCAGCCGCTCCTGGAGGCGGCCCGCGATCGCGCGGTGACGCTGGTCAACCCCTTCCGCTGCAAGCCCATCCACAAGAAGGCGATCTTCGAGGTGCTCACCGACGACTCCCTGGCCGGCCTCTTCGACGACGAGCAGCGCGCGGCCATCGCCGCCCATGTGCCCTGGACGCGCCGCGTTCGCGAGGGGCGCGCCACGCGTCGCGGCGAGCCCATCGACCTGCCCCAGTACGTCCGGCTCCACCGCGAGGAGCTGGTCATGAAGCCCAACGACGAGTACGGGGGGAAGGGCGTGCACGTGGGGTGGGAGATGACGGACACCGAATGGGAGAAGGCCCTCGAGGAGGCCCTCCGCTCCTCGTACGTCGTGCAGGAGAAGGTGGAGCTGCGCCGCCAGACCTTCCCCCTCCTGGACGGCGAGCTGCGCTTCGAGGACCTGGTGGTGGACCTCGATCCCTTCCTCTTCCAGGGAGAGGTGGAGGGCTTCCTCACCCGCCTCTCCAGCACCTCGCTGGCCAACGTCAGCTCGGGAGGGGGACAGGTTCCCGCCTTCGTGGTCACGCCGCGGTGAGCGTTAGAATCAGGCCCGCGGGAGCCCATGCCTGAACAGTTCACGCTCGGCATCGAGGAGGAGTTCCAGCTCGTCGATCCACGCACGCGCGAGCTGAAGAGCCATATCGAGGAGATGATCGCCGCGGGCGCCCACCTGGGCGACCAGATCAAGCCCGAGCTGCACCAGAGCGTGGTGGAAGTCGGCACCCCCGTGTGCCGGGACATCCGCGAGGCGCGCGCCGCCGTCTACGGCCTTCGCCGCCAGCTCATCACCATGGCCGAGGCCTCGGGGGCCCGCATCGTGGCCGCGGGCACCCACCCCATCAGCCACTGGAAGGACCAGGAGATCACCGATCGCGCGCGCTACAAGGACATCGTCAACGAGATGGAGGACCTGGCGCGGGCCAACCTGATCTTCGGCCTGCACGTGCACGTGGGCATCGAGGACCGGGAGATGCAGATCCAGGTCATGAACGGGGTGCGCGCCTTCCTCCCCCACCTCCTCGCCCTCTCCGTGAACTCGCCGTTCTGGTGCGGCCGCCGCGCGGGCGTGAAGTCGGTGCGCTCCACCATCTTCAAGCGGTTCCCGCGCACGCAGATCCCCGACCACTACCGCTCCTGGCACGACTACGCCAAGTACGTCGAGCTGCTCGTGCGCACCAACTGCATCGACGACGGCAAGAAGATCTGGTGGGACATCCGGCCCCACGCCTACTTCAAGACCCTCGAGTTCCGGGTGTGCGACATCCCCACGCGCGCCGTGGAGACCATCGCCGTGGCCGCCTTCGTGCAGGCCCTGGTGGCCAAGCTCTACCGGCTCTACGAGAGCAACCTCGGCATCCGCCTCTACCAGCGGTCGGTCATCATGGAGAACAAGTTCCGGGCCCTGAAGACCGGGCTCGACGGCAAGATGATCGACTTCGCCCTCCGCCAGGAAGCGCCCACGCGCGCCCTCGTGCTGGAGGCCCTCGCCTTCGTGGACGACGTGGTGGACGACCTCGGCACGCGCGAGGAGATCACCTTCCTCCGCGAGTGGGCCGCGCACGGCGACACCGGGGCCGACCGGCAGGTCCGCGCCTTCGAAGCCACGCGGGACCTGAGGGGGGTCGTGGACATGCTCGTGGAAGAGACGCGCCTGGGCGTGTGAGCAAGGACCAGGGAGCTACCCCATAGCCCGCCCGAGCATCTTCGAGTACGCGCGCGTCGAGCAGCCGTCCGACCTGCCCCCCGCGGACGCGCGCATCGTGGACGTGGCCGTCATGGACATGAACCACGGCTGGCCCAACCTCGGCCACGACTCCTTCGTGATGGCCGTGCGCGAGGCCGCGGAAGGGTTGCGGCCGGAGCTGGAGGGCGGAGCCCTGCGCGTGCGCGCGCTCTCCTACGAGGTGCGGAGGCGCGCCGCCATCCCCGAGGGCCCGGGCGGTCGGCACGTCCTCTACCTCGGCACGGGCGGGCCGGGACACCTCGATCCCCGCCGCAACGACGGCGCCGCCGTGGGCAGCCAGGGCGTCGTCGAGGACCCTTCGTGGGAGGAGCCTCTCTTTCGCCTCTTCGACGCCATCCGCGCCGACCACGAGGCCGCCCTCCTCTCCGTCTGCCACAGCTTCGGCGTCATGTGCCGCTGGTCGGGCGCTGCCGAGCCCGTCCTGCGCGGCGCCGAGAAGGGCGGCAAGAGCGCGGGCGTGCTCGACAACGTCCTGAGCGACGAGGCCCTCCACCATCCCTGGTTCGCGCGCCTGGCCGCGGAGGCGGGGCCCGAGCGGCGGATCAAGGTCGTGGACCACCGGCTGTTCGACCTCCTCCCCCGCCCGGGCGGCGGGGCCACCCCCATCGGGTACGAGACCCGGGGGGTGGGTGGACCCGCGGGCGACGCCCTGACCATGGCGGAGTGGGCGCGTGAGGAGGCGGGCGGCCTCCCGCGCATGTTCGGGGTGAACCACCACCCGGAGATCCTGGGCCGCGCGTCGCACATCCGCATCCTGGAGAGCAAGCGCGCGCGCGGAGAGGTCACCGAGGAGTGGTACCGGGACCGGCTGCACGCGCTGGGCGACGAGTACAGCGGGGAGAGCGAGACCCTCCTGCGCCGCACCTCCGAGTTCACGCTCCTCGGCCCGCTGCGGCACCACCTGGCCAGACAGATCCTCCGACGCGTCGCTGGCGGTTCGCGCGCCGAGCGCGAGAGCCTCATCGCCACGTCCTGAGCGCGGGCGTCAGCCGGCGCGGGTGAGCAGGCGGCGGGCCTCCTCCCGCGCCTCCTCCGCCGTGGCCACCACGCCGTCCAGCTGGCGCTCGTAGACGGCGCGCACGATGCGGCCGACCTCGGGCCCCGGCGCCACCCCCAGCGCCAGCACGTCACGCCCGAGGAGGAGGGGCGGTGGAGGCTTGCGCGCCACGTCCAGGGCGCGCACGCGCTCGAGGAACCAGTCCATGGCCACGGGCGGGAAGTCGCCGGTGCGGCCCAGGCAGTCCGCGCGCGCCACGCGGGCCAGGAGGTCGGCCTCGCACTTGCGCGCCAGCCGCCGGATGGCGCCGTCGGAGACGCGCTCGCGCTGGTCGTAGAGCTGTCCCGGCTTGAGGTGGTTGCCGACCAGGGCGAGCACCTGCCCCCGCACGTCGTAGCCGAGCAGCGTGTAGACCTTCCAGCGGTCCAGCAGCGCCTCCGTGGGAGGCAGCCCCGCCTCCTCGTGCCCGGGGGACCGCAGGCGCCCGTTCTCGAGGCGCGTGGTGGCGGGCTTGCCGAGGTCGTGGCAGACCACGGCCAGCATCACCGCCAGCGCGCGCGGACGATCGAGGTCGCCCACCAGGGGACGGGCCTCGTCCACCGCCAGCAGGGTGTGCGTCCACACGTCGCCCTCGGGGTGCCACCCGGGGTCCTGCGGCGTGTCGGCCAGGGGCACCAGCTCGGGGGCGATGGCCTCCAGCATGCCCCACGCGCGCAGGAGCGCGAGACCGCGCGACGGCCGTGGCGCGCGCAGCAGCAGCTTCTCGAGCTCGCCGAAGACGCGCTCCGCGGCCAGCTCGCGCAGGGGCATGGCCGCGCAGAGACGGGCGGTGGCCGGGTCCACCTCCAGCCCGAAGCGGGCGGCCAGCTGCACCGCGCGCAGGGCGCGCAGGGGGTCGTCACCGAAAGTCGCCGCGTCCACCGCGCGCAGCACCCGGCGCTCCAGGTCGGCCGTGCCCCCGTGGGGGTCGAGGACCGTGCCCTCCTCGGGGTCGTACAGGATCGCGTTGACGGTGAAGTCGCGCCGGCGCGACGCCTCCTCCACGGAGAGGCCGGGATCGCCGGCCACCGCGATGCCGCGGTGGCCCGGGCCCGCCTTCGAGTCGCGCCGGGGCAGGGACACGTCGAGCGGCCCGGGCAGGCCCGCCAGCCCGGCCACCTTGAACACCGTGAACGCTTCGCCCACCGCGTTCACCGACCCGTGGCGCGCCAGCGCCTCCTTGAGGCTCTCCGCCGCCAGGCCGTAGACCTCGAGGTCGAGGTCGGCGACGGGGAGGCCGAGCAGGGCGTCGCGCACCGCGCCGCCGACGACGTAGGGCCGTGCCCCGGCCGCGCGCAGGTCGGCGAGCAGGCGCGCCACGCTGTCGGGGATCGGGAGCCGCACGCCCGATGCTAACGCCGTGGCACGGTTCCTGCTGACACGGGGCGCAGGAGGAACCATGCCCAGACGCAAGGAGCGAACCACGCCCCCACCCAAGGAGCGAACCACGCCCCAACCCAAGGAAGTTGCCCCGGCCAGGGAGCGCCCCACCGAAACACACATCCAGTCCCCCACGGCGGTGGCGGCGGAGACGCTGAGCCGGGGCACCTCGTTGCCGCGTGTGCGCGAGGAGACCGAGATCCCGCACCAGGACGACGTCCTGCGCGCCGGCGATCCCGACGTCAGCGCGCTCACCAACGCGCTGGTGGGCGACGAGGTCCCCGGGGGTGACATGCCCACCCCCGACCAGGACTCGGTGGACGCCATCGGGCGGGCCATGGGCGTGGAGGAGGAGGACGCGGCCGGCCCGCTGCGCACGTCCTCGGAGGTGCTCGACGAGCGCGACAAGCGGCGCGCCTTCCAGGAGCAGCTCGACCCCGCCACGCGCGGCCGCTACCGGCGCCCCTAGTCCCGGCAGGGCTCTTGCAACGAGCGGTGCCGTCGGACGCGCCGGCCCTCCGGCGCGCACCGGACAGAAGGGAGCCCGCCATGATGTCCGCCGCCACCGCCCTGATCCCCTTCCTCACCCTCGCCGCCGCCCCCGCCGCGACATCAGAGGAGAAGCTCGAGAGGCCGCGCTTCGCGCTGCGCGCGACGCCGCGCGTCGCCTTCTCTCCGGTCATGGTGTTCCTGACCGCCGAGCTGCAGGGGGGGCACGAGATCGAGGAGTACTACTGCCCCGAGCTGGAGTGGGACTGGGACGACGGCAGCCGGAGCGCGCACGGCGCGGACTGCCCTCCTTTCGCGGCGGGGACCGCGCTGGAGCGCCGCTTCACGGCGGAGCACGCCTTCCGCAGCGCCGGCACCTACACCGTCAAGGTGACCATGCGCCGCGCCAGCCGCGTCCTCGCCGTGGCCAGCGCCACCGTCAACGTGCGGCCCGGCGCCGGCGACTTCACCGAGTAGCCAGGCCCTCGAGCGCGCGCAGGGCCACGTCCAGCGCGCGTTCGGCGGCCTCCTCCAGCAGCGCCACCAGCGGCGCGGTGTCCAGGGCGAAGGCGGCCGCCACCGCCGTGCGAAGCCGCTCCGCGTCCCCCGCCGCCAGCAGGGGAGGCCGCGCCCCCGCGCGGGCCATCACGTGGGCTGCGGCCAGGCGGGCCACGCGGCCGTTGCCGTCCTCGAAGGGCGCGATCTCCGCCACGCGGGCCAGGGCCAGCGCGCCCTGCTGCGCGGGCCGCAGCTCGCGCGCGCTCGCTTCCTCGAGCCACTCCTCCAGCACGGCCAGGCGGCCCTCGATGCGGTCGGCGGGGGCGCCGCCGCCTCGCGCGCCGACGCGGAAGCCCTGGGCGCCGACCGCCGCCCGGTGCCAAGCCAGGAGCGCGCCCGCGTCGAGCCGCGCCCCCGGCGGGACCGCGCGCGCCGCCGCGGCCAGGCGGCGGACGGCGGCCGCGTCCGGCTCCACGCCGGCCAGCTCCAGGCTCCCCCGCGCCTGCGCCTCCTCCACCGCCGCCCGCGCGCGCGTGTGATGGGGATCACGCTCCGCGGCCAGGGCGGCGAGCCTCTGCTCGCGGACCGCGGCGCTCGCGGACAGGCGCAGGAGGGGGCCGCGATCCACGGCCCGATTGTCGCAGGAAGGATCTACAATGTGCCGAGGGGTGTCGAGGAGGATCCATGGGCAGGCGGGGGTTCCTGGCGGGCGTGGCGGCGCTGGCGCTGTGTGCGGCCGCCGGCGCCGGCGAGGCGAAGGGGAAGAAGCCGAGGCTGGACCTGCGCAGCACGCCCAAGTTCGCCTTCTCGCCCGTGGTCGTGCTGCTGACGGCCGAGCTCCAGGGCGGTGACGACGTCGAGGAGCTCTACTGCCCCGAGGTGGAGTGGGAGTTCGACGACGGCGCCAAGAGCGTGAACGAGGGCGACTGCGAGCCGTTCCAGGCCGGCGTCTCCAAGCTCGCGCGCCGCTTCACCGCGGAGCACGAGTTCTCGACCGCCGGGAGCTACAACGTGAAGCTGACCATGCGCAAGGCGGGGCGGGTGATCGCCGCCGCCAACACGCGCGTCACCGTCCGCGCCGGCCTCGGCGATCCCACCATGGAGAACTAGCTCAGGACACGAGCAGCACCGCGCTCATGAGGGCGGTGTAGAGAGCGAACACCAGGATCTCGTAGCCGAGGATGTCCCGGAACTCCAGCCGGGACACGCCCAGCAGGGGTATGGCCCAGAAGGGCTGGATGATGTTGGTGGCCATGTCGCCGTAGGCATAGGCCATGGCCGTCTCCGCGACGGGCACGCCCAGCGTCCCGCCGGCCCGGAGCACGTAGAGGGACTCGATCGCCCACTTGCCTCCGCCGGAGGGCACGAAGTAGTCGAGCACGGCGGAGTACCAGAAGACGACGAGGGGAAAGGTGCGCGCGTCGGCCACGGCCAGGAAGGCGCCGGCCAGGGCCGAGGCCAGGCCCGTCCCCTTGATGACGCCGTAGATCCCGGCGTAGAGCGGGAACTGCAGCACCACGCCGTGCAGCGGGCGCGCCGCCTCCTCCGCCGCCTTGACCACGGACGCCGGCGTCGGATGCAGGACGAGCCCCAGGGCGAGGAAGAGCAGGTTCACGCTGTCCAGGGTCAGGTTCGCGCCCGTGGCCCCGACCTGCGCGGCCACGTAGCCCACGCCGCAGGCGCCGATCACGCGGTGCAGGAGGCGGCCGTGCATGACGCGCTCGGCCGGCGTGCGCTCCGCCGGCGGCGGGGGCGGCTGGAAGCCGCCCAGCGACGCCAGGGCCGCCGCTCCCGCCCGCACCACGCGGTCCGGGGGCGGGTGCAGGAGGGTCACGAAGGCGGTCAGGCCCACCGTCACCAGCGCGGTGAGGCCCAGGTTGAGCGGGGTGAAGACGGTGGCGGAAAGGGGGATGGGAGCGGCGATCAGCCCGTCCCGGATCATGAACGACTCGGGTGTGGCGAGCAGCAGCGGCACCGACCCGGAGGGGCCGGCGTGCCAGGTCACGCCCATGCCCAGGTAGGCGACGGCGACCAGGAGGCGGTAGTCCGCGTCGGGCTGGCGGCGGGCCACGAAGCGCACGAGCATCGCGGAGGCGATGAGCCCGACGCCCCAGTTGATCCAGCAGAGGGCCATGGAGAGGAACGCCGTCCAGGCCACCGCCTGACGCGGGCTCCGGGGGACGCGCGCCAGCGCGTCGAGCAGGCGCGTGGTGGGCGGGGCGACCGCCACCACGTAGCCGGCGAAGATGACCACCACCATCTGCATGGAGAAGGCCAGCAGCTCCCAGAAGCCCTTGCCCCAGGCGTTGACGCAGTCCAACGGGCCGGCCCCGCCGAAGGCCATGGCCAGGGCGAAGGTGAAGAGGGTGAGGAGGCAGGCGATGGAGAACGAGTCGGGGACCCAGCGCGCGGAGGCGCGCGCCAGCCCGTCGGCCAGGCGGGGCAGCAGCTGGGACAGGAGCGAAGTCTAGCGGAGGGCGGCGCTAGGCGCCGCTGGACATGCTCTCGAGGAACTCCTTGTTGTTCCGGGTCTTGCCCAGGCGCTCGATGAGCAGCTCCATGGCCTCCACCGGCGAGAGCGAGGAGAGGACCTTGCGCAGGATCCAGGCCCGGTTGAGCTCGGCCTCGGGGATGAGCAGCTCTTCCTTGCGCGTGCCGCTCTTGAGCAGGTCGATGGCGGGGAAGACGCGCTTGTCGGAGAGCTTGCGGTCCAGCACGATCTCCGCGTTGCCGGTGCCCTTGAACTCCTCGAAGATCACGTCGTCCATGCGCGAGCCCGTCTCCACGAGGGCGGAGGCGATGATGGTGAGGGAGCCGCCCTCCTCCACGTTGCGGGCCGCCCCGAAGAAGCGCTTGGGCCGCTGCAGGGCGTTGCTGTCCACGCCCCCCGAGAGCACCTTGCCCGAGGGCGGCACGATGGTGTTGTAGGCCCGCGCCAGGCGGGTGATCGAGTCGAGGAGGATGACCACGTCCTTCTTGTGCTCCACCAGCCGCTTCGACTTCTCGAGCACCATCTCCGCCACCTGCACGTGGCGGTCCGCCGGCTCGTCGAAGGTGGAGGAGATCACTTCGCCGTGCACGGACCGCTGCATGTCCGTGACCTCCTCCGGCCGCTCGTCGATGAGCAGCACGATGAGGAAGACCTCGGGGTGGTTGGCGGTGATGGCGTTGGCGATGGCCTGCAGGAGCATGGTCTTGCCCGTGCGGGGGGCGGCCACGATGAGGGCGCGCTGGCCCTTGCCCAGGGGAGTCATGAGGTCGAGCACGCGCGTGGAGAGGGCGTCCGCGGTGGTCTCCAGCCGGATGCGCTCCTGGGGGTAGAGCGGGGTCAGGTTGTCGAAGAAGATCTTCTCCTTCGACTTGTCGGGCGGCTCGAAGTTGACGGCGTCCACCTTGATGAGGGCGAAGTAGCGCTCGTCCTCCTTGGGGGGGCGGATCTGGCCCGAGATGGTGTCGCCCGTGCGCAGGTCGAACTTGCGGATCTGGGAAGGCGAGACGTAGATGTCGTCCGGACCCGGCAGGTAGCAGTACTCGGGGGCGCGCAGGAAGCCGAAGCCGTCGGGCAGGATCTCGAGCACGCCCTCGGAGAAGATCAGGCCCTCCTTCTCCGCCTGCGCGCGCAGGATCTGGAAGACCAGCTCCTGCTTCTTCATGGTGGCCGCGCCCGGGATCTCGAGGCTCTTGGCCACCTGCGCGAGCTTGGTGGCGCTCATCTCCTTGAGGTCGGCGAGGTCCAGCCGCCGCGGCTCGGCGGCGGCGGCGGGCACGTCCGCGAGCGGCTCGCCCACGGGAGGCGTCTCGCTCACCTGCACCTCCGCGAGCTCGGGCGGCTCCTCTTCCGCGGTGGCCGGCCCGCGCCGGAACTCGCGCGGTCCCCGGCCCCGGTGGTTGCCGTCGCCCTTGGGCGGCCGCGGCGGGCGCCGCGAAGGCTCGGGCTTGGCCGTTGGGGACGAGGGATCGTCGGTGGACATGGCGTTTCCCGTGGGAGGTGCGGGCGTTTTCGCGGGGAGGAGAGGAGCGGCTCCGCCTCGAGGCTCCGACGGTTCACTTCATCGGATGGTCCGTACGTTAGGCGAAGGGACACCGGCCTGTCAACGTCCTCGGCGGCGTCCTAGACGCGCTCCACCACCATGGCCACGCCCTGGCCGCCCCCGATGCAGAGGCCGGCCAGGCCCAGCTTCTGGCCGCGCGCGGCCAGGGCATGGAGCAGGGTGACCAGGATGCGGGCGCCCGAGGCGCCGATGGGGTGGCCCAGGGCGATGGCCCCGCCGTTCACGTTGACGCGCGCGGGATCCAGCTTCAGCTCGCGCAGCACGGCCAGGCTCTGCGCGGCGAAGGCCTCGTTGAGCTCCCACAGGTCGATCCGATCCGCGCCCAGGCCGGCCTTGTCCAGCGCCTTGCGCACCGCGGGCACGGGGCCGATGCCCATCACCCGCGGGTCCACCGCGGCCGAGGCGTAGGAGACGACGCGCCCCCGCGGCGCGAGCCCGAGGTCCTTCGCCCGCTCCGCGCCCGCGACCACCACCGCCGCCGCCCCGTCGTTGATCCCGCTGGAGTTGCCGGCGGTGACGCTTCCGTCCTTCTTGAAGGCCGGCTTCAGCTTGCCGAGCGTCTCCGCCGTGGTTCCCGCGCGCGGGTACTCGTCCTGGTCCACCAGGCTCTCCCCCTTCTTGCCCGGCACGGCCACGGGGACGATCTCCTCCTTGAAGCGGCCCTCGCGGATGGCCTCTTGCGCGCGGCGCTGGCTCTCCGCGGCGAAGGCGTCCTGGTCGGCGCGGCTGATCGAGTAGCGCTCCACCAGGTTCTCGGCCGTGATCCCCATGTGTATGTCGTGGAGGGCGTCGGTCAGGCCCTCGTGGATCATGTGGTCCACGACGCGGCCGTGGCCGAGACGCTCGCCCCAGCGCGCGCCGGGCAGCAGGAAGGGGGCGCCGCTCATGCTCTCCGTCCCTCCCGCCACCACCACCTCGGCATCGCCCGCCTTGATCGACTGCGCGGCCAGCATGACCGCCTTGAGGCCCGAGCCGCAGACCTTGTTCACGGTGTGGGCCGGCGTGGCCTCGGGCAATCCGGCCCTGAGCGCGGCCTGCCGCGCCACGTTCATGCCGAGGCCGGCCTGGAGGATGCAACCCAGGACCACCTCGTCCACCTGTTCGGGGCGCAGGCCGGCGCGCCGGACCGCCTCCCGGACGGCCACCGTCCCCAGCTCGACCGCCGACACCTCCCGGAACGCGCCGCCGAAGCTCCCGATGGGCGTCCGGCAGCCGGCGACGATGACGACCTCGCGCGTGCTCATGGCTTCACGACTCCATCTTCTTGACGTCCGGGGCCACGGCCAGGGCCGTCCCCGTCGCCTTCCTCACCGCGTCCACGTCGGTGTCGGGTGCGACCTCGCGCAGGACGAGCCCTTCCGGCGCCACCTCGATGACGGCCATCTCCGTGACGATGAGGTTGACGCACCGGCGGCCGGTCAGGGGCAGCGTGCAGTGCTCGAGGATCTTGGGCGAGCCGTCCTTGGCCGTGTGCTCCATGGTCACGACCACGCGCTTCGCCCCCGAGACGAGGTCCATGGCCCCGCCCATGCCCTTCACCATCTTGCCCGGGATCATCCAGTTGGCCAGGTTGCCCTCGCGGTCCACCTGCAGGGCGCCCAGGATGGTGAGGTCCACGTGGCCCCCGCGGACCATGGCGAACGAGTCCGCGCTCGAGAAGTACGACGTCCCGGGCACTTCGGTGACCGTCTCCTTGCCGGCGTTGATGAGGTCGGGGTCCTCCTTCCCCGCCTCCGGATACGGCCCCACGCCCAGCATGCCGTTCTCGGAGTGGAGGACGATCGACACCCCCGCCGGCACGTAGTTGGACGCGAGGGTCGGCATCCCGATGCCGAGGTTCACGTAGTACCCGTCCTTCATCTCGAGCGCGGCGCGGCGCACGATGCGCTCGCGCTTGACGTCGGTGTCGGCCGCGGCCTGGCCGGCCAGCGTGCGCTTCTCGATCCGCTTCTCGTAGCCCCGTCCCTGGAAGATCCGCTGCACGAAGATGCCGGGAGTGGTGACGGAGTCGGGATCGATGGCCCCGGGAGGAACGAGCTGTTCCACCTCGGCGAGCGTGGTGCGGGCGGCCATGGCCATCATGGGCGCGAAGTTCCGCGTGGTCCGCCGATAGACGAGGTTCCCGTGCGTGTCGCCCTTCCACGCCTTGAGGAACGCGTAGTCGGCGCGCAGGCCGGTCTCCATCACGTGCGGCCGGCCGTTGAAGTCGCGGACTTCCTTG
>DATBIO010000044.1:0-26729 GCA_036556965.1 Vicinamibacteria bacterium
GACGACGCCAGCTTCGACGCGCTCCAGCGGCTCGACGTGCGGTACGTGGTGGTGCACCGGGGCAACTTCCCGCCCGGGGACTGGCCCGCGGTGGAGGCCGCCCTGGCCCGGCGGGGGCTGGAGAGGCGGGCCCAGATCGACGGCGACCTGGTGCTGGCCCTGCCGTGACCCCGATCACCCGCGGAGCCCGGGCCCCGGGCCCGGAGCGCCTTTTCCCTTAGAATCCGGGGTTGGACATGCCGGAGGTGGCCATGGATCAGACCGAGACGATCATCGACGGCCAGGCGAGCTTCGACGGGACGCTCACCGGCAAGAACGTGCGGATCATGGGGACGTACCGCGGGGAGATCCATCTTTCGGGCCGGCTTCACCTCTCGGACGGGTCACGGGTGGAGGCCACGGTGGTGGCCGACGCCGCGGAGATCGGCGGAGAGTTCCGCGGCGAGATGAGGGTGCGCAGCGCGACCATCCTCGAGCGGGGCCGCGTGGAGGGGGCGGTGGAGGCGCAGAGCATCGCCATGCGCGAGGGAGCCCAGCTCAACGGGCCGGTCAACGTGGGCGGGGCCAAGGGCGTGCACGCCATGGCGGCCAAGTCCGGATGATCCTGCGCGAGCTGGCCGCGCACCTCGACCTCGCCCTGCGCGGGAACGGCGACGTCGAGGTCCTGCGCGTGGCCGCCCTCGACGCGGCCGGTCCGGGCGACCTGAGCTTCCTGAGCAACCCCCGCTTCCTGCCCCGCCTGCAGACCACGCGGGCCACCGCCGTCATCGTTCCGCCCGAGGCCCCCACCACCCTGCCCAGCCTGGTGTCGAGCAACCCCTACCTGGCGTACGCGCGCGCCACGCGTATCCTGCACCCCGCGGCGGCACCGCCGGCGGGAGTGCATCCCACCGCCGCCGTCGATCCCGGGGCGCAGCTCGGGGAGGGGGTGCACGTGGGCGCCTTCGCGGTGGTGGGCCCCGGGGCGCGCGTGGGGCCGCGGACCGTCCTGCACCCGCACGTGGTCCTGTACGAAGGGGTGGCGGTGGGGGCGGACTGCGTGCTGCACTCGGGCGTCCACGTGCGCGAGGGCTGCCGGCTGGGCGACCGCGTGGTGGTGCAGAACGGCGCCGTCATCGGCGCCGACGGCTTCGGCTTCGCCAAGGACCAGGAGGGGCGCTACCACAAGATCCCCCAGGTGGGCGTGGTGGTGATCGAGGACGACGTCGAGATCGGCGCGCTCTGCGCGGTGGACCGCGCCGCCCTGCACGAGACGCGGGTCGGCCGCGGCACCAAGCTGGACAACCTGGTGCAGGTCGGCCACTCCGTGGCCATCGGGCGCGACTGCGTGGTGGCGGGCCAGGCGGGCATCGCGGGCAGCGCCACCATCGGCGACCGCGTGGTGCTCGCGGGGCAGGTGGGCGTGGTCGGCCACCTCGCCATCGGGGACGACGTGGTGGTGACGGCGCAGTCGGGCATCCCCGGCGACGTGGCCGCGGGCAGCGTGGTCTCGGGCTCCCCCGCCTTCGACAACCGCACCTGGCTCAAGGCCACGGCCCTCTTCGCCAAGCTGCCCGAGCTGCAGCGCCGCCTGCGCGCCCTGGAGCGCCGCCTGGGCGAGCCGGGGGGCGAGAAGCCCTAGGGCGTGTTGTCGGCGGCCGCGGCCAGCGGCGCCTGGTACCCGGCGCGGTGGCGTACCTTCAGCCCGGGCTTCTTCAGCTTGACCGTGATCCGGCGGTAACGGTCGTCCTCGCTGCGCGCGAGCGAGGGCACGAAGCCGATCACGTACTGCGCCTCCAGCTCGTCCAGGATCTTGCGGAAGACGCCGGCCAGGTCCCGGGAGGCGCCGGGCAGGTACACCGCGCCCCCCGACATGTCCGCGAGCTGCTGCATGAAGGCGCGCGACTTCAGCGCCCGCGCGCTCCCGGACTGGGCGGAGCCGGTGAAGGCCACCGGGTAGAAGGCCGCCCCGCTGGAGCGGATGACGGACAGCGCCTCTCCCTGGGTCAGCGAGCTGCGCGTGTCCTCCCCGTCCGTGAACAGCACCACCACCTTGCGGCCGTTGCCTCCCTCGATGCGCGAGATGTAGGCGGCGATGGCGTCGTAGAGGGCGGTGTTGCCCCCGCCCTTGGCCTCCAGGATGCGCTCGAAGAGCCCCTGCTGGTGCTCGCTGTCGTAGCGGGAGACGCGGATCTCCTCGTCGAAGAACACCGTGTAGAGCTCGCGCGCGCGCGGGATCGCCTCCAGGAAGCGCGTGGCCGCCTCCTGGGCCAGCTTGAGCTGCGGGAGCATGCTCTCGCTGGTGTCCATGAGGAGCCCGAGGTCCAGGGCCATGGCCTCGTCGTGGCCCGGCTCGTGCGCCCGCCCGAACAGCGACACCTTCTGCGGCCGCCCCTGGTCGAGGAGCACGAAGTCCTCCGGCCCCAGGTCGGGCACGAGCTTCCCCTGCCGGTCACGGACGGTGACGGCCACGTTCACGAGGTTGATGTCGCTGCCGAAGACGGGAGGAGCGGGAGTCTGCGGCCGGGCCGCCACCGCCGCCAGGGGCACCAGCACCAGGGCGGCGGCCAGGGGCTTCACGCGCCCATCGTAACTCGCGCGCGGCCCAGGGTCATGGGGGGCTCCGCTCCGCCAGGTGGACGGACGGCGCCTACAGCGCCTCGATCACCCGGATGGCCAGCTCGACCTTGTTGAACGGGGGCATGATGTAGGCGCCCTGGGCCAGCGCGCGCGCGGCCACCAGGGCCTCCCGGGCGATGGCCACCCCCTCGTCCTGCGCGGCCTCGCCCGAGCCCGCCTTGCGCATCCGCTCCCGGATGTCGTCGGGGATGCGCATGCCCGGCACCTCGTTGTGGAGGAACTCCGCGTTGCGGTGGGAGTACAGGGGCAGGATGCCCACCAGGATCGGCGTCTGCAGGTGCTTCACCATCCCGATGAAGCCCTCCACCGCCGCGGGGTCGTAGACGGGCTGGGTCATGATGTACTCGGCGCCCGCCTTCACCTTATCCTCCAGCCGCCGGATCTCCTTCTCCTGATCGGGCTTGCTGGGGTCCGCCCCGCAGCCGATGTGGAGCCCGAGGGCGGGCCCGATGAGGTTGCCGGCCAGGTCGCAGCCGTGGGTGAGGTGGTCGAGGATGCGGATGAGGCCGATGGAGTCCACGTCGTACACGGCGGTGGCGTCGGGGTAGTCCCCCAGCTTGGGGGGATCGCCGGTGATGGCCAGGACGTTGCGCAGGCCCAGGGCGTAGGCCCCCAGCAGGTCGGACTGGATGCCGAGCAGGTTACGGTCCCGGCAGGTGTAGTGGAGGATGGTGTCGATGCCCACCCTGTCCTGCAGGAGCACGCAGAGGGACTGCGCGCTCATGCGCGCGGAGGCGCGCGGGCCGTCGGCCACGTTGATGACGTCGACCTCGTTCTCCTTGCAGTAGAGGGCGCGGTCCACGATGCGCCCGGGGTCGGCGCCCTTGGGCGGGTCCAGCTCCACCGAGACCACGAACTTCTTGCCCAGCTTGCGGGCCAGCGGGCTCTTCTCCTCGCGCGCCACCGGCGCCGGCGCCTCGCGCGGCCGCTGCGGCGTCTCCACCACCAGCGCCTCGCGCGCCGGCTGCTGCATGCGCACCGAGCGCACGAGGTTGCGGATGTGGGCGGGGGTGGTCCCGCAGCAGCCGCCCACCATGCTCACGCCCGCGGCCAGGAAGCGGCGCGCGTGCGAGGCCATGTACTCGGGCGTGCAGAGGTAGACGTAGCGCCCGTCCACCATGGCCGGGGAGCCGGCGTTGGGCATGGCGGAGAGGCGCGCGGTGCGGGCAACCGCCGCCATGCGGCGCACCGTGTCCAGCATCGGCTGCGGACCCTGGCTGCAGTTGGCGCCCACCACGGGCACGCCCCAGTCCTCGAGGGTGCGCACCACGTCCTCCGGCTGGTCGCCGTAGAACGTCGTGCCCTCCTCGTTGAAGGTCATGGAGACCATCACGGGCAGCGCGCACACCGCGCGCACCGCCTCCAGGGCCGCCCGCGCCTGGTCCAGCGAGGGCATGGTCTCGGCGAGGAAGAAGTCCACGCCGCCCTCCAGGAGCCCCTGCGCCTGCTCCGTGTAGGCGGCCACCGCCTCCGCGAAGGGGATGTTCCCGAACGGCTCCAGGGGCTTGCCCAGGGGGCCCATGGAGCCCGCCACCAGCCCCCGCCCCTCCGCCGCCTCCCGGGCCAGGCGCGCCCCCTCCCGGTTGATCTTGACCACCTGCCCCTCGAGGCCGTGCGGCCCGAGCTTGAAGCGGTGGGCGCCGAAGGTGTTGGTCTCCACCACGTCCGCCCCCGCGTCCAGGTACTCCTGGTGCACGGACTTCACGAGGGTGGGGTTCGAGAGGTTGAGCTCGTCGAAGCAGCGGTTCAGGAAGACGCCGCGCGCGTAGAGCATGGTGCCCATGGCGCCGTCGCACACCAGGGTGCCCTCCTGGATCCGCTCCAGGAACGGCTTCACGCGCACGGATTCCGATCGGGCGGCGCCCACGACCGGCGAGTCTAGCACGCGGGTCCCGGGCGCCCCGCGGCCATGACACGCTCCGTGCCCGCTATTCGCGCGCCTTTTTCAGGATGTCGAGGGACCGGTCGCCGAAGTACTTGAGGACGAGACGATTCCAGCTCGGGGTGCGCCGCAGGTTCTCGATGTAGGCGTTGAGGGCCTCGAGGAGGGCGGTGTCCTCCTTGCGCACGCCGTAGGCCAGGCTCCCCGGCTGGCCCAGGAAGAGGCCGATCTGGATCTCGGGGTCGTCGCGCTGGGCGACGATCGCGCTCTCCAGCCCCAGGACGACGGCGGTGGCCTGGCCCGACCGGAGGGCGCCCGGCAGCCCTCCCGGGGGCACGGTGTCGACCACGTTCGCCTTGGGCACCCCCGCCGCCGCCACCGCCTCCGCCATGCTGGTGCCGCGGATGGTGCCGACCTTCTCCTCGCGCAGCTCGGCCAGGCTGGCCACCGCGCGGTGCGGCTTGCGGGTGAGGACCACGTTGCGCGTGGGGAAGGTCTGGGCGGTGAAGGCGATCACCTTGCTGCGGGCGTCGGTGGCGGTGAAGCGGCCGACGATGACGTCGCCCTTCCCCTGCTGCAGCGACGGGATCAATGCGTCCCAGCTCCCCACCACCACCGGCTCCATGCGCAGGCGGTGCAGGGTGGCGAAGCCCTCGATGACCTCCCGGTCGAAGCCGGGCTGGCTCTCCACCGGCACCGCGAAGAACTCGTCGTCGGGGCTGACCTTGACCGCCAGCACGCGCAGCGTGCCGCTGGCCTTGACCTCCGCGAGATCGGCGCGCGCCGGCAGCGCGAAGAGTCCCAGGCCCGCCACCAGGATCCACCTGCTATAGCCCAAGGATCGCCTCCTCCATCTGGACCGCCCGTGACCTGATCTTCTCCTCGAGGAGCTTCCGCACGGCGCCGTACTCGGCGGGGGGCACGCGCAGCCGGAAGGGGCCGGCCCGGCCGCGCGGCACCAGCAGGAGCACGATCTCCGGCGTCTCCACGAAGGCCATGCGGCCGATGCGGGCGTAGGGCAGGTACCCTCCCTCCGCCCACACCCCGTCTGCGTACAGCCCGCGCTGGATGCGGAAGGTCAGCGGCACCATCACGATGAAGTACGCGGCCATGATGGCCTGGCTGTAGACGTGGTGCAGGGGACGGCGCATGTACGCGTTCAGCAGCGCCACCAGCGCCGCCACCACGCCCAGGGCCAGGAGGAAGGTGAGCTGGGCGGGGCGGCGCACGCGCCAGGTCAGCACCGCGCTGGGGCGCAGCCGCCGGAAGAGCAGGTAGCCGTGCATCGTGCGCGCCACCATGACCGTGAAGTACGCGGCCAGCCCCAGGAAGACGACGGTGAAGACCACCTCGTTGGCCACCGCGGCTCAAGCCTCACGGGAACCGGCGGCGCGCCGCGTCACAGGCCGAGCGTCCTCTCCTCGGGCTCGTGCTCGGACGGGCGCGCGAGGTCGGGCGCCGCCCCCAGCACCGGCTCGAGGAAGAGGCGGTAGGCGTCACGGTGCCCCTGGTCCACGAGGTCGTCTGTCGTCTCCAGCACCTCGCGCGTGCGGTCGAGCACGCCGTCGAAGTCGAGGGGACCGAGGGCGCGGCGCTCGGGACGCACCACGTAGACCGCGACGTCGCGGTAGAGGCGGCCGGTGGCGGGGTCCTCCCAGGCGCGCGACCCGTCCTCCGTCCGGTGGCCCATCGTCTCCACCAGGCGGTTGAGCCGGTGGGTCTGCTCCAGCTCGCGCTCGAAGGACTGGCGCTCGAGCGTGGCCACCAGGCCCTCGGCGGCGGCGTGCGGCCCGCGCCGCCGCAGCGGGAGGGAGGCCTCCTCGGGCACCGCGCAGGCCACGATCACCTGCTCCGCTCCCGCCCGGAGGGCCTCGGAGATGCCGCAGCCGCCGGCCAGCGCGCCGTCGGCCAGGCGGTGCGTCTCCGCCCCGAAGAGCCCCCCGCGCGGGAAGGTCACGCGCACGGCGGGGGCCAGCGGCGCGGGGAGGAGCCCGGCGAGCACGGCCGGGAAGAGCAGGGGCTCGTAGCCGCGGGCCCCCAGGTCCACCGTGCTCGCCCCGCCCGCCCGCCCCCGGCCGCGCGCGGCGAGGTACGCCGCGCGGTGGGGCTCGCGCAGCAGCACGAAGGACAGGGCGGCGCCCGTCTCCAGGTCCGCCGCGCGCAGGACCAGCTCGCGGAAGCCGGGCTGGCCCAGGTTCTCCACCAGGGCCGCCACGCAGCGCCGGCCGACCTCGCCCGCCGCCACCTGCCCGTCGCCCAGGGCGGACTGGCGCGCCACCTCCAGCAGGTCGCGGCGCAGCCGGCGCTCGAGGGGGACGGCCGTCAACGGCGACTCGAAGGCCTCGACCAGGCGCCGGCGGTCGCGCAACAGCGCGACCCCCGTCCAGACGGCGGCGGTGAGGGAGAGCACGAAGGTCGGCGCGGCCAGCGCGCCCAGGTAGGGCGTGCGCAGGGCCGCGGGCACGAGCATGAGGGTCTCCGCCATGCGCGCCGTCCAGGCCGGCGCCACCAGGTCGGCCACCAGGAAGAGGGGGAAGAACAGGCCCGCGAACACGGCCAGGAGCACGGGCAGCAGGAAGACGCCGAAGCCGATGGACAGGACCAGCACGAAGAGCCGCAGCGCCGCGCGCAGGCCGTAGAAATCGGACCAGGTCACGTCGCGCCAGAAGGCGGCGGGCCCGTGGAGCCGCTCGCCTCCGGCGAGGGCGGCGAAGACCGCGCCCACCGTGCCCGCGCCCGAGCCCACCACGACGTCCACCTTCACGCCGCTCTCGTCGAGGGCCTTGACCACGCCCGCGTGATAGGCCCCCGCCGTGCCGCTGCCCGCGAGCACCAGGGCCGTCCGCCGCTTGGGGGAGTAGTCCCTCACCGCGTGTGCCTCATTATCTCCGCCCGCGCGCGCGCCGCGATGGCGTGCGGGGGCTCGCCCTCCCCCACCGGCACGTAGGCGGCACGCCCCGGGGCGCGCAGCCAGGCCACCAGCCAGGGCAGGTCGCCCGTCCCTGCGGACGGGGCCGCCCACCCCAGCGCGGACACGTCGGCTTCCGTTGGCTCCGCGGCCGCCTCCACCGCCCCCGCTTCGAGCACGTTCCAGGCCCGGACGGGGTAGAGCGCGCAGCCGCCCCCGGCGGTTTCCACCACCAGCCCGCGGGCCTCGCCCGGCGCCGACACCCACGCGGGGAGCGAGGCGTCGCCGCGGCGCGCGGGCGCGGCCAGCCAGCCGGCGGCCTCGCGGGCGCGCGCCCGGTAGGCCTCCTCGCCCACGCGTGCGAGGCAGGGCGCCGCGCAGGCCTGCGTCTGCGCGTACAGGCAGCCCAGGCCGAGCGGCAGCTCGGGGTGCGGCTCGAACACGTAGTCGCACGGCCGCAGCGCGAAGAGGCGGTTCACCGCCTGCGCCGCCTCCTCCGCGTCGCCGCGGCGCAGGAACGGGCCGAAGGCGTCGGCGCGGCCGGGGCCGACGCGGACGGAGAGCCGCGGGAAGCGCTGCCCAGGGTCCAGGTGGAGGAAGGCCGGCGGCTTGAGGTCGCGCCGCGCGCCGGGGGCCGTGTGCCGCTCCATCAGGCGCTCGAAGACGAGACGCTGGCGGAAGGCGCCGGGGGTGGGCGCCCAGCGCACCGCGGCCGCCACCGGGCGGAGGTCCGTGGGCGGGCGCTGCCCCTTGCGCGGCCGCGCGCCGCCCAGGTGGCCCGCCGCCCAGCGGCGGAGGTTGGCCGCGCGCCCGATGACGAGGCTCACCCCGCCGGGGCCCACGATCTGTCCGACCCCGGGACCCGCGGGGAGCGCGCCGGGGTCCAGCGGCAGCTGCGCCTCCGTGAAGGGGGGCAGCTCGAGGCGGTGGGGGTGGTCGTGCACGGAGGCGTGCACGGCTCCGGGGCTAGCTGCCGGCGGCGGCGGCGTCCCCGTTCTCTTGCACCTGGTCGTAGATGGTCACCAGGCGCGTGATCTCGTACTCCTTGGAGCCGGCGGGGACGGTGACCTCCACCACGTCCCCCTCCTCGTGGTTGAGGAGGCACCTCCCGATGGGGGACATGGGCGAGATGCGGCCCTGGGCGGGGTCCGACTCCTCGGGGGTCACGATCTCGTAGACGACCTCGTTCCCGCTGGCCGTCTCGCGCACGTGCACGGTGGACCCGAGGCCCACCTTGTCGCGCGGGATCTTGTCCAGGTTGACGCGGGAGAGGGCGGCCAGCCTCGAGTGGAGCTGGGCGAGGCGGGCCTCCAGGTAGCGCTGCCGCTCCTTGGCCGCCTTGTACTCCGCGTTCTCGCGCAGGTCCCCGTGCTCGCGTGCCTTCAGGATCTCCTTGGGCAGCTGCACCTTGAGCTCGTAGTCGAGAGTGCGGATCTCTTCCGCGAGCTTCTTCTTGATGTCGATCATGCCGCTGGCCATAGTATCACGCAGGTGCCGGACGCCCCCGTCAGCAGCGCGAGCAACCCGCTGGTGAAACGGCTGCGCGCGCTGAAGCGGCGCGGCGACGACGCCTCCTGCCTGCTCGAGGGGCCCAAGCTGGTGGGCGAGGCCCTGTCCGCGGGGATCGTCCTGGAGGCGGTGGTGGCCTCGCCGCGCTTCCTGGCCGCCCCCGCCGGCCGCGCCCTGGTCGCGGCCTGCGCGGCGGCCGGGCTCGAGGTCCGGCGGATCGAGGACCGCCTGCTCGACGCGCTCTCGGAGGCGGAGGCCAGCCAGGGCGTGCTCGCGCTGGCCCGCCGGCCGCGCTTTTCGGAGGACGCCCTCTTCGCGGGCGTGCCCCTGGTGCTGGTGGCGGTGGGCGTGCAGAACCCCGGCAACGTGGGCGCGCTCCTGCGCTCGACGGAAGCGGCGGGCGGGACGGGCGCCTACCTCGCCGACGGCTGCGCGGACCCCTTCTCCTGGAAGGCCCTGCGCGGCTCGATGGGCAGCGCGTTCCGCCTGCCCCACTTCCGCGCCGCCTCGCGCGAGGCGCTGGGCCGCCTGCGCTCCCGCGGGGTGAGGGTGGTTGCCGCCGACGCGGGCGCCGGGACCTCCTACGACGGCCTGGACTGGAAGCGGCCGACGGCGGTGCTGGTCGGGAACGAGGGCGCGGGCCTGCCCGAGTCCATCGCCGCCGACGAGCGGGTGCGCATCCCCATGGCCGGAGGCGCGGAGAGCCTGAACGTCGCGGTGGCCGCCGCCATCCTCCTCTTCGAGGCGGCCCGCCAGCGGCGTAGCATGCGCTGATGGCCCAGCGCGGCTCGGAGGGGTCCGGCTTCCTGTTCCCGGGCGGCGGGAGCGCGTCCCGCCCGGCGCGCGCACGGCGCGACGCCCCCCTCGCCGACCGCATGCGCCCGCGCACGCTGGAGGAGATCGTCGGGCAGGAGGAGGCGCTGGGCCCGGGCGCGCCGCTGCGCCGCGCCATCGAGAAGGACGCCCTTCCCTCCCTGATCCTGTGGGGCCCGCCGGGATCGGGGAAGACCACGCTGGCCCACGTGGTGCGCCTGCACACCAAGGCCCACTTCGAGGCCATGAGCGCCGTGCTCTCCGGGGTCAAGGAGCTGCGCGAGGTGCTGCGCCAGGCGGAGGACCGCCTGGCGCGCGAGGGCCGGCGCACCATCGTGTTCATCGACGAGATCCACCGCTACAACAAGGCGCAGCAGGATGCCCTCCTCTCCCACGTGGAGAAGGGCGACGTGGCCTTGATCGGCGCCACCACGGAGAACCCCTCCTTCGAGATCAACGCCGCCCTCCTCTCGCGCTGCCGGGTGGTGGTGCTGCGGCCCCTGGGCACGGACGACCTGGTGGGCGTGCTCGAGCGCGCCCTGGCGGACGCGGAGCGCGGGCTGGGAGCCTCGCGCGCCCGGGTGGCCCCGGAGGCGCTGCGCTTCCTGGCCCAGGCCGCCGATGGCGACGCGCGCACCGCGCTCAACGTGCTCGAGCTGGCCGTCACCACGAGCCCTCCCGGCGCGGACGGGGAGACGGCGGTGGACCTGCCGGAGATGCAGCAGGCCTTCGCGCGCAAGGCGCTGCTCTACGACAAGGCGGGCGAGGAGCACTTCAACATCATCAGCGCGCTCCACAAGTCGCTGCGCAACTCCGACGCCGACGCCGGGCTGTATTGGCTGGCGCGCATGCTGGAGGCGGGCGAGGACCCCCTGTACGTGGCGCGGCGCCTGGTGCGCTTCGCCTCGGAGGACGTGGGCCTGGCCGACCCGCAGGCCCTGGTGCTGGCCGTGGCCGCGCAGCAGGCCGTGCACTTCATCGGCCTGCCGGAGGGCGCCCTGGCCCTGGCCGAGCTGGCCGTGTACCTGGCCGCGGCCCCCAAGAGCAACGCCGTCTACCGCGCCTACGGCCAGGCCTCGGAGGACGCCCTGCGCACGCGCGCGGAGCCGGTGCCGCTGTGGATCCGCAATGCGCCCACGCCGCTCATGAAGGAGCTGGGCTACGGCGTGGGCTACCGCTACGCCCACGACGAGGCCGAGGGCGTGTCCGAGATGGAGTGCCTGCCCGAGGGCCTGCGCGGGCGCCGCTACTTCGAGCCCACGGAGCGGGGGGCGGAGGAGGCGCTCGGCCGGCGCCTGGAGGCGGCGCGGCTGGTGCGGCAGAAGATGGGGGGCGGCGGCGGGCGTTGACCGGGTGCTAGAATCCTGCGCCCATCCCTCTGGCGGTCATCACCATGGCATCGAAGCGCATCCTCGCCGTCGACGACGACCCGGCCGCGCTGGGAGCGGTGCGTCAGATCCTGTCCCAGAAGGGCTACGAGGTCGTGACCGCTCCGGACGCCGAGTCCGCCATCGGTCTTCTGGGCCGCGAGATGTTCGACCTCGCCCTCCTCGACGTGGGGCTGCCCGGCATGTCGGGCTACGACCTCTGCCGGCGCATCCGCATGGAGCCCTCCACCCAGAACCTGCCCGTGGTCTTCCTCACCGCCAAGGGGATGCTCATGGACATGGCGGAGGGCGAGGACGCGGGCAGCGACCTGTACCTCATCAAGCCGGTGCTGGCGGCCAAGCTCATCAACATGGTGGGCATGTTCCTGTCGCCCGACGCGCCCCTGGCGCGCCGCCGCCGCAACGCCCCCACACCCTCCTAGGCCCCGCGCGGGTCGTCGAGCAGGGGGCGCGCGGCTTCCCCCTCGCGGGGAACGGGCAGGGCCAGGGCGACCCTCGGCTCCGGGTCCGCCCTCAGCAGGGCCAGCCCTCCCACGAAGAGGGCGAGGGTGAAGAACGAGACGTAGCCCGTGGCGGGCGCGTAGGCGGGGAGGTCGATCGAGCCCAGGCTGACGCCTTCCAGGACCAGCCCGAGCAGCCGGCGGCCCCACCCGCCTTCCGGCTGGCGCACCGCGGCCAGCAGCAGGTGCTTCAGCACGAAGGCGGTGCCGAAGAGGACGGCCACGCTGCGCAGCAGGCGCAGGGCGTCGAAGGGCGCGAACTGGTCGTGCCACAGCGTCCACAGGAAGAAGAGGGCGAACATCCAGTGCAGCAGCCCGCGCTCGGGCAGCGCGGAGTTGAAGGCCTGGGCGGTGGCGAAGAACAGCGCGAGCAGGGTCAGGAAGTGGGAGGTGCGGGCGAGGGCGGGCAGGTGCCCCCCCAGCCAGCGGTCCAGCCGTATCAGGCGCGCGCGCACGCACACGCTCAGCAGCAGCACGGCCATGACCAGGGTGACCAGGGGCGGGGCCAGGAACAGGAGGTCGCCCCCCGGCTCCACGCGCAGTCCTCCCAGCAGTCCCGCGGTAAGGAGGAGCACGGGCAGGAACACGAAGCGGACCCAGCCCGCCTCGGCCCGGGGAGTGGGCACGCTCACTTGCGCACCTCCAGCACCCGCAGGGGGTTGAAGTCGCTCCAGGTCTTGCGCACGCCGTCCTCCAGCTCGGCCCTCAGCTCCGCCGGCGTGCGCAGGCCGAGCTGGGGGTCGTCCACGCGCAGGGCCGGCGCGCCCAGCGCCTGCACGCGGTCCACCGCCTCCAGGCCCTGCCGGTACAGGCCGTCGTCGTGGTGGAGGCGGCCCCAGCCCTCCCGGTAGAAGGCGTAGGCCACGTAGAACTGGACGCGCGCGTCGCGCCGCGCGGGGTCGGCGCGCGCCCATTCCGCGCGCGCGGGCCCGAACTGCTCGCGGCGGAACAGCTCGAGGCCGGACTGGAAGCGGGGCTCGTCCACGGCGTAGGTCCCGGTGGCCACCTGGGCCCCCGTGTGGATCTCCGCCAGCGTGCGCGGCTGGGTCGCGTACAGCCAGGCGATGGCCGCGCCGTAACCGAGGGTCACGGCGATGCCGAGGGCAGGCACGAGCGTCCGCACACCGGGAGAGTAGCCCCAGCGCGTGCCCTGGGCCAGGAGGGCCCGGCTACGGCTGCGCCTCGACGCCGCCCACGGGCCCCCCGCCCTCGTAGATCTGGCCGTAGCGCTCGTAGCTGTTCATCACCTTGCGCACGTAGTTGCGCGTCTCGTCGAAGTTGATGGCGCTCAGGTAGGCGTCGTCCTCTCCGCCGGGGGCCATGCGCGTCCAGAGGCGGGCCTGGGCGGGCCCGGCGTTGTAGGCGGCCACCGCCCGGTAGCGGTTTCCCGAGAACTCCCGCAGGAGGTCGCCCACGTACTTGGCCCCGAGCTGGATGACGACGCGGGGGTCGTAGAGGTCCTCCGCGGAGAGGTCCATCAGGCCCAGCGAGCGGCCCACCTCGCGCGCCGTGGTGATGATGAACTGGAGGAGGCCCCGCGCGGCGGCCATGGAGCGCGCCCGCGGGTCGAAGCGCGACTCCTCGCGCATGATGGCGATGACGAGGCGCGGGTCGGCGCCGTGGCGGCGGGCGTCCTCCACCACGAAGGAGTAGAAGTAGCGCGGATACAGGAGCTGGCGCACGGACGCGGGGAGGAGCTCGGGCACGTAGTCGTCCGGCACCGACGCCATCAGGTTCTCCACCGCCTGGATGGACCCGCGCGTGGCCCCCGCCTGGTTGAGCACCACCGCCCGCGTGAGGCCGGAGATGGGCGGGCCCATGGGGTACCGCTCGGGCGCCTCGTCCGCCGCGTCGTCGAACAGGCCGAGGGCCAGGAGCAGGTCGAAGCGGCGGAACGCGGCCGGCGCGGCGCCCGGCGACGGCGCGGAACCCGGCGACGCTGACGGCGACGGCGCGGGAGAAGGCGCCAGCGCGAACGCGCGCAGCTCGGCCAGGGTAGGCAGCGCGAAGGGCGCCAGGTCCAGCACGTCGCGGTAGGCGGGCAGCTCGCGGTAGATGCGGCGCAGGCGCTCCAGGGCCGGCCCGAGCGCCTCGGGGGAGGCCAGGAGCACGGCGTCCGTCTGCGCCGACCGGGCCGCGCCCTGGTCGCCCGCGGCCATCCGGCGCTCCGCCTCCGCCTCGCGCTCCTGCATCAGCGTGCGCGCCCGCGCGCGGAACGGCTCCGCGAGGAGGCGCCGCCGCGCGAGGTAGGCGAAGTGCGTGGGCACGTCGGCGCGCAGCACGCGCAGGTAGGCGTCGAGGGCGGCCGGCGGGTCGGAGGGCTCCAGCGCGCGCGCCGTCCAGTAGCCCACCTCCGCGCCGTCGTGGCCCGCGAGCAGCCGCGAGGGCAGCGCGCGCAGCGCCGCCAGCGCGGCCGCGGTCCGGCCCGCCACGACCTCCGCCGAGGCGAGGGCCACGGTGGCGTCCACCCAGCCCGTGCCGTCGGGGAACGCGCGCCGCAGCGCGGCGAGGTCTTCCCCGGCCGGCGCCCAGCGCCGCGCCGCCGCCCGGATGCGCAGCCGCTGGGTGAGGGCCACGGCCAGGCGCGGGCTGGCGGCGGGGGCACGCGCGCGCCGGCCGCGACGGCGGGGGGCGGGGGCGGGCCGCGCCGCCCCCAGGGCGATGGCGCGCGTGAGGTGGGCCTCGGCCCGCGCGTCCTGGCCCTGGAGCAAGGCCGCGCGGGCGGCGTGGTAGAGGAAGTTGAGGCGCGCCTCGGCGTCGTCCGCGGACCGTGTGCCCTGCAGGTAGGCCTGCTCCGCCTCCGCGAACTGCTCGGCCCCGAAGTGCGCGCGGCCGATGGAGAAGAGCAGGTCCTCCCGGCGCGCGGGGAGCTGGGGCAGCGCGCGCCGGAGCAGCACGCTGGCACGGTCGAAGCGGCGATGGTGGCGGGCCGTCTCCCCCAGCGCCCGCCAGTCCTCCGCGGTCAGCGTGTCGAGCACCTCCCGGCGGTCCAGGGCGCGGAAGGCGCGGTCCGCGGCGTCGTCCGTCTCGCGCTCGCGGATGAGGGCGAGGCCGCGCGCCGCCGCCGCCCCCGGCTGGCCCTGGGCCACGAGGATCTCCACCGCGCGCGCGCTGGCCTGGCGCCGCACCTCCGCCGCCGCCGGTCCGCCGAGCCTGTCTCCGAAGGCCAGCAGGCGCTGGGGGTCCCCGCGGGCGGCGAGCCAGGCCAGGTGGTCCGCCACCGCCTCCTCGCGGTGCGCGGGCGCGCCGAAGGAGAAGAGGAGCTGCTCGCGCAGCCGGGCCGCCTCCTCTTCGTCCCCCGCGGCGGCGGCGGCCTCGGACAGGTGGAAGAGGGCGAGGTCGCGCAGGGGGTGGCCCTCGACCAGGTAGGGCCGCAGCTTGTCGCGCGCCTCGTCCTCGTTGCCCGCCTCCGCGGCCGCCCGCGCGTGGAGGTAGCGCAGGTCGAAGCCGTCGTACAGGTCGCGCCGCCGCTGGGCGAGCGCGTCCAGCTCGTCGTCGAGGCGCTCCCAGTCCCCCGCCGTCTGCAGGGCGCGGATGCGCGCCGTCCACTCCTCCACCGGGCGCGCGGCCAGCGGCGGCTCGCCCCTGGCCACGGGCGACGCGGTGGCGGCGGGCGCCACCGGCCGGCGGCGCTCGGGATCCGTCAGCGCCGCCGTCACCGCCAGCAGCGGCAGCAGGGCGGCCAGACCGAGGATGGCGGCGAGGGCGTAGGCCATGCGTTGGGTCATGGAGAGAGCGCAGTGCCCTCACCTCGATTGTAGAGAGGCGGTCCGCAGAACGGGACCGGCGGGGCATCAGGGCGTGGCCCGGGCGCGCGTCCCCTTTTCCGTTGCCTCGGGTGCGGGCGGCGGCTTAGGATGCCGGCGGAACGGAGGCGTCATGGCACGAGCGCGACGCACGACTCATCGCAGCAGCAAGGGCAAGAAGCTCTACGCGGTCCGCGACGCCAAGGGGCGCTTCAAGGACATCCAGACCTACGAGCGGGCCCACCGCGCCGACCTCGCCCGGGGATCGAAGTCGGAGGCCAAGGCCAAGGCCAAGAAGAAGGCGACCCGGCGGAAGAAGGCCAAGAAGGCCTGACCCCACCGCGGCCCGCGGGACGGCGGGGGCGCAGGAGGAGCGCAGTGGAGTGCCACCGGCGAGTCGGAGCGGCGGCCGTGGTGTGCCTGGCCCTGGGCGCGGGGCCCGCGCGTGCGGCCACGGACGTCGAGTCGTTGAAGGCGCTGCACGAGAAGGTGCTGCGCGCCCATCGGGCCGGCGACGTCGAGATCCTCTTCGAGGACGAGGGCGCGGGTTACGTGGTGGCCAACCGCGGAGAGGTCACGCGCCCGACCCGGGAAGAGCGCCGGTCGTGGCTGGGGCCGTACCTGCGGAGCACCACCTTCGAGGAGTACGCCGACGTGACGGAGCCCGTGGTCAAGGTGTCCGGCGACGGCACCCTGGGCTGGGTGATCGCGCAGGTGCGGGTGCGCGGCACGCAGGCGGCGGCGGGAGGCGAGAAGAGGCCGCTGGCCTTCGAGAGCGCCTGGATCGAGCTGTACGAGAAGCGGGACGGCCGCTGGTACCGCGTGGGCAACTTGTCGAACTTCAAGCCGTAGCCGTCCGAGGGAGCGTCCCATGATCGTCCCCGTCGAAGGAGCGGAGCTCGTCTGCACGACGCGCGGCGCGGGCGTGACCTGCCTGGTGCCGAGCGCCATCGGCGCGCCGCCCTACGAGCGCCAGATGCCCGAGCGGCTCGACCGGCACCTGAGGCTCGCCTTCGTGGAGCTGCGCGGGAGCGGGCGCTCCACGGGCGACCCCGGGGACCTCACCTTCGAGCGCCTGGCCGACGACCTCGACGCGGTGCGCGCCGCGCTTGGCGTGGAGCGGGTGGCCGTCATCGGGCACTCGATCCTGGGCGCCCTGGCCATCGACTACGCCCGTCGGCGGCCCGCCGCCGTGTCGCACGTGGTGGTGGTGGGGGCCCCGCCCACCGGTGACATGCGCGTGGTGGCCGCGCGGGCGACCGAGTTCTTCGCGCGCGAGGCCTCCGAGGAGCGCAAGCGGATCCTGGGGGAGAACCTGGCCCGGCTGCCGCCGGGGGCGACCATGGGCGAGGCCATGTTGGCCCAGACGCCGATGCGGTTCTTCGACGCCCGCACGGACGCGGCGCCCCTGTTCGCGGGCGCGGACGCCTCGGGTCGGCTGGTCGGCCACGTCCTGAGGACCCTCACCGCGTCCTGGGACGTGGGGACGGACGCGCGGGCCGCGGACCCGCCCCTTCTCATCGTCCACGGCCGCCACGACTACGTGGTGCCGTACACGATGTGGGAGGGGATCGTGGAGCGGCTCCCGCGGGCGACCATGGTGCTCTTCGCGCGCAGCGGCCACCAGCCCTTCCACGAGGAGCCCGCGCGCTTCGCGGAGGTGGTGGAGGACTGGCTGGGGCTGCCCCGCGGCTGAGCCCGCGGAGCGGACGCCTCGCCTACTCGCCCTCGCCGTAGCCTTCGACGGGAGGGCAGGAGCAGACGAGGTTGCGGTCGCCGTAGACGTTGTCGATGCGGGCGGCCGCCGGCCAGAACTTGTGGTCGCGCAGCCAGGGCCGCGGGAAGGCCGCGCGCTCACGGCCGTAGGCCCGGTCCCAGGCGTCGGCGGCCACCGCGCGCATGGTGTGGGGGGCGCGCTTGAGGGGGTTGTCGTCGCGCGGGAGGCGGCCCTCCTCCACGTCGCGGATCTCCTCGCGGATGGCGATCATGGCCTCGCAGAAGCGGTCCAGCTCGCCCAGGGGCTCGCTCTCCGTGGGCTCGACCATCAGCGTGCCCGCCACCGGGAAGGACATGGTGGGGGCGTGGAAGCCGTAGTCCATGAGCCGCTTGGCGATGTCCTCCACCTCGATGCCCGCCGACTTCTTGAAGCCCCGGCAGTCCGCGATGAACTCGTGGGCCACGCGCCCCTTGCGCCCCGCGAAGAGCAGCGGGTAATGGCCCTCCAGCCGGCGGGCCATGTAGTTGGCGTTGAGGATGGCCACCTCCGTGGCCCTGCGCAGGCCCTCCGCGCCCATGAGGGCGATGTACATCCACGAGATGGTGAGGATGCTGGGGCTGCCGTAGGGCGCCGCGCTCACCGCGCCCTCGGGATGGCCGGGCAGGAACGGCGCCAGGTGGGCGGCCACGGCGATGGGCCCCATGCCCGGCCCACCCCCGCCGTGCGGGATGCAGAAGGTCTTGTGCAGGTTGAGGTGGCACACGTCCGCGCCGATGTCGCCCGGGCGGCAGAGCCCGACCTGCGCGTTCATGTTGGCCCCGTCCATGTAGACCTGCCCGCCGTGCGCGTGGACGACGCGGCAGATCTCCTCGATGCCCTCCTCGAACACGCCGTGCGTCGAGGGGTAGGTCACCATGAGCGCGCCCAGGTCGGCGGCGTGCTCCTCCGCCTTGCGGCGCAGGTCGGCGATCTCGACGTCGCCGTTCTCCTCGCAGGCCACGGGCACCACGCGGAAGCCGGCCATCACCGCGGAGGCCGGATTGGTGCCGTGAGCGGAGACCGGTATCAGGCAGACGTCGCGCCCGGCCTGGCCGCGGCTGCGGTGGTAGGCGCGGATGGCGAGGAGGCCCGCGTACTCCCCCTGGGACCCCGCGTTGGGCTGGAGCGAGACGGCGGTGAAGCCCGTGATCTCGGCCAGCCACGCTTCCAGCTGGCGGAACAGCTCCGCGTAGCCCTCGGCCTGGTCGCGCGGCGCGTAGGGGTGCAGGCGGCCGAACTCCGGCCAGGTGACCGGCATCATCTCCGCGGTGCCGTTGAGCTTCATGGTGCAGGAGCCGAGCGGGATCATGGAGGTGGTCAGGGAGAGGTCGCGCGCCTGCAGGCGGTGCATGTAGCGGAGCATCTCGTGCTCCGAGTGGTGGCGGTTGAAGACCTCGTGGCCGAGGAACCCGCTGCGCCGCGCCAGCGGCTCGGGCAGCTCCGGGCGCCCCCCCGCCAGCAGGTCGTCGAGGCCGGGCAGCGGCCGGCCCTCCGCGAACACGGAGAGGAGCTCGGCCACGTCCGCCTCGCCCGTGGTCTCGTCGAGGGCCACCCCCACCGAGCCGTCGGGGTAGGCGCGCAGGTTCATGCCCCGGCGGCGCGCCTCCTCCCGGGCGCGCTCGCCGCGCGCGCGGTCGGTAGGCACGCGCAGCGTGTCGAAGAAGGCCCCGTCCCCCGCCTCCAGGCCGAGCCGGCGCAGGCCGGCGGCCAGGGCGGCGGTGAGCCCGTGCACCCTACGCGCGATGCGGCGCAGGCCGTGGGGCCCGTGGTAGACCGCGTACATGCTGGAGGTCACCGCCAGCAGCACCTGCGCGGTGCAGATGTTGCTCGTGGCCTTCTCGCGGCGGATGTGCTGCTCGCGCGTCTGCAGGGCGAGGCGGAAGGCCAGGCGGCCCTCCGCGTCCCGGGAGACGCCGACCAGCCGTCCGGGCAGCACGCGCCGCATCTCGTCGCGCGCGGAGATGAAGGCGGCGTGCGGCCCGCCGTAGCCCATGGGCACGCCCAGGCGCTGCGCGGAGCCCACGCACACGTCGGCGCCCATCTCTCCGGGCGGCGTGAGGAGGACGAGGGCCAGGAGGTCGGTGGCCACCACGGCCTGGGCGCGGGCGGCGTGGATCCGCGCCACCAGCGGACGCAGGTCGCGCAGGCGGCCGTCGGTGGCGGGGTACTGCAGGATGGCGCCGAAGCAATCGGGCGCCCCCGCCTCCTCCGCGGGACCGACCACCACGGTGACGCCGAGGGGCTCGGCGCGTGTCCGCACCACGGCGATGGTCTGGGGATGGCAGTCCTCGGCCACGAAGAAGCGGCGCCGGGCCTCCCTGTCCACGGCGCGGCACATGGCCATGGCCTCCGCCGCCGCCGTGGCCTCGTCCAGGAGCGAGGCGCCGGCCAGGGGAAGGCCCGTGAGGTCGGACACCAGGGTCTGGAAGTTCAGGAGCGCCTCCAGGCGCCCCTGCGCGATCTCCGCCTGGTAGGGCGTGTACTGCGTGTACCAGCCCGGGTTCTCCAGGATGTTCCGCTGGATGACGGGCGGCGTGATGCAGTCGGAGTAGCCCATGCCCAGGTACGAGCGGAACACGCGATTGCGCCCCGCCATCTCCCGCAGCTCGGAGAGCACCTCGTGCTCGCTGCGCGCGGCGGGCAGGGCCAGCGGCCGCCGCAGGCGGATGGAGGCGGGGACGGTGGCTCCCACCAGCTCGTCGAGGGAGCCCAGCCCGAGCGTCCCCAGCATGCGCGCGATCTCGGCGTCGTCGGGGCCGATGTGGCGGTCGGCGAACAGCTCGGGGGGGTCGAGGAGGGCGCGGGGGGGCGCGTCCTTGGCGGGCAGGGTGGCGGGATCGGCCATCGTGCTACTTCGACTCGGCGGCCACGAGCTTCTCGTAGGCCTCGGCCCCCATCAGGCCCTCGCCGTCCCCCGCCACCTTGAGCCTCACCATCCAGCCCTCCCCGTAGGGATCGGAGTTGATCTTCTCCGGCGACGACACCAGCGGCGCGTTCACCTCCACCACCTCGCCCGACACCGGCGCGTAGAGCTCCGAGACGGCCTTCACCGACTCCACGGTGCCGAAGACCTCCCCCGCCTTCAGCAGGCGGCCCACCTCGGGCAGCTCCAGGAACACCACGTCGCCCAGCTGGTTCTGCGCGTAGTCCGTGATGCCCACGGTGCCGCGGTCGCCCTCCATGCGCACCCACTCGTGGTCCTTGCTGTAGCGGCGGTCGGATGGCGTCATGGCGGTCCTCCTATCGCGCTCGCTTGTAAAACGGGGTCGGCACCACCTTGGCGGGCACGCGCCGCCCCCGCACGTCTACCTCGAAGGAGGTGTCCACGGCGGCCGCCGCCGCGGGCAGGTAGGCCAGCCCGATGCTCTTCTGGAGGAAGGGAGCGTAGGTGCCGGACGTCACCTCGCCCGCGCGCTCGTGGTGCACGAAGACAGGATATCCGTGCCGCGCGATGCCCCGGCCGGTCACCTCGAAGCCCACCAGCCGGCGCGGCGCGCCGCTCTTCTTCTGCTCGGCCAGGAGGGCGCGGCCCGGGTACTCGCCCTTGCCGTCGCCGGTGGCGACGATCCAGCCCAGCCCCGCCTCCACCAGGCTCGTCGTCTCGTCCATGTCCTGCCCGTAGAGGCACATCCGCGCCTCGAGGCGCAAGGTGTCGCGCGCGCCCAGGCCCGCCGGCACCAGCCCGTCGGCCGCGCCCGCATCGAGGAGGGCGCGCCAGGCCTCCGCCGCCTTCTCCGGGGCCAGGAAGATCTCGAAGCCGTCCTCCCCGGTATAGCCCGTGCGCGAGACGGTGGCCCGCGCTCCCGCAACCTCTCCCTCCGCGAAGTGGTAGTAGCGGAGGACGGCCAGGTCGAGGGCCGTCAGCCCCTGGAGGATGGCCTGCGCCTTGGGTCCCTGGAGGGCGAGGAGCGCATGTTCGTCGCTCCGGTCCGTGAGCGTGCAGCCGTCCGGACCCCGGGAGCGCAGCCAGGCGAAGTCCTTCTCGATGTTGCCCGCGTTGACCACGAGCAGGTAACGGTCGGCGGCGTGGCGGTAGACGATGACGTCGTCCACGGGCGCGCCCTGCTCGTTGGGCAGGGCCGAGTACTGGGCCTGCCCGTCGGCCAGGCGGCCCGCGTCGTTGCTGGTGACGCGCTGGAGGAAGTCCAGGGCGCGGGGCCCTTCGACCGTGAACTCCCCCATGTGCGAGACGTCGAAGAGGCCCGCCGCCTGCCGGACGGCCAGGTGCTCGGCGATGAGGCCCTGGTACTCCACCGGCATGTCCCAGCCGGCGAAGGGCACCATCTTGCCCCCAAGCTCGCGATGGGCGGCGTTCAGCGGAGTCTTGCGGAGCGTTCCCGGGGTGGAATCCACGTTCGGTCAGGAGGAGAGGCGACAGCGCCGCGGCACGCTACCACACGGCCAAGATTCCGGTCAACGAACGCAGCGCCTTGATGGAAAAGGGGTTGTTGGCTAAGCTGTGCGGCGACCCGCAATCCCTCTCCTAGGCCTCAGTGGCGCCCGAAATCTATTCGACGACCTGCTGGAACTGCCTGGGTGAGTTCGACGCCCTGACCGCCGTCTGGTGCTCCGACGACCCCAAGAACCCCACCAAGCTCTGCCCGTTCTGCTTCCGCTGCTTCTGCGACGCCAGCGAAAGGTACAAGAAGGAGTTCTGGCGGCGCGCCCCCCAGCGGCTGCAGGATGAGCTGGCCACCCTGAACAAGAGCAAGGACCGGCTGGGCGACGTGCTGATCCGCACCGGGAAGATCAACACCTCCCAGCTCCTGGAGGCCCTGGTCGAGCAGCGCGCGAGCGGCAAGCGCCTGGGGGAGATCCTGATCGAGCGCAAGCTCGTCAAGCAGGACGACGTGGCCGCCGCCCTGCGCACCCAGGGCGTGAACCCCCTGACCGACACCATGGGCATGGCCTACGCCTCGAGCACGGTCTGGGAGCAGAGCTCGCCCGACGCCATCATCAACTACATCCTCAACCTCGCCGCGCGCAAGGGCGCTTCCGACGCCCTGCTGGAGCCCAAGGAAGACGGAGTGGCCGTGAAGTACCGCATCGACGGCTTCAGCTTCCGCGTCGATCCCATCCCCAAGCAGTTCCAGCAGCCCCTGACCAAGAAGCTCTTCGACGTGTTCCGGCTGGACGGCAACGCGGAGACGCGGCCCCAGCACAGCCGCATCACCGTGCCCCTGCAGGGCGCGGAGTACGACCTGATCGTGCAGACCCTGCCCACCACGCACGGCGTCAGCGCCACCATCAAGCTGGTCAACCGCAGCACCTTCCTGAAGGACCTCACCGCGCTCGGCCTGGAGCTGGAGGACCGCGTGCGCCTCATGGAGGAGCTGCGCGCCTCCTTCGGCCTCGTGCTCATCACCGCCCCCGTCTTCAACGGGGCGAGCAGCACCTCCTACTCGGTGATGAGCTTCCTGGCGCGCGGCCAGCGCGACGTGGTCTCCCTGGAGTCCCCGATCCTCTGGGCCCTGGACGCGGTGCGCCAGGTGGAGGTGGCCGACTCCTCGCGCATGGAGGACGCGCTGCGCTCGGTCATGGCCGTGCGGCCCGACGCGGTGGTGCTGAGCGACGTGCCCGACCGTGCCACCGCCCAGCTCGTCGCCCAGCTCGCTTCGAGCATCCTGGTCTTGGCCGTCATGCCCGCCCAGTCCGCGGCGCAGGCGGTGGGGTCACTCCTCCAGATGGGGGTGCCGCCGCAGCTGCTCTCCGGCTGCCTGTCCGCCGTCACCTGCCAGCGGCTCATCCGGCAGATCTGCCGCATCTGCCGGAAGCCGGCCGACGCTCCCGCGCCGCAGACCCTGGCCTACCAGGGAATCAGCGCCGAGGAGGCCGCCCAGCTCGCGTTCTTCAAGGGGCAGGGCTGCCCCTCCTGCAACAAGGTGGGATACCGCGGCCGCCGCGCGATCTTCGAGGTCCTCACGGGCGCGCAGGAAGTGCGGACGGCCGTGATGAGCGGCATGGCCACGGCCGAGATCGAGGCGGTGGCGGTCTCCGCGGGCATGATCACCATGCGCGACCGCTGCCTGGCCCTGGTCAAGGACGGCACCACCACCTTCGACGAGTTCACCCGGCTGCGGCTCTAACCCCCCGCGGCGGCGCGGCCCCTGGGACGCTCAGGGTCGCGCGAGGGCGGCGCCGATGGCCGCCTCGTTCAGCTCGCCCAGGCGCGTGCGCCGGGGAGCCGGCAGCCGCTCGACGGTTCCCTTCATGAGCAGCCGCATCTGCTCGTCCTCCTCGGGCGCGGTGGGCTGGCGCGCGGCGACCCGGCCGAGGTAGCCGGCCAGGCGGGCGCGCTCCTCGCGGGAGAGGGCCCCCAGGGCGGAGGCGGTGAGGGCCTGGAGCTCCTCGGCCCCGGACGGGCCCAGGGACGAGAGGCCGTCGGCCGAGGCCGCTACGGACCGCCGGAACAGCTCGGCCGGCGCCGCCGCGCCCTGGGACGCCACCAGCTTCTGGATGGCCCCCACCGAGAGGTGCGGCAGGGCGAGGTTCGCGGCCTGCACCGCAGCACGGCGGCCGGCCTCGCGCACGCCGGGCAGCGATACCGCCGCCTCCAGGGCCTCCAGCTCGTCCAGCGCCCGGCCCCCCCCGGCCTCGGGGGCCCAGGCCACCAGCGCGAGGTAGCGGTCGCCGTCCCGCGCGACGATCGCGTGCTCGAGGAAGCGCCCTTCCGGCGAGCCGCGGCGGGTGCTCGCCCGGCGCGACGCGACCGCGCCCAGCCGGCCGTCGCGCCGCCAGTACTCGTCGAAGGAGGTGGAGGCGGTCTTGCGCTGCGCGATCACGTGGTCGAGGTAGTGCTCCAGCGCCGCCACGCCCGCGGGGGGCGGCTCCACCACCAGGAACGCGTGCCCGGACACGCGCGGCTGCGCGAAGGTGGGGGCGCCCGCGGCGGGCGCGGCGACGAGGGGGTTGCCCGTCTTGAGCGCCACCCAGCCCGGCGGCACGGGGAGCGCGAGCCCCACCTCGGCGTTCACCACGCGCGTCTCGCCGGACGCCCAGGAGGCCACGGCGGCAACGGTGCCCGGCGCCGCAGGAAGGTAGCGGACGAGGCCCGCCCCGCCCAGCAGCACCAGCGCGAGGCAGCCGGCCGCGAGAAGGCGCGAGAGGCCGGGGGCGAGGAGCGCGACGAGCCCCGCGGCCAGCAGGGCGGCGGAGCCCAGGACGAGGAGCGCCTCGCCGCGCATGCCCCGCGCGGCGAAGAGACCGGCCAGGGGGAACGTCGCGGCCGCGGCGAGCAGGGTCGCCACGCGCACGCCCCGCCGGCCCCACTCCCACCCCGGCACCAGGGCCAGGCCGAGGGCGGCCAGGCCCAGCGCGATGCGGACCCACGGCGTGCCGTCCAGCTCCGGCCGCACGCGCTCGGGCCACACCGCGCAGAGGACGGCGCCCACGGCCAGGACGAAGAAGAGGGCGGAGGCCACGTGGAGGCGCCAGCGGCCCTCTCCCGCGTCCGCCAGCGCGTTCGCCGGGGGCCCCCCCTTGCCCGCGGCCGCGCCATGCCCCGCCCGCAGGCGGGGGGCGGGACCCCATTCCCTGAGGTCGGTGGACTCGGACAGGCGCACCCAGCGCGGGTTGCCCGGCCGCTGCACCATGGCGTCGGGGCCGATCAACCCCTGCTGGTACCAGGTCTGCACCATGCGCAGGTCGAGGGGACCGACCTCGCTGCCGTCCTCGAGCCGGACCTTGAGGCCTGCCATGAACCCTCCGCCCCGGAATGCGTGCGCTGTTTTACCACTTGTCGGGTCGCGCGCACGCGGCAGCGGCCGCGAGGCGGCGGGTGATCAGCCGTACGCGCCTTTCCGCACCGCTTCCACGAGCGGCTCCAGCACCGCGCGGGCCGAGGGCGAGACGTGGGGCAGGCTGGCCCGCATCGCCTCGTCGAGGCCGGGGCGGAAGAAGCCGGCCCGCGACTTCTCCATCTCCTCCTCCACGCGCCCGCGCTCGAACACCCCCGCCTCCAGGGCGCGCGCGAAGAACTGCCAGAGGCCGAGCCAGACGCAGGCGGCCTGGACGAAGGAGTGGATGCCGAGCATGCGGCCCGTCCAGGGGGAGGCGACCTGCACCCGGGCGCTCAGCTCCCGGTCGAGGACGATGGGGTCCCACTCCTCCAGCGTGTAGACGAAGGAGTGGGTCGCCTCGTGCACGGCCGCGCTGGCCAGGGCCACGGCGTCCACCCCCGCCGCCTCCACGTTCGACAGCACCACGCGCCCCACGTAGCGCTCGGTCGAGAACTCCATGAGGGAGTCCCGCCCGTCGCTCCACAGCACGAACACGCGCACGTAGTTGGTGACCAGCGCGTGGGCGGCGGCGCTCACCTCGGCCACGCCGCGCAGGGTGTCGTCGAGCTTGGCCACCACCCCGCGCAGGGCGCCGGGTGAGAGCCGGGGCACGGGCTTGCCCGGCCGCGCGCCCCACGGGCTCCAGTGGTCCACGGGGATGACGTCCGCCACCCGGGGCGCGGCGAACGCCCGGTCGGGGCTCCAGGCGAGATCGTCCGCGGGGCCGGCGCTCGCTCCGGCCGGGAAGTAGGCGTCGCCGAGCGCGGTCCACACCGCTTCGGGGGGCGGGCCGCCCACGCCCGCGCGCACCGCCTCCGCGCGCGCCACCCCGGGCAGGAAGGGCGGGGCCAGCGCCGGCCGGTAGGTGATGCGATGGGCCGTCTCCGGCGCCGTGAGCAGGCGGCGGCGCGCGTCCGCGCCGAGGCCCCGGATGGCCTCCGCGCAGGACGCCGCCGGCCCCGTGGCGAGGAGGCGGTCCAGCCGCTCGCCCAGCACCGCCTCGTGCCGCAGGCGCAGCTCCGCGTGCAGCCCGGGCTGCTCCGCCCACGAGAGCACCCGCGCCACGACGTCGAGGGCCATGACCGGTCGCTACTCCAGCCGCCGCCCGACCGCTTCGAGCATGCGCTCGACCACCGCCTCCGGCGCCAGCTCGGAGGTGTCGAGGTGGATGGCGTCGGCCGCGCGCGTGAGCGGCGAGTCGCGGCGCGTGGTGTCCGCGCGGTCCCGCTCCCGGATCTCCTGCTCGATGGTGGCGGACTCCGCGGCGATGCCCGCCGCCGCCAGCTCCTCGTGGCGCCGCCGGGCGCGGCGCGCGGGGTCCGCGTCCACGTAGAACTTGACCTCGGCGTCGGGGAACACGGCGGTGCCGATGTCGCGGCCGTCGAGCACCACCCCGCCGCCGCGGCCCATGGCCTGCTGGCGCGCCACCATCTCGCGCCGCACCGCGGGGTGGGCGGAGACGCGCGAGGCGGCCGCGCTGGCCTCCTGGGTGCGGATGGCCTCGCTCACGTCCTCGCCGTCGAGCAGCACACGCGCGCTGCCGGGCACGAGCTCGATGCGGGCCTCCTGCGCCACCGTGCGCAGGCGGGCCTCGTCGTCGAGGTCCACACCCGCGCGCAGGGCGCGCAGGGCCACGGCGCGGTACATGGCCCCCGTGTCGAGGAAGAGGTAGCCCAGGCGCGCGGCCAGCGCCCGCCCCGCCGTGGACTTGCCCGCCCCCGACGGCCCGTCGATGGCGATGACCAGGCCCCGCGGGCGCGGCGCGCTCAAGCCTGCGGCACCTCCGCCAGCGCGCGCTCGAGGGCGGCGAGCATCCGGTCGTTCTCGGCC
>DATBIO010000045.1:0-18768 GCA_036556965.1 Vicinamibacteria bacterium
TCGGAGGCGGGCCAGGGCCACGTGGCGTCGGGCCGCGCCTCCCCTTCTCACCTCCCGGGAGGCACGACATGAGCGCCCACTCCCTGCGCTGGACCACGGGCATGTCCCTGCTGGCCGCCTGCGCCGCGGCGCCCGCCTGCACCCGCGCCCAGCCGGCGACGGCGGCCGGCACGCCGGCTTCGGAAGCGCCGGTGAGCGTGCGCGCGGGCTGCGAGGCCGGCAACGGCGGCCTCACCCTGCCCCCGGGCTTCTGCGCATCGGTCTTCGCGGAGGGCCTCGGCCACACCCGCCACCTGGCCGCGGGCCCTGGAGGCGTGCTGTACGCGAACTCGTGGAGCAGCAAGTACACGCAGATGAAGAGCGTCCCCGGCGGCTACGTGGTCGCGCTGCGCGACGGCGACGGCGACGGCCGTGCCGAGCAGGTCGAGCGCTTCGGCAGCGTCCACCGGGACGGGAAGGCGGGGGGCGGGACGGGCATCGCCGTGCACGGCGACGCCCTCTACGTGGAGGTGGACGACCGCATCGTGCGCTACCGCCTGGGGAGCGGGCTCAGGCCGGCGGGAGCGCCGGAGACCGTGCTGGGCGGCCTGCCCATGGACGGGGACCATCCCATGCACCCCTTCGCCATCGCGCCCGACGGCAGCCTGTTCGTCAACTCCGGCTCCGCCTCCAACGCCTGCCAGGTCAAGAACCGGGCGCCGCTCTCCCCCGGCCGCAAGCCGTGCGGCGAGCTGGCCACGCGCGCCGGCCTCTGGCAGTACGACGCGGCGGGAACGGGCCAGCGCTTCTCCGCCGCCGCGCGCTACGCCACCGGGCTGCGCAATGCGGTGGCCCCGGCCGTCAACCCCGCGGACGGCGCGCTCTACGCGGCCGTGCACGGGCGCGACCAGCTCAGCGGCAACTGGCCGAAGCTCTACACCGAGGAGCAGAACAACGAGCTCCCGGCGGAGGTCTTCGCCCGCGTGGAGAAGGGCGACGACTTCGGCTGGCCGTACTGCTACTACGACGCGACGCAGGGCAAGAACGTCCTCGCCCCGGAGTACGGCGGCGACGGCGGCAGGGCAGAGGGCGGGTGCGCGGGCAAGAAGCGGCCCGACGTGGCCTTCCCCGCCCACTGGGCGCCGGAGGCCACCGTCTTCTACTCCGCCTCCACCTTCCCCGCGAAGTACCAGGGCGGCGCCTTCGTGTCCTTCCACGGCTCCTGGAACCGGGCGCCCGCCCAAGCCGGGTTCCTGGTCGCCTACGTGCCCTTCGAGGCGGGCCGGCCCACGGGCCGCTACGAGGAGTTCGCCACCGGCTTCGCGGGGAAGGCACCACCCGCCGATCCCAAGCAGGCGGCGCACCGGCCGATGGGGCTGGCCGTGGGGCAGGACGGCGCCCTCTACGTCTCCGACGACGCGAAGGGACGGGTGTGGCGGATCGTCTACGCCGCCGGCTCCTGAGCGTCGCGCCGCTCAGCGCTGGATCGCATAGCTCAGCTTGACGAAGAAGGAGCGCTGGACCCGGCGCAAGTCCTCGGCCTCGTCCAGCCCCCGCTCGTCCCCGTAGCCCACGAAGAGCGCGGTCTGCCAGTTCAGGCGGTAGCTGAAGAGGGCCGATCCGGAGAAGCCGGCCTCGCGCGCCGCCACCGGGAAGGGGTAGAGGGACGGATCGTTCTCCGTGTTCAGGTATTGGCCGATGAGGCGGAGGAAGGCCCGCGCGTTGAAGCTCCAGGTGGCCTTCAGCCGCTGGACGTCCGCGGTGAACAGGCGCGCCTTGGGCCCGCCCGCGGTGGGCACGTCGAGCCAGCGCCGCGCGGCCACCAGGTCGAAGGTGAGGTGGGGATCGGGCCGGATGCTGGCCGTGACCTGGACGGAGGCCCCCGTCCCCACGCGTCCCCCCTCGACGTCGATGTCCTCGCCCACGAAGCCCTGCACGACGACGCGCGGGATCGCGCGCGACGGGTCGAGCTGCAGGAAGTAGGAGAGCTGGGTGCTGGAGAGGTTGCGGCCCCCCGCGGGCGCGCGCTCGAACTCGAGGTTCGCCTCCAGGGCCAGGTTCTTGCCCCCCTGGATGAAGACGCCAGGGAACACCCGCTGCGCCACCAGCTCGCCCTCGCGGTCCACCGCGTACTCCACCTGTCCGTAGGGACGGACGAGGCGGAGGAAGCCCTCGGGCCAGAAGCTGTAGCCCGCTTCGGCCTCGCCCTGGCGGTAGCCGACCTGCGGCACGAAGCCCTGGTCGTCGCGGAAGCCGTCGCCGAAGTCACGGTACTCCGCGCCGTAGCTCCAGGTGCGCGTGTCGTGGTCCCAGTCGAGGGAGAGGGCGTGCCCGCCCAGGTAGCGGCCGTCCCACTCCGCGGCCAGGTCGGGACGCACGGGCGTGCGGGTGTCCCCCCACAGGAGCTGTCCCGTGATGCGGTCGCGGGCGGACCGCCACTGGAAGTCGGGGCCCGCCACCCAGTTGTGCCCGCCCCCGTCGATGACGCGCCCCGTGGCCACGACGCCCACGAACGAGCGGCCCAGGTCGTGGCGCACGCGCCCGATCCCCACCCAGGACTCGTAGTCCTGCGCGGCGAAGCCGGAGGAGAGGGGGCCGGGCAGGACCACGAGCCCGCCCCCCCGGTCGTGGGAGACGAGGCCGGTGTAGGAGGACCGTCCGCGCTTGCCCGTGAGGCGCAGCCCCCCCCGCGGCGACGTGATGGTGCGCGAGTAGACGGCCTGGATGGGGGTGGCGAAGAGGTCCACGCCCTCCAGGAAGAAGGGCCGCTTCTCGGGGTAGAAGAGGGCGAACCGCTCGTTGGTGGCGATCTGGGCCACGTCCGCCTCCACCTGCGAGAAGTCGGGGTTCACCGTGAGGTCCAGGGCGCTCTCGGCGCTGGGCGTCCACTTCAGGTCGAGCCCCGCGTCGGCCTCGCCCTCGCCGTCGCCCAAGGGCTCCCCCGCCGCCGACGCCTCGGCCACGTGCTGGCCCGTCGCGTAGGGAACGAACAGCAGGCTGCTCGCCGTGGGCAGCCCCCTGAGCCCCGTGAGGGTGGCAAGGTGGCAGACGTAGCAGTTGGAGCCGCGCGGCTCCGGCGTGCTGTAGATCGCATAGCGGAACTCGCGCGGGTAGTTCCGCCAGATGCGGATGCCCCAGTCCTGCGGGTCCGCGGACGGGTAGCGCAGGGTGGAGAACGGGACGCGCAGCTCGGCCTGCCAGCCCTCGGCGGTGATGCGCGCCGCCGAGTCGTAGTAGAAGTCGGGCGAGAAGTCCTCGCTGAAGTTGGCGTCCGAGAAGACGGCGTCGCCCTGGATGCCGCGGGGGTTGACGCGCAGCTCCACCGCGGAGCGGCGGTCGTTGCGCGTGTCCAGGAATATGGCCACGTTGTCGTCCGTGCCCAGCACGTTGTCGCGCTCGACGAACGGGGCGCGGATGCGGCCCGGATCGGGGTCGAGGCACTTCACCGCGATGTAGAAGTACCCCTCGTCGTAGGCCACCCAGGCCACCGTCCCGACGGGGGGCTCGAGGTTGTCCCCCGGCTGCGTCTCGTAGAAGCGGTCGATGGCCGCCGCCCCCTGCCAGCCGGGGTCGTCGAGCAGGCCGTCCACGGTGATGGGGCCCGCGGCCCGCTGGACGCTCAGCGGGGGCGGGGGCGCGGGCGGCGCGGGCGTGGCCGCCGCCTCCTGGGCCGCCGCCCGCGCGGCCGCGCAGAGGGTCGCCGCCAGGCAGAGCGTTCGCATGAAGATGGGACGCCGCCCGCCGGCGGAAGGTTCCGCCCGCCCAGGCCCTCGCCGCCGCCCCATAGCTGCTAGCATCCCCGACCCGTGGCCCCCGTCAGCGCGGCGCTCGACCGCATCTTCGCACTCCGCGCGCGGGGCGCCACCGTAGCCGGCGAGATGCGCGGCGGGGCCGTCACCTTCGTCACCATGTCGTACATCGTCTTCGTGCAGCCGGCCGTGCTCTCCCGCCACGCGGGCATGGACTTCGGCGCGGTCATGGCCGCCACCTGCATCTCCGCGGCGCTGGCCACCCTGGTCATGGGCCTGTGGGCAAACTACCCCATCGCCCAGGCCCCCCTCATGGGCGAGAACTTCTTTTTCGCCATCAGCGTGGTGGCGGTGACGGGCGTGCCCTGGCCTACCGCGCTGGGCGTGGTCTTCCTCTCCGGCGTCCTCTTCCTGGCCCTGACCCTGCTCCGCCTGCGCGAGGCCATCCTCGACGCCGTGCCCGCCTCGCTCAAGGCGGCCATCGCCGCGGGCCTCGGCATCTTCGTGGCCTTCATCGGGCTCACCGAGGCGGGGATCGTGGCCAAGGCGCCCGCGCCCGGCGCCTACGTGCAGATGGGCGACCTCGGCCGGCCGTGGGCCCTCGTCGCCCTCGCGGGCCTCGGCATCACCGCCGCCCTCCTCGCGCGCGCCGTCCGCGGCGCGTTCCTGATCGGCATGGGCGCGTGCACCCTCCTCGCCCTGGCCGCCGGGCTGGTACGGCCCGCGGGCCTCGTGGCCTGGCCGCCGTCGCTGGCCCCCACCTTCATGAGGATGGACGTGGTGGGCGCGCTCCGCCACCTCGACCTGGTGCTCGTCTTCCTCTTCATGCTCGTCTTCGACACCGTGGGCACGCTCATCGGCGTTGGGGAGCAGGCGGGCCTGATGGTGGACGGGAAGCTCCCACGCGCCGACCGCGCCATGCTCTCCGACGCCGTGGGCACGGTGGCGGGGGCGGCCCTGGGCACCTCCACCGTCTCCAGCTACATCGAGAGCGCGAGCGGCGTGGCCGACGGCGCCCGCACCGGCCTCGCCAACGTGGCCACCGCCGCCCTCTTCCTCCTCGCCCTCTTCTTCGCGCCCGTGGTGGCCCTCGTCGGCGGCGGCATCGTCCACGACGGCCTGGCCTACCACCCCATCACGGCGCCCGCCGTCGTCCTGGTGGGCAGCTTCATGATGGGGCACGTGGGCCGCGTGCGCTGGAGCGACCCCACGGAGGCCATCCCCGCCTTCGCCGTCCTCACCCTCATCCCCTTCACCTTCAACATCGCGCACGGCGTGGCGGCGGGCATCGTGGCCCACGTCCTGGCCAAGGCGGCCGCGGGCCGCGGGCGCGAGGTCTCCCGGCTGATGTGGGCACTGGCCGTGTCCATCGTCCTCGCCTACGTCGCGCTGCCCCGCCTCCGGCATTGAGCCGCCCGCTGGTCGAGCTGATCCTCCCCACCCACTGCCGGCCCCACAGCCTGCCCTACGCGGTGGAGGCGGTGCGGCGCCAGACGGTGGCCGACTTCCGCCTGCACGTGATCGGGGACGGCGCCGGCGAGGCCACGGAGGCGGTGGTACGGGCGGTGGGCGACCCGCGCGTGGCGTACCACGCCTTCCCCAAGGCCCCCGGCTTCGGGATCGCCAGCCGCAACGCCGTCCTGCGCACGCTCACCGCTCCCTACGTGGCCTATGCCACCGACGACGACCTGCTCTTCCCCGACCACCTCGAGCGGGGCCTGCGCGCGCTCGAGGCGTCGGGCCGGGAGCTGGTCGTCTCCAGGCCGGCCCACGTGGCCTATCCCGGCGAGTTCGACGCGCATTTCTTCGCCTTCGCCTGGCGCCGCGTGCCCTTCCGGCGGACGCTGCGCCGCTGGTTCTCCGGGTCGACCACCTACGTCCACCGCCGCACGCTCTTCGCCCGCATGGGCTACTGGGACGAGACCCTCTCGCGCTTCATCGACCGCGAGTTCGGCCGCCGGGCCTGGCGCGCCGGCCTCGCCGCCTACGGCGACGACATCACCGTGCTCCGCTTCTACGCGCGCCACTGGGACCACCGCTACGCCTCGCTGTCCGAGCCCCCGCAGAAGCGGTTCCTGGAGCGGCTGGGCGACCCCGCCTGGGTGGCGGAGGCGCGGGCGGCGGCGCGGCGCCCGCCCGGCCTGGCCGTGCGCGCGCGCCAGTGGGCGGACCTCGCGCGCTTCGCCTTCGGCTCCGGGCCCCGGCTGCTGCGCTACGCCGCCGAACGGCGCCGCCGGGCGTGAGCGGCCCCCTCGTCGGCCTGGTGGGGTGCGGGGAGTGGGGCCGCCTCATCCTGCGCGACCTGCGCGCGCTCGGCTGCACGGTGGCGGTGGTGGCGCGCTCGGAAGAGAGCGCCGCCCGGGCGCGGGTGGGAGGGGCGCAGGCCGTGGTGGGCGACGTGGCGGCCCTGCCGGAGGTGGCGGGGGTGGTGGTGGCCGTGCCCACCGCCGTGCATGCCCAGGCCATCGAGGCCGCGCTTCCCCGCGGCGTGCCCGTGTTCGTGGAGAAGCCGCTCTGCCCCGGCGTGGAGGACGCGCGCCGCCTGTGCGCCGCCGCCGGCGACCGCGTCTTCGTCATGGACAAGTGGCGCTACCACCCGGGGGTGGAGGCGCTGCGCGACATCGCCCGCGCCGGCGAGCTGGGCGCGGTGCGGGGGCTCCGGACCACCCGCGTGCAGTGGGGCAACCGCCACGCGGACGTGGACGCGGTGTGGATCCTCGCTCCGCACGACCTCAGCATCGGGCAGGAGATCCTGGGCGGCGTGCCCGAGCCGCGCGCGGCGGTGGCGGAGGGGACGGCCGCGCGGCTGGAGGGCATGGTGGCCCTGCTGGGCCACGAACCCTGGCAGGTGCTGGAGGTCTCGGCCCGCCACGCCCAGTTCCGGCGCGAGGTGCGGCTGCACTGCGCGGAGGGGGTGGCCGTGCTCGACGACGGCTGGGCCGATTCGCTCCTCGTGGCGCGCGGCGACGGGAGCCGCGAGCGGCGGCCGCTGCCCGCCGGGCTCCCGCTCCTGCGCGAGCTGCGGGCCTTCGTGGAGCACCTGGGGGGAGGTCCCCCTCCGCGCAGCAGCGCCGCCGAGGCCCTGGCCGTGGTGGAAGCGATCGCGCGCCTGCGCGCGCTGGCCGGCTACGCCTGAGGGGCGCGAGCCAGGGCCCCGCGCAGCTCCGTCAGCCCGCGGAGCGCGCGGTCGCGCGCGCTCACGTGGCGCGGCGTCTCCGGCCACGGCATGCCCAGCTCGGGGTCGTCCCAGCGGCAGCCGAGGTCGTCCGCGGGGTCGAAGTAGCGCGAGACCGCGTAGACGTGCACGGAGTCCACCGGGTAGTAGAAGCCGTGGGCCACGCCCGGGGGGATGAACAGGGCCTGCACGCGCGGCGCCTCGAACTCCACGGCCATGGCGCTCGCTTCGCCGCCCGGGCGCAGGTCGCGCAGGCAGACCGTCATCCGCCCCTCGACCAGCATCAGGTAGTCGCTGTGCCGGGAGTGCACGTGCACGCCGCGCAGCGTGCCCGCGCGCGACCGCACCAGGTTCCACTGGACGGGCCGCAGGCCGACCGCCCACTCCTCGCGGAAGACCTCCGTGAACGACCCGCGCTCGTCGGCATGGCTGGTGAAGGTCATGAGGCGTACCCCGGGGGGGAGCGCCAGGAGCGGCGCGGGGTCGAGGAGCACGCCCGTCATGAGGATGCGCGATTATAGGGCGTCCGCCGCGCGATACCCTCGTCCGGGAAGCCGGTGCGTCCCGAGCGGAGGGGTCGGTGGTCAAAGGTGGCCGCCCGCGCGCACGGCCCCCCAGCATCACGGAGGCGCGGAACGCAGCACGGCCGGCAACCCGGGAGCCCGGGCTGCCGGCCGCGTCTTGACCGCGCCTGCTAGCGCGGGATGGAGACGCGCTCCAGAGCGGCCCGCTGGCCGCCACGCAGCGCCGACGCCAGCTCGCGCTCCAAGCGCCCCTCGGGCAGGGTCCGGCCGCTGTGCCCACCCGTCCAGACCTCGCGCAGGATGTACCGCTCGCCGTACTTGTGGAAGACGAGCTTGGGCTGGGTGCGCTCCTTGGCCTGGGCGCTGGCGGGCAGCGCGACGGCGCCCCCACGGAGGCCGGTCACCCGCAGCATGTTGTTCACCGTGGTCACGTGGTACACGCCCGCCTCCAGCGTCGCGTCGTTGACGCTGAAGTCGAACGGGATGTTCACGCGGATCTCCGCCGCCTCGATGGGGGCGGAAACCACCAGCAGCGCCACCACCAGCCCGGCCGCCCGCAGAACGCCTTCGAGTCCCTTCCGCATCGTCCCTCCTCTGCCGCCCGCAGCTGAGCGGCTCGACACAGGGGACGTGCGCGGGAGGCGATTGTTCGGCCGTGCACCCGACTCCAAGGCCATTCCCATGCCCGTCCACGAAAGGACGGCGCCAGCGCACGGAGGGCCGCCCCGGGCCGGCGAATCGGCTTGTGGATGGATGCGGGAGCGACGTCCTTGGAGGAGGGCGGGAGGGGCACGCGCACGGAGCGGCCGCGGCGCGGGAGCCGGGCTACGAGGCGGCGCGCGCGTCCACGACGGCCTAGCGGCCCAGCGCGGAGAGGCAGCCCACGGCGAGTCCGCGGCGGAAGAGGTCGGGGGCGTCGTCGTGGAGGGCGGCCACGTCGCGGACGTAGTCCGCGGCGTTGGCGTAGGCCGGCGGACCGCTCAGCAGCCGCTGGACGAGCAGGGCCGCCCGCTCGAAGCCGCCGAGGTATTCGCGAGCCCGCCGGTCCATGCCACCCTCCCCGCTGCCGGGACGCCTCGCACGAGGAGACGCGCGGCGGGAACGGGAGTTCCGTGCTCCGGGGGAACCGAGGAAAACCCCATCGGGCTCCAAGGAAGCGCGAGGGCGGCGCCGCGCGGGGGGACGAGGAACTGGCGCGTCACCTGGCCCAGGGGACGTCCCGCCGCCGAGACCACGGCGCGCGCGACGTAGCGCCCGGGGGCCAGCCCGTCCACGGGGATCACGGCCTGCACGGTGCGCGCGCCCTGGGCGCGCGCGGGCGCGACCTGCGCGTCCACGCTCCGCAGGGCGGCCCCGGACTCTCCCGGCGCCACCTCGATGGCCACCGTGATCTGCGCGAGCTGGTCTTCCGGCGCGTGCACCTCGAGGAACGCGGTCAGGGCGGGGCCGTCCGCCACCGCCTCGACCCCGGGCCGCAGGGTGGCCCCCTGCTCGCGCGCGGGCGGGGCGAGGATGAGGTCGGTCATGGACAGCGGGCCCGCGGTGGTGAGGGCGGCCTTCACCGGATGCTGCACGCTCCCCCGGCGCCCGCGCGCGTCCGCGGCGGCCAGCTTCAGCGTGTAGAGGCCCGGCTCCACGGATGCCGTGCCCAGGTACGGCACCACCGCCGAGGCCGCGGCCGCCGCCTCCGGCTTGATGACTTGCACCCCCTGCGCGGCCAGGCGGCCCTGGGAGTCGATGAAGGCGAACCCCACCGTGAGCCCGGCGGGGTCGAAGCTGCGCCCGATCTCCGCGCTCACCAGCACGCGCACCTTGCCCCCTTCCCCGCGGTCCGGGAAGGTGTAGGTCGTCACCCGCAGGGGCAGCTCGGCGGCCAGGTGGGGCGACCGGATGGTGCGCGCCACCACGTCGCGGGCCTCCTCCCGCTTCTCGCGGGCGAAGGGCAGCGAGCGCCGGGCCCGCACGGTGGCCCCGGGGCGCCGCACCGCCACCTCGATGGTGTGGTCCTTGCCGTCCCGGTCGTTGCCCTCGGGCTCGAAGCCCAGCAGGTAGTAGCCGGAGATCTCACGCGCGATGTGCTCCAGGGGCGCCCCCGAGCCCACGCTGCGGAAGACGTGGCCCCGCGTGAGGCTGGCCAGGCGGTAGAGGTCGCGCGTCAGCAGGTCGGAGTCCTCGAACCCGCCCAGGTCGGGCAGGGCGCGCCCGGCGTCGGGGGCACCGTCCTCGATGAGGATGCCGTAGAGGGCGACGCGCGCGGAGGCCGCCGCCACCGCCAGCTCCCGCAGCTCGCTCTTGGACTCCGCGGACAGCGCCTGGGTCATGAGCACCACCGTCTTGGCCGTGTCCATCTCCCGCAGGGAGTCCATGAGCAGGCGCAGCCCCTTCATCGAGACCTGCGAGTTGTGACGGAAGTTCTGGGCCGTGGAGATGGCCTCGCTCTCCAGGTCGTCCTCGCACTGGTCGCGCGCGGGGCCCGCCGGGAACGGGCACTCCCGCGTCACCACCTGCTCCCAGTCGTAGGACCCGCCGAGGTCGTAGCGCACGGCCTCGGCCAGGCTCACGCGCTGGCCGCGGAAGCGGGCCAGCCCCACCACCTTCTGCAGCGCGTTGCGCACCACGGAGTGATCGGTGGTGAAGGCGACCTGCGGCCCGCCGCCGGGCATGGTGACCAGGCCGACCTGGTCCTCGGGACCCAGCCGCCCCAGGAGGCGCTCCACCGAGTTGAGGACCAGGCGCCCGGAGCCGGCGCCGATGCCTGCCTGGTCCACCACCACCACCACCACGCGCCCCCGCCGCACCGTCTCGTTGCTGCTGAAGTCGGTCACCGCGGGCGGGGCCGGCGGCGGCTCGTCGGCCTCGCCGAAGGCGAGGAACTCCGCGGAGGTCACCTGGCGCCGCTGGCCGTCCACCGTGAGCGTGAAGTCGGCGGCGGAGAGGCCGCGCATGGGCCGCCCCTCCCCGTCCACCACGTTCACGTCCACCGCCACCACGTCCGCTTCCGTGCCGAACACGGGCGGGGCCGGGCTCTGGGCGGCGGCCCGGGCGGGCAGCCACGCCACGCTCAGGACCACGGCGAGCGGCGCACGGCTCATGGGCAGGGCCCACTTTACCCTCTTGACGAGCACTTTGCCCCTCCTGGCGAACGCGCGGCCGTGGCCCCGCGATCATGGGGCCAGGGAGGTCCGTCGCCCAGGCATGAAGACGAACGACCCGGCCTCACCCGATCCGGCAAGGCGCGCTGGTGCTGCCGATCGGCTCCGTAGCCAGGTTCGCCGGCTGACCGCTCCCGCTCAGGCGGCGGCGAGCGCGCGCTGCCGCCGCCGTTCCATGTCCCCGGCGACGGTGCGGGAGGCGGCGAAGAGCACGGCCGACGCGGCCACGGTGACGGCGGGGATCACGTACATGGCCGCGTGCAGCCCCGCCGCGCGGAAGCCCTCCGCCATCTGCTCCGCCCCCGCCTGGGCCATGGCCTGGCGCGCGAAGTGGTCGCTCAGCATCCCCGTGGCCATCGGCCCCAGGCTGGCCCCCAGCACGTACATGGCGAAGAAGTAGAGGGCCACCGCGGTCCCCCGCAGCCGGGGCTCCACCACGTCCTGGATGGCGGCGTAGACGGTGGCGTAGTACACGAAGCCCATGGTCGCCCCCAGGCCCATCAGGACCATGAAGGGCGCCGTGGCCCCGGGGGCCTGCCCGAGGGCGAGGTAGGTGCAGGGCGCGGCCAGGAGCATGGTGCCCGCGGAGAGGAGAAGGCGGCCGTCGGGGCGCCGCGCGCTGAGGCGGTCCGCGGCCCAGCCGCCGGCCAGGAGCCCGACCACGCCCACCGCGCCCAGCACCACCGCCGAGACGTTGTTGGCCTGGCGCAGCCCCATGCCGTGGAAGCGCTGCAGGAACGGGGTCTGGAAGGCGTTGATCGCGTACATGTTGAAGTTGTGGAGGGCGCCGGAGGCCACGATCCACCACAGCGTCGGGATGCCCATCACCAGGCGGTACGGGGAGGACGCGCCGGCGGAGGACGAGACGGCGTGCGCCTCCGCGGCGCCGCGCGCGGGCTCCGGCACCAGGAAGGCCAGGCCGCCCAGTATCAGGCCCGGAACGCCGGCGATGAGGAAGGCCGCGCGCCAGCCGAGGGTCTCGCCGATGACGCCGCTGCAGATGTAGGCCGCGAACAGCCCGAGGGGCAGCCCGAGCATGAAGACGGCCATGGCCCGCGCGCGCTGGCGGGGCGGGAAGAGGTCGCCGATCAGCGACTGCCCCGCCGGCGCGCAACTGGCCTCGCCCACGCCCACGCCCAGGCGCGTGGCGAAGAGGGCCCAGTAGGTCCCGGCCAGGCCGGAGGCCGCGGTGAGCACGCTCCACACCGTGACGCCGAGGCCGATCAGCCGCGTGCGGCTCCAGCGGTCGGCCAGCCGCCCCAGGGGCACGCCCACCGCGGCGTAGACGAGGGTGAAGGCCGTCCCCAGGATGCCCAGCGCGGTATCGCTGAGCCCGAACTCCTTGCGCACGGGCTCCCCCAGCGCCCCCAGCAGCTGGCGGTCGAAGAAGTTCATCAGGTTGATGCCGAAGAGGACGGCAAGCGCGAACCAGGGGCCGCGGGTCCCCGTCACGCCCCCTCCGCGTCGAAGTCGGCGAAGGAGCGCCCCGACCCCGCCAGCCTCGCCAGCAGCGGGGCCGGCGTCCAGAAGGCGGGATCGGCGTGCGGGTTGGCGGCGAAGTCCCGCATGCGGGCCACCACGCGGGCCAGGCCCCTGCCGTCCGCGTGGAACATCGGCCCGCCGCGCGTGGCGGGGAACCCGTAGCCGGCCACGTACACCACGTCGATGTCCGAGGCGCGGGCGGCGATCCTCTCCTCCAGCAGCCGGGCGCCCTCGTTGACCAGGGCCAGGACCAGCCGGTCCACGATCTCCTCGTCGTCCAGGGCGCGCGGGGCGCGGCCCAGCCGGCGACGGTGGGCGTCGATCAGCTCCCCCACTTGCGGCGAGGCCAGCGCGCGGCGCTCGCCCGGCGCGTAGTCGTACCAGCCGCCGCCCGTCTTCTGGCCGAAGCGGCCGCTCTCGCACAGCGCGTCGGCCAGGGGCGCGGCGGACCCCGCCCTCTTCTCCGCCGCGTGCCGCTTGCGGATGCGCCAGCCCACGTCGTTGCCCGCCAGGTCGGACATGCGGAAGGGCCCCATGGCCACCCCGAAGCGCTCCACGGCGGCGTCGATGGCGGCCGGAGAGGAGCCCTCGTCCAGCATGAGCATGGCCTGGTGGAGGTACCGGCCGACCATGCGGTTGCCGATGAAGCCGTCGCAGACGCCCGCCACCACCGCCGTCTTGCCCAGCGTCCGCGCGAGCTTGAGCACGGTGGCCAGCACGTCGGGGGCCGTGCGCGCGCCGCGCACCACCTCCAGCAGCCGCATCCGGTGGGCAGGGCTGAAGAAGTGCGTCCCCACCACGTCCGCGGGGCGCCCGGTGGCGAGGGCCAGGCGGTCCACGTCCAGGGTCGAGGTGTTGGTGGCCAGGATGGCGCCCGTCCGCAGGACGCGGTCCAGGCGGCCGAAGACCTGCTCCTTCACTCCCATCTCCTCGAAGACCGCTTCCACCACGATGTCCGCCGTGGCGAGGTCCTCGTAGGACAGGGTGGGGCCGAGCAGCGCCATCCGCCGGTCGCGCTGCTCGGGGCTGAGCCGCCCCTTGCGCACGAGGCCGTCCACGACCGCGCGGATGCGCGCCACCGCCTGGTCCAACGGACCCTGGGCCACCTCCAGCAGGGTGACGGGGAGGCCCGCCTCCAGGAAGCACAGGGCGATGCCGACGCCCATGGTGCCGCCGCCCACCACTCCGGCGCCCCGCACCTCGCGCGCGGGCGTGCTCTCGGGCACGTCGGCGACGCGGGACGCCGTCCGCTCCGCGAAGAACACGTGCCGCAAGGCGCGCGACTCCTCGCCCGCCACCAGCTCCAGGAAGAGCGCGCGCTCCGTCCCGAGGCCCTGGGCGAAGGGGAGCCTGGCGGCCGCCACCGCCTCCACGCAGCGGAGCGCGGCCCCGGAGGGCGGGCGTCCCGCCTCGGCCGCCGCGCGCGCGGCCTGGAGCAGCGCCTCCGCCTCGGGGTCGTCCACCGCCCGGTCGCGCACGCGCGGGGGCGCCCCCCCGCGCGCCGCCGCGGCGCGCGCCACCTCGAGGGCGGCATCGAGGAGGCCGCCCTCCACCACGCGGTCGAGCAGCGGCGTGGCGGCCAGGGTGCGCGCGGCCACCGGGTCGCCGCGCACGATCAGGCGCAGCGCGTTCTCCACCCCCACCAGGCGCGGCAGGCGCTGTGTCCCGCCCGCGCCCGGGAGCAGCCCGAGCTTCACCTCGGGCAGGCCCAGGCGCGCGTCGGCGAGGGCCACGCGGTAATGGCAGCCGAGGGCCAGCTCCAGCCCGCCGCCCAGGCAATGGCCGGCGATGGCGGCCACCACCGGCTTCGACCCCTCCTCGATGGCCGCGATGAGCTGGGGCAGCGTGGGCGCCCGGGCCGCGAGGGGCGTGCCGAACTCCCGGATGTCGGCGCCCGCCGAGAACCTCCCGTCCTCGCCCACCAGCACCACGGCGCCCACGGCCGCGTCCCCGGCCGCCTCCGCCAGGGCCGCCGCCAGCTCGGCGCGCACGGGGTGGCCCAGGCTGTTCACGGGCGGGTTGCCGAAGGTGATCACGGCCACGGACCCGTCGACGCGGAGGTGTACGTGCCGGGAGGAGCCGGCCCCGCTCACGCGGAGCCCGATCTTTGCGCCAGCTCCCGCCCGCGGTCGCGCAGCGCCCGCCGGAGGACCTTGCCGCTGGCGGTGCGCGGCAGCGCGTCGAGGAAGTGCACGCGCCGGGGCCTCTTGTAGGCGGCCATCTCCTCCCGGCACCAGTCGATCACCTGGCTCTCGCTGACCACCCCGCGCGCCTCCCGCCGCAGCACCACGAAGGCGAGCACGTCCTCTCCCCGGTAGGGATCGGGGACCCCCACCACGCCGGCCTCGGCGATGGAGGGATGGCGGTACAGGGCCGCCTCCACCTCCGCGGGATAGACGCTGTAGCCCGAGGCCTTGATGAGGTCCTTCTTCCGCTCGACGATGCGCAGGTATCCCTCCTCGTCGAGGCGCCCGACGTCCCCGGTGTGGAGCCAGCCGTCGCGCAGGGTGGCCGCGGTGGCCTCCGGCTGCCGCCAGTAGCCCTTCATGACCATCGGCCCCCGGGTCACCACCTCGCCCGGCTCGCCCAGCGGCACCTCGGTGACGCCGTCCTCCAGGCTCACGATGCGCACGTCGGTGAAGGGCAGGGCCAGGCCCACGGTGCCGTACTTCGGGCGGTGGCGCGGGTTGATGTGCGTGGGGGCCGTGGTCTCGGAGAGCCCGTAGCCCTCCATGAGCTTGTAGCCGGTCGTCTCCTCCCAGCGCTCGGCCACCGCCGTGGGCACGGGGGCGCCCCCCGAGAAGCAGGCGCGCAGCGAGCTCAGGTCGTAGTCCTGCGTGCGGCCCGAGTTGAGGATGGCGACGTTCACGGTGGCGATGAGGGTGGTGGCGGTGCAGCGGTACCTCTGCACCGCGGCCAGCACCGTCTCCAGGTCGAAGCGCCCGATCACCACCAGGGAGCCGCCCAGGTAGCCCGCGAGGTTGAGCTGGCACTCCATGCCCGTGATGTGGAACCAGGGCAGGACCCCCAGCGACACGTCGCCCGCGTCCAGCCCCAGGTACACGCGCTGCAGCTCGCAGTTCGCGACCAGGTTCCCGTGCGTGATCTCCGCGCCCTTGGGCGCCCCCGTGGTCCCGGAGGTGTACTGCAGGAGGGCGGTGTCGGTCAGGGCCCGCGGCTCCATGCGCTGGAGGCGCGGCCCCTGGCCGGCGATGGCCACGAAGTCCTCCCCCCCCGGGAGCGGCGGCGCCGCCTCCAGGAACGAGGGGGGCACGGTCAGGGTCGGAGCCGAGGGCAGGTAGTCGCGGTAGCGCGTCACCGCCACCGCCGTGAGCGCGGTATCGCCGCGGACCGCCGCCACCGCCGCTCCCCCCAGGTCCGAGGTGACGAGGGCGCGCGCGCCCGCGTCGGCCAGGTCGCGCTGCAGCTCCCCCGCCTTGTGCATGGGGTTGATGCAGACGTTGACGCAGCCCGCCTTCAGCGACCCCATGTAGGCCACGGCGAACTGCGGGCAGTTCTCCAGGTAGAGGGCGACGCGGTCCCCCGGGGCCAGTCCCCGCGCGCGCAGCCAGCCCGCGAACCGGTCCGAGGCGAGGTCGAGCTCGCCGTAGCTGACCTCGCGCCCGTAGAAGACGAGGGCCGTCCGCTCCGGGGCCGCCTGCGCGTTGCGCTTGAAGTGGAAGGGGAGCGTCTCGGTGGGCAGCGCGATGCGCTCCTCGGACAGGCCCGGGGGCCAGAAGCGCTTCCAGATCGGCTCCATGTCCCCTCCCCTCAGGCCACGGGCGCCTGCGCCCGCGCGACCTCGCGCAGGAACGCGCCCGCCGCCTCCAGGAACGCGTCCGTCCATTCGTGGCCCCCCTCGAAGACGAGGCTGCGCGCGCGCGCCCCGCGCCGCGCCAGGCCCTCGAGGTCGCGCTCGAGCTTCTCCGCCGTGAACCAGGCGTCGTCCCGGCCCCGGCCGATCAGCACCGGGGGCAGGGCCGAGGCGTCGTCCGCCACGTCGGGCGGCATGTCGCCGCCGAGGACGAGGAGGCCGTGGCACTCGTGGCCGGCGCGCACGGCGGCCCGGTAGGCCATGGCCGCGCCCTGGGAGAAGCCGGCGTAGACGAGGGGGCCGCCCGCCGGGAAGCCGGCGCGCACGCGCCCCACCACGTCGGCCACGTAGCGGATGTTGTCCGCGATGGCCTCCTCGCGCCCCTCCCGCGTCATCCAGGAGCCCACCACCGCGCCGTCCTTGCGGTAGAAGAGGTGCAGGGACTGCACCGCGGCCAGCACCAGGCCCTCCGCTCCCGGCAGGCGCCGGAGCTGCTCGAGGTGCTGCTCCGCCGCCTCCCCGTAGCCGTGGAAGCCGACGAGGAGGGGGAAGGGCCCTCCCCCCTCCGGCGCCTCCACCAGGCAGCGGCCGTGGACCCGGGCGGGCACGGTCAGGACGGAGGCGGGCACGCCTACTTCAGCTCGCGGCTGCCGTATCCGAGGATGCGGCGCGCGATGACGAGGCGGTTGATCTGCCCCGTGCCTTCGAAGAGGTCGTTGATCTTGGCGTCGCGCATCCACTTCTCCAGGGGCAGGCGGCGAGAATAGCCGGCGGGGCCCAGGAGCTCCACTCCCTTCTGCGTCACCCGCGTGACCACGTCCCCCGCCTTCACCTTGCACATGGAGGACTCGACGGTGTTGGGCAGGCGCCGGTCCATCATCCAGGCCGCCTTGAGGGTGAGCAGCCACCCCGCGCGCAGCTGCGCCTCCATGTCCAGGAGGTCGCGCTCGACGGCGGTGAGCTGGCTGCGCGGCCGGTCGTAGCGCACCTCCACCCCGTGCAGCGCGAGCAGCTCCTTCACCAGCTCCACCGTGGCGCGCGCGATCCCCAGCGCGCTGGCCGCCACCGCGGGGCGCGTGGCGTCGAAGGTGGCCATCGCCCCCTTGAACCCCTTGCGCGGATCGGCCACCTCCGCGCTGCCCAGGAGGTTGTCCAGGGGGATGCGGCAGCCCTCCAGGACCACGGCCGCGGTGTCGCTGGCGCGTATGCCCATCTTGCGCTCCAGCTTGGCCACGCGCACCCCGGGCGTGCCCGCCTCCACCACGAAGGGCTTCATGCCCGCCCGCCCGGCGGCGGGGTCCACGGTGGCCCACACCACCATCAGCCCCTCGGAGTCCACCAGGGCCTTGTGGCCGCTGGTCACGAAGATCTTCTCGCCGTCCAGCACCCACGAGTCCCCGTCGCGGCGGGCGGTGGTGCGGATGGCGGCGGTGTCGGAGCCGCAGTGCGGCTCGGTCATGGCCATGCACGCCCACTTGGGCCGGCCCTCGCGGAAGCGGTCGAGGAAGCGCGCCTTCTGCTCGAGCGTGCCCGTGGCCTCGATGGCGGCGCCGCCCAGCCCCGCTCCGGGCCCGCAGAGGTAGATGCCCGCGTCGCCCCAGGAGAGCGTCTCCACCACGTGGACCAGGGTCAGGGCGCCGAGGCCGTCTTCCGCCCCCGCCCGCCGCACCCCGGAGCGGAAGCTCTGCCCGGTGCGCAGGACCTCGGCCCACATCACGTCGACGAAGTCCCAGGGCACCTCGTGCTCGTGCTCGTCGAAGTGGCGCCCGGCCGGCCGCATGTGCGTGAGGGCCACCCCGCGCACGAACTCGAGCCGCTGGCGGACCTCCTCCGGCATCTCGAAACCGATCAAGGCTCCCGCACCTCCTCCCCGGTGCCCACGCCCCGCCTCCTCAGACGATGGCGATCCCCTCCAGCACGGCGAACCCGCGCCCGTTCCGCAGCCAGAGCTCCACGGGATGTTCGCGGATGTAGCCGTGTCCGCCGAGGACCTGGACCGCGCGGTCCGTCACCGTCAGCACCATCTCGTCCGCGAAGGTCTTGGCCAGGCAGGCCTCGCGCGTGGCCTCGCGTCCCTGGTCGATCGTCCACGCCGCCTCCCAGGCCAGCAGGCGGGCGGACTCCACCTCCGTCGCCATCTCCGCGAGCATGAAGGCGATGGCCTGCCTCTGGCCGATGGCCTCCCCGAAGGCCTGCCGGGTCCTGGCGTAGTCGAGGGCGTACTCGTAGGCAGCGCGCGCCACGCCCACGGCCAGGGCGGCCTGGGCCACGCGCGAGGCGTCCAGCAGGCGCCCCACGTCGCCGCCCTCCTCGCCCCCCAGGCGCATGGCCGCCGGCACGCGGCAGGCGCGCAGCTCCACGGCGTAGAGGGGCAGCGCGTGCAGCCCCATGTTCCGCTCCCGCTCGCCGACCTCCAGCCCCGGCGTGCCCTGCCGCACGAGGAAGGCCTCCGTGCGGCCTTCGCAGGCCGCGTACACGAGCACCCACTCCGACTCGCGCGCGAAGGGGACGTTGCACTTGGCCCCCTCGAGCACCCACGCTCCTCCTTCGCGGCGTGCGCGCGTGCCCAGCCGGCGCGGGTCGAAGTCGGGGCGCGGCTCCAGGAGGGCGGCCGCCCCCGGCACGTAGCCCTCGCCGCAGAAGGCCGGGAGCAGCTCTCGGCGCTGCCCCTCCGTCCCCGCCACGAGCAGGGGGACCGCCACCAGGGCGGGGGCCATCAGGGCCAGCGCCCCCGCCGCGTCGCCCCAGGCCAGCTCCTCGGCGAAGAGCGCGCCCGTCACCGCCGAGCGCTCCCCGAAGCCGCCGTAGTCCTCGGGCAGGCTGGCGGGGAGCAGCGCCAGCTCCCAGCCCGCGCGCGTCAGGGCCTCGGGCAGGGCGCCGCCCTCGTCGGGCG
>DATBIO010000046.1:0-11872 GCA_036556965.1 Vicinamibacteria bacterium
CCTTGATCGCCGCCCAGGCCGTCAACGGGCGCGCGCAGCTCTTTTCCCTGGATGCCGACTTCGCGCGCATCGCCCGGCACGTGCCGCTGCGCCTGTTCGACCACGGCTAGGGCGGCGGGGACGCGCCGGCCCGGTCAGAACAGCCGCCGCGCCACGGAGACCACGTCGTTGGGCTGGAGCAGGGGGTCGAGCTCCTTGCCCTTGCGGACGTCCTTGAGGTCCACCTTCAGGATCTCCACCGCCCCCGTGGCCGGGTTGACGCGACGCACGCGCACGTCGCTGCTCCCGTACTTCGTCAATCCCCCGGCCATGGAGATGGCGGCGCTCACCGTGAGGTCGGCCTCCAGGGTGTAGCGGTTGGGGCGCGAGACCTCGCCCTCCACCGTCACGTACTGCTTGGCGGAGGCGGTGACGATGTCGCCGGTGCGCAAGGGCAGCTCCAGGGCGATCTGCTCCTGCGGCGTCATGGTCTCTCCGCCCAGGCGCAGGCGCATGGTGCTCTGGCCGCCCTCGAAGCCCCCGGGCCGGCTGATGGTCAGCTCGCCCGAGGCCCGCGGGGTGAAGCCGCCCGCCTCGATGAGGGCGTCCACCAGGCGTGTCCGCCCGCGCAGCGGCTTGCGGCCGGGCGTGTTGACCTCGCCGATGATGGTGACGAACTGGCTCTGGTACTCCTTGATGGCGACCTCGACCTGCGGATTCACCAGGAAGTCGCGGCCCAGCATGGAGGTGACGCGCGCCTTCACCTCGGGCACGGTGAGGCCGGCCACCTGGACCTCCCCCAGCAGGGCCAGGGTCACCGCCCCGCTCGGCTGCACGGTGGTGGTGCGCGAGAGGTCCTCGTTGCCGAACACGGTGACCTCCAGCACGTCGCCGGGGCCGATGCGGTACTCGGTGCTGGCGGGGGTGGGCCGGGGGGAGGGCGCCGCGGGCGCCGCCGGCGGGCGAGGAGACGCGGCCTGGGCCAGCAGGAAGAGGGTGGAAAGAAGCGCGGGCACCATCGGTCAGCGGGTGCGGTAAAGCCGGAGCCCGAGCTGGACGGTGAGGCCGTCGTACTCGGCCTCGAAGTCCCCCAGGTTGGAGCGGCGACGCTCCCTACGGTAGTCCGCTCGCACCCAGCTCCAACTCGTCAGGGGCCGTGAGAGGCCGACCCACCAGGCGAAGATGCGGTCTTCGCGCGGCTGGCCGATCGCGGAGGCCACGGTCCTGTAGTCGTTCCAATGGTAGCCGAGGCCTCCCTGGAAGGCGAAGTCCGCGGGCAGGCCCAGGCTGGTGTGCGCCTGCACGTCGGACGAGACGTAGAAGGCGTTGTCCTCGAAGGCGGAGAGCTGCGTGTTGTGTCCCCCCGTCAGGGTGAGGGTCGTGGTGGGCGTGAACTCCTTGGTCAAGGAGGCGGACCCGAAGAATCCCTCGTAGCGCTGCCCGCCGGCGGCGGCCCCCGGCGCGCGCTGCCGCCGGTACCCCCCGGTCACCTGGCCGGTGATCAGGGGCAGGGGCTCGCCGGTGAGGCTCAGCCCCACGGAGTGGGCGCGCGACTCGATCTCGGGTCTCTCCTCCGGGGCCTCCGCGTCGTCGAAGGTGTAGCTGACGACGGCGCGCAGGCTCGGCGTGATCTCGTAGCCCAGGCCCGCGCGAACTGCGCTCGTCTGGTAGTCGAAGAAGTTGGCCTCGTCCTCCACCTCCACCGTGTTGCGGTCGGCGTAGAGGTCGAGGGTCAGGGGGCCCACCAGCTCCAGGCGCAGGCCTGCGCTCAGGTCGTGGCGGTCGAACGGGCCGAGCCCGAAGAAGTACTCCCCGCCGGGATCGACCTCGGTGGCCTCCAGGGAGCCCGCGGCGAAGTGGTAGGCCAGCCACGCGATGAGGCGCGTGCCCACGGGCACGTCCAGGCGGGCGTCGAGGAGGTGCGTGGGCTCGTCCACCACCGCGAAGCTCCCCTCGCGCCGCAGCCGGTACTGGTAGGTGGCGGTGAGGCGACCCTCTCCGATGGGCAGCTCGGCTCCCACCTGGGGGCGGATCTCGAAGTACCGGTCCCGCACCGGCCGGGGATCGTCGAGGAAGGCGGACTCCGCGTTCACGTAGGTCCCCATGACCATGGGGCGGAGGATGAGACGGCCGATCGCGATGCCGTCGGGGGGCGTGTCGTCTCGCTCCTCCTCCTCCTGCGGGGGGGCCTCGTCCGGTCCCTGCGGCGGTGGCCGGAGCTGCGCGTAGAGCGCGGCCAGGTCGTCCGGGGCCGCGGCGGCCGCCGCCGCGGCCGCCACCGCGGCGGCACCCACCGCCGGGCTGGACGGCGGCACGGCGGGATGCGGCGACGACACGGCGCTCGGCGACGGCGGACCGAACAGCAGGACCACCCCCGAGGCGGCGCGGCGCACCTCGTAGGGCACGGTGTGGGGCACCCGGATGGATACGCGCGCCCCCGAGGGCGTCGAGGCCACGTGCACGCCCTCGATGGGGGGCACCACGCCCGGCACGGAGCCCGGGGTCGTGGGGTCGGCGTCCACCACCACGGTCACCTCTCCGTCCGTACGCCGGACGTCGGCCGCGGCCAGGGCCGCGTCGGCCTGCAGCACGACGGCGGGGCGGGAGTCGACCGTCCGCACCGCAACCGTGATGAGCCGGGGGCGGGCGGCCAGGCCCAGGAGCAGGAGGCAGAGCGTGCTCACGCGCGCCTCGGGTGGAAGAGGAGGAGGAGCACCAGGGCCACGAAGCCCAGGAGCTGCACGAGCACCATCAGGCTCTCGCGCAGGCCGGCGTGGATCAGGCTGGCCGCGCCCAGTCCCAGGCTCAGGGTGAGGAGGTAGAGGAGGAGGACCGCCTGTCGCTGGGTGAAGCCGAGGTCCACCAGGCGGTGCGACAGGTGGCGCGCGTCGCCCACGTAGATGGGGCGCTTCTCGCGCAGGCGGATGAAGACCACGGTGGCGGTGTCCACTATCGGCACCGCGCAGATGAGCACGGGCATGAGGATCGGGAACAGCGTGCTGGAGGCGCGCGACACGTAGCGCTCCAGGAGGGTGAGCGAGGCCAGCACGTACCCGATGAAGAGGCTGCCCCCGTCTCCCAGGAACACGGAGGCCGGATTGAAGTTGAATAAGAGGAACCCGAGCAGGGAGCCCATGAAGGCGACCAGGAGCAGGCAGATGAAGAACTCGTCCAGCGCCCAGGCGTTGGCCAGCAGGACGCCGCAGGCCACGAAGGCGACGCCGGCGGAGAGGCCGTCCATGTTGTCGAGGAGGTTGAAGGCGTTGGAGATCCCGAAGAGCCAGGCCAGCGTGACCACGACATTGAGCCAGGGCCACGGCAGGAAGCTCGTGGAGACGCCGGAGGCCACCAGGATCACGGCCGCGGCCAGCATGCCCCCGGCCTTGGCCCAGACCGGGAAGCGCCGGCCGAAGACGTCGTCGGCGACGCCGGTGGCGAAGACCAGCGTCCCCCCGAGCAGCAGCGCCAGGAGCCTGGTCTCAACGCGGAACGCTTCGCGCAGGTAGACCAGCGCGGTGGCGAAGTTCCCGGCGATCCACTCCACCCGCGAGAGGCCCGGCAGCAGCAGGTACCCGGCGCCGACCACGCCGGTGAAGGCAAGGAAGACGGCGATGCCCCCCATGCGCGGCGTAGGCGCGGTGTGGATCTTCCGGTCTCCCGGCGTATCGAGCACGCCCAGGACGTGCGCGCCACGGATGGTCAGCGGGACGAGCGTGGCGGAGACAAGCGTGGTGGCCGCGAAGACCGCGAGCGCCAGGAGCGCCCGGTCGGACACTAGGCACACCCCGGAGACAGCAAGAGCCTGCGGTAGAGATCGTCCAGATCGTCCAACAGGCGGGGCAGCGCGTGCAGGCGCAGCACGTGGTCACGACCGCGGAGTGTCCTTTCCTTGGCCGCGTCGGGGGCGCGCAGCCCCGTAAGTATAGCATCAGCCAGCGCTTTTGGGTCGGCCGGGGCCACCAGGAGCCCGAATGACCCGCCACCCAACAGATCGGGCGTTCCTCCCACACTTGTCGCGACCACGGGACGGTTCGCGGCCAACGCCTCGATCAAGGCCACCGGCGTCCCCTCGTTTCTCGAGCAGTTCACGACCAGGTCGAGGTCGCCGTAGACCGAGGCCATGTCGCGCTTCCAGCCGTGGAAGAACACGGCTTCGCCGAGCGAGGCCGCGGCGGCCTCCAGCCGGCCCCGCTCCGCCCCGTCGCCCACCACGGCGAAGCGGACGTCCGCGCGCTGCGCGCGCACCAGCGCGGCCGCCGCCAGGAACGTGCCCACGTCCTTGATCGGCGCCAGGCGGCCGACGATGCCGACCAGCGGCGCGTCGTCGGGGACGCCGGATTCGCGGCGCAGACCTCCGCGCGGCAGCGTGCCCGCCAGGCGCTCGAGGTCGAGCCCGAGCGGGACGACGTGGATCTTGTCCTCGGCGGCGATCCGCAGACGCACCAGGTCCTGCTTGACCGAAGCGGAGACGGCGATCAGGACGTCGCTGCGCCGCGCGAGCGCCCTCTCCAGGACGCGGAACACGGCGTTCCGGACCCGCCCGAAGTAGCCCTGGAGCACGTGGCCGTGGAAGGTATGGACCACCACCGGAACGCGCGCCACCACGGCGGCCAGGCGGCCGAGGACGCCGGCCTTCGCCGTGTGCGTGTGCACGATGTGGGGCCGGAACTCACGGACGGCGCGCACCAGCGTGACCAGGGCCCGCAGGTCCGAGAGCGGCCGGATCTCGCGGCCGAGGGCCGGCACCTCCTCGCAACGCACGCCCTTCTGCACCGCCAGCTCGTGCAGGTTGCCCTCGCGCTCTTCTTCCCGGCCGACCAGGAGCCGCGTCTCGTAGCCCCGCGATCCCAGCCCCTCCGTCACCAGGATGACGTGCACCGCCGGCCCCCCCACGTTGAGGCGCGAGAAGACGCGCAGGACCCGTATCGGCTCCGGGCCCGGAGGGGGCTTCCCGGTGGGCACGTTCGTAGAGGGTACCCGGGCGCTCACCCGACATCAAGCGAAATGCTAGGCATTATGGGCTAACTGCTCTTTAGACCGTCTATTTTCTAGCGCCAAGCGCCTCTGTGAACGCCGCTTCCGACTTCCGGATCGCAACGTGAGTCGGGTCCATGGCGACTGCCCGGCTCATGGCGCTCCGTGCGCCGTCGCGGTCTGCGCCCAGGAGCCGCGTCCACGCCAGCTCGGCCCACGCCTCACCCCATGCAGGCCGGAGGCGGACCGCCCTGGAAAGGTCCGCCTCTGCCCGCGCGAGACGCCGCGGATCACCCGCCGCCACTGCACGGAGGCCGACGCCGCGCGCGCGATGGCCCTCGGCCAGGTAGGGATGCCACCGCAAGGCTCGGTCGAGGGCGGCGATGCGCACCTCCGGCGGCCGCCGATCCAGCGCGCGATCGAGCATCCACGCGCCCTGCGCGCGCCAGGCCGCGGTCGCCGCGGCTGCCGCGAGGCACACGGACACCACGGCGCACGACAGGCGTCCGCCGACCCCCGCCTCCGCCTCACGCGGGGATGCGGCCAGGCCGAGCAGCACGGAGAAGACGAGGGCGTTGGCGGGCAGCCGCAGGTTGAAGTCCACGAGCGAGTGGAAGAGCAGCGTCGCGACGGCCGCGGCCGCGCCCATGGCCAACGCCTGGCGGAGGGGGTCGTGGCCGTGCGCCAGGCGGTCGCGCAGCCCGCCGGCCGCCACGGAGGCGAGCCAGGCCAGGATCGCCGCTCCCACCAGCCCGCCCTCGGCCAGGAACTCGAGGGCGTCGCTCTCCGCGTGCGTGACGCGCACCTCGCCGTGCGCCCGCTTCACCGCGGGCACGGCGTCCGCGTAGGCGCCGAGCCCGCTGCCCGTCAGCGGACGGGAAGCTGCCAGCCGCAGCGTGTAGGCGAACACGTCGATGCGGTAGCGGGCGGACGGGTCCGAGGTGCCCTCCAGCAGCGTGGCCAGGCGGGCGCGCGACTTCGCGGGCACCGCCGCGACGCCGAAGGCGACGAGGGCGGCGGCCGCGGCCAACCCCAGGGCCAGGCGTTTCCCCCGCCCGCGCGCCCAGAGCGCGGCCAGGACGACGAGGCCGGCGGCGAGCGCGAGGAGCCCGCCCCGGCTGCGGCTGGCCAGGTGGGCGGCCACGAAGGCCAGCGCGAGGCCGCCGTAGGCGATGGCGCGCGGGGTGAGGTTGCGCGACCGCCGCGCGTGGCCGAGGGCCAGGCTCAGGGCGAGCACGGCGCCCATGCCCACCAGCCCCGCGAAGTGGTTGTGGTTCACGTAGGAGCCGAACGGCATGGTCGTGGTCTCGCTGGTCTGCCCGTACACCCTGGGCCCTCCCGCGGCGGCGTAGGCGCCGTAGGCGGCCTGCAGGCCGACGGCGGCCAGCACGAGGGCGGCCAGGCGCAGGGCCGCGCGGTGGGAGCGCGCCTGCGCGCTCGCGAACACGACGGTGCCGCCGAAGGCGGCCACCAGCAGGGACGCCTCCACGGTGGACACGGGGGCGACGCTGATGCCCAGCACGGCCTGGAGGAGACCCCAGGCCAGGAGGGCGCCCAGAGGCAGCGCCACCGCGGGCAGGCGCCCGGCCCCCAGCAGGCCCAGCGCGCTGGCCAGGAGGGCGGCGCCGGCGAGCGCGTACCGCGCCCAGTCGGGCGCGCTCCCGTACGGCCACGGCGCCAGCAGCAGCGCCGCCCCGAGCAGGGCCTCCCCCGCCCCCGCCGCCCTCAGGCGAACCGGTGCTTCCTCATCCATAGCTCGAGGGTGAGCAGGGTCCAGAGCTGGTGGCCGCGGTCGGCGCGGCGGGTCACGTGCTCGTCGTACAGCGCGCGCACGGCGGGAAGGCGCAGGTGGCCGGCCAGGCGCGGCGACTGGAGCAGGGTGTCCTCGACCAGGGCGCGCAGCTCGCCGCGGAACCACTCCCCGAGAGGGACGCCGAAGCCGTGCTTGGGCCGGCGCACGATCTCGGGCGGGAGCAGGTCCTGCACCGCCTTCTTGAGCACCACCTTGCCGCGCCGGCCGCTGCGCTTGAAGCGGTCGGGCAGCAGCGCCACGTACTCGAACAGCGCGCGGTCCAGGAAGGGGCTGCGCGCCTCCAGCCCGTGGGCCATGGTCATACGGTCCATCTTGGGCAGGAGGTCGTCCAGCAGGTAGGTGCGCGCGTTGAGGAAGAGGAGCCGGGACAGCAGGGAGGCCCCCCCGCACGCGGCGAGCTGCTCGCGGTAGGAGGAGAGGACGCGGTCGCGGTCGGCCAGCGCCTCCCCGTCCAGCGCGCGCAGGGCGGGCAGGTCGAAGAACGTGCTCCAGGCGAAGATGCGCTCGTCGAAGGGCAGCGCCGCCTTCTCCGCGAAGCGGCGCGCCCGGCGCAGCCGCCCGTGGTAGCTCGAGCCGTTGGGGATGAAACGCGAGGCGGCCCGCAGGGCGCGGCGTAAGGGGCCGGGGATGCGGTCGGCGAGCAGGGCGGCCAGGAAGCGGTCGTAGCCGGCGAAGGTCTCGTCGCCCCCGTCGCCGTTGAGGGCCACCGTCACCTCGCGCCGCGCCTCCCGCGCCACCAGGTAGGTGGGCAGCGCGGAGGAGTCGCCGAAGGGCTCGTCGTGGTGGTGGAGCAGCGTCTCCACCAGGGAAGCCGCGTGCGGCCGCACCACGGAGGCGTGGTGCTCGCTGCCGATGTGGCGCGCGGCGCGCTCCGCGTGCGGGCGCTCGTCGAAGAAGGCGTCGCCCTCGAAGCCCACGGTGAACGTCTTGACGCGCCCGGGAACGAGGCGCGCCATGAGGGCGGCCACCGCGCTGGAGTCGACTCCCCCCGAGAGGAGGACGCCGAGGGGCACGTCCGCCACCAGCCGCTTCCGCACGGCGTCGGTGAGGAGGCCGCGCACGCGCTCGACGGCCTCGTCCTCCGAGACCGATGACGCGGCGCCCGGGGCGGGGAAGCGCGGCTGCCAGTATTGCCGGGGCTCGTGCGCGCCCTCCGCGTCCACCACCATCCAGGAGGCGGGGGGCAGCTTGCGTATGCCCCGGAAGAGCGTGCGCGGGGTGGGCACGTAGCCGAAGGCCAGGTACTCGCCCAGGCACGACTCGTCCATCGCCGCGGGCACGCCCGCCGCCAGCAGGCCCTTGACCTCGGAGGCGAAGACCAGGCGGTCCGGCTCCGCCGCGTAGTAGAGGGGCTTCTTGCCGAAGGCGTCGCGGGCCAGCAGCAGGCGGCGCCGGCGGCCGTCCCACAGCGCGAAGGCGAACATGCCGTCGAGGCGCGCCACCACGTCGTCGCCGTGCTCCTCGTAGCCGTGGACGATGACCTCCGTGTCGCCGCGCGAGCGGAACGAGTGCCGGCCCTCCAGCTCCTGCCTCAGCGCGGCGAAGTTGTAGATCTCGCCGTTGAGCATGGCCTGCACGGAGCCGTCCTCGTTGGGCAGGGGCTGGTCGGCCAGGGACGAGAGGTCGATGATGGAGAGCCGGCGGTGCACCAGCGCCGCCGAGGGCGCGCCCTGCTCGTCACGGTGGATGCCGAGCGCGTCGGGGCCGCGGTGCGCGAGGGCGGCCCCCATGGCCTCCAGCTCGGGACCGAACGGCCGGCCCGCGAACGACACCACGCCGCCTATGCCGCACATGGCTCAGAGCCAGCCGCGCGCCGCGTACCCGGCGAGCTTCCGCCACTCCTGCATGCGCGCGCGGTACACGCGCCGGAAGCCGCCCGCGTCGCGCACGCGGACGCAGACCCAGTCCACGTCGGGGGCGAGGCGCTGCGCCACGCGGCTGGCCCGGCACATGTGGGAGGCGGAGGTGACGAGGGCGACCCGGGTCCAGCCCCGGCTCCGGATGAGGGGGCCCGCACGCTCCAGGTTCTCGCGCGTGGTCCGCGAGGTCGGTTCCAGGACGATGGCCTCGGCGGGGACGCCGGGAACGGAGGCCCGGCGCCGCAGGGCCTCGGCGCTGTCGCCGCCCACGCCGGCGCCGGTGAGGACCAGCGCGCCCACGCGCCCGTCGCGATAGAGGCCGACGGCGGCGTCCACGCGGAGGTAGTCCACGTCGCCCGAGAGGACCACCGCGGCCTGGGCGCGCGCGTCGCCCTCGTGGGCCCCGCAGGGCGGATCGACGAGGCCCAGGGCGGCGATGCCCCCGGCCAGGGCCACCACGCCCAGTCCCGCCAGGGCCGCGCGGCGTGCCCTCACGCCGTGCGCGGGACCGCGGACGGCAGCTCGGCCCGCGCCCGCGCCGCCCTCTTCACCTCGATGCCGGTGGCGGCGAAGAGAAGGTAGAAGCACAGCATCTGCGCGCGGTGGCGGTAGGCGGTGCCGGCGTTCCCCTCGCCCAGGGCATAGCCGAAGGTGAGGCCGATGGTGAGGAGCAGGATCATGATCGAGGTGCCCAGGCGGTGTCGCATCAGGTGCCGGATGCCCCGCAGCATGGGCAGGATCAGCGTGTAGAAGAAGAGCGTCTCCGGCACGGCCAGGATCTGGCGGATGCTCCCCAGCATCCAGGGAAAGGGCGCGAGCAGGAAGAAGGCCAGGCCCTTCGGCAGGAACAGCAGCGCCTTGCCCGGGCTCGAGATGTCCGCCTGCTCGAAGCTGCTGCCGGCGCCCACGGTGCCCCAGTAGCGGAACTCCTGGATCTCCTGGAAGTCGATGGTGCGCAGCTTCCGCCCCGATCCGGCGGCTTGGTCGGCGTAGATCACGGCCAGGCTGGCCATCATGCCGAGCACCGTGTTGCGGATCATGTGCGCCCGCTGCCTCACCACGAAGGACACCAGCATGGGCAGGGTGATCGCGAAGAGGAGGTAGGGGCGGAAGTGGACGATCAGCCATACCCCGCCGCCGATGACCAGGAGCGAGGCGAGGCGGGGCCGCTCCTGGAGGACGAGCGCCTCGCGGCACAGCAGGGCGATCAGGAGCACGATCCAGGCATCGCGGATGTTGAGGGCGGACCACAGCACCAGGGACGGGAAGTAGGCCACGAACTTCGAGGTGCGCAGGGCGATGAGGCGGCTGCCGGTGACGCGGACCCCGAGGTCGAAGACCACGGGCACCAGGAGAGCGCCCACCAGGCAGTTGACGAGCTTGGGCACGAGCGAGTTGACGCCGAAGACGACGTACAGCGCGCCCACGATGTAGAAATAGGCTCTTGGGCCCAAGCCTTCGATGTTGGGCGGCGCCACCACCACGTCCCCCGACCAGTAGTGGGCCAGCCACTCGCCGACGCGGTGGTAGCCGACCTGGTCGGGCGCGAAGACGGACTCGTCGACGAACAGGTGCAGGCCGACGGCGAGCAACACCCTCAGCGCGAGCGCCTTCTGGAAGAGGCGCACGAGATCCCGGCGGCCGACCTCCCGCTCCTTCCCGGCCGGCTCCTGGCTCATGCCACCAGCGCCCCCATGGGACGGATGTCCAGCAGCGAACGGTCGCGCAGGCTCGCCGCGCGCTCGAAGATGGTCCTCAGGCCGCCCATCATCGCATCCGTGGCGTCCGCGAGGTTCGTCGGGTGGAACCACAGGTGGAAGACCCGCCGCTCGCGCGCGGCCGCCTCCAGGCCCCGCAGCGCCCGGAGGGCCCGCCGCGACACGGGGAGCAGTCGGCGCACGCCGTGCGCCGGGAAGTAGATCATCGACCCGGGAACGTTCCAGAGAGTGCCGTCCACCCGCTCCGGCAGCACGGTGGGCGGCTCGGCGGCGCGGACCACGTCCCAGAGATGCGCGAGTCGGGCGCGCAACGTACGCACCGGCAGTTGCTCGTACCAGACGGGCTCCGGGCCGCGGTAGCAGCGGAACCCGTGCCTCTTCCAGACGCCGAGGTGGCCCACGCTGTTGCGGGGAAAGGCGAAGGAGCGCAGCTCGATGCCCAGGTCGCGGGCGGCGGCGACGCAGGCGGCCACCTCGCTCTCCGCCACCGCCTCGCTGCAGCCCTCGTCGCCGAAGATGACGTGCGAGAACGAGTGGCTTCCCACCTCCTGCGGCACGGGGCAGGACCGGATCTGGCGCAGCAGGCTGTGTGCGTAGAACGTCGGTCGTGTCTCCTCGGTGCCCCCCGTGTCGGACGCGAACCAGTCGCCCGGGCACCACGCGTGGCGCGGCCGGACGAGGCCAGCGTGCGCGCGCCCCCCCTCGGGCGCGCACGTCTCCAGGAAGAGATGGCCGAGGACGCACCACGTGGCCGAGATCCCGAACTCGCGCAGCAAGTCGAGGAGCCGCGGCACGACCTCCCGCTCCCGTTCGCAGACGCGCCGAAACCGCTCGGGCCCGAAGAGGTCCAAGGTGCCCCAGATCAGCTCGAAGTCCAGGCTGAGCGTGAAGACGCCGCGCTCCAGCGCCGGCGCCGTCACGCGGTCGGCCTCCGGACGGCGTGGACCAGGAACATGTTGGACAGGTCGGAGAGCCAGCCCCGCTGGGCGAGGGCGCGGTCCGGCCGTTCCCAGGCGCGCAGCAGGGCCGGGAGGGCGCGCGGCAGGAGGCGCTCCGCCCAGTTCAAGGGTCCGTAGTAGACGCCGTGCACCTCGACGCCGGCGAACCCGGCGGCGGAGAATCTGCGGCGGAGCCCGCGGCGCGTGGCGAAGAACTGCTTCAGCCGCGTGGTCCCCGGCAGCGGAAGGAGCAGGGCGAGCCGGTTCACCACGGGGTAGGCGTTGAGGCTGAAGAGCGGCGCCGCGGTGACCAGCGCCATGCCGCCGGGCTTCAGGACGCGGGCCATCTCCGCGATGGCCTGACGGGGACGAGGCAGGTAGCGGAGCACCTCGACGCTCAGCACGACGTCGAAGGTGGCGTCGGCGAAGGGAAGCGCCTCGACGTCCGCCACGCGAAGGTCCCGGCCCGGGTTCAGCCGGCGGGCGTGATCGAGCATCTCCGCGGAGCCGTCCACGCCCGATACCTCGAAGCCGCGCCCGCCGAGCTCGGCGAGGTGATGGCCGGTGCCGCAGCCCACGTCCAGGAGGCGC
>DATBIO010000047.1:0-25783 GCA_036556965.1 Vicinamibacteria bacterium
GGATGATCGCGATGCAGGCGGCGACGCCGGTGGCTGCGGTGACGAACTGCAGGAACGTGATGGCGATCATCTGGCTCAGGTAGGAGAGCCCGGTCTCGCCGCTGTAGTGCTGCAGGTTCGTGTTCGTGGTGAAGCTCGAGATGGTATTGAAGGCCAGCGTCGGCTCCATGTTGTCGATGCCGTCGGGGTTGAGCGGCAGCCACTTCTGCAGCGTGACGACGGCGAAGGTCACGAGCCACATGAAGACGTTGGACACGAGCAGCGAGCGGGCGTACTGCTTCCAGTCCTGGCCCTCGGCGGGATCGACATCGGTGAGCCGCAGCACCAGCCGCTCGATCGGGAGGAGCACGGGATCCAGGAGCGTCCGCTCGCCCCGGAACACCCGGGCCATGTAACGCCCGAGGGGCAGGCTGGTGGCGACGGTGAACGCGATGGTGAACGCGACGGCGATGTATTCGGTTCCCATGTCGGCCCTCAGAAACGCTCTGGCCGCAGCATCGCGTAGAGCAGGTACGCGCCGGCGAGAACGCTCAGCAGCAGGAGCAGCATGACCTCACCTACACCCGCTCACAGAGACGGATGAACGCCCACATCGCGCCGAAGACGGCGAGACCGAGCACGATCATTCCCAGCAGCAGCACTTCGGATCCTCCCTCATCACCTGCCGAGCGGGATGTCCACGTCGAGCTGGACGGTCCACATCCAGCTCCGCCCGCCCGGCTGGAGTGCCTTGTCGAAAGAACCACACGGGCCCGGTCAACAGCGAGATCGTATCCGTGAAATGGAAGTAGGCGCCGAGCCCGCCCGCGCCGAGCACGTTCTTGCCGGTCTGGACGTCCGCGGCCAGGTTGATCTTCTTCAGGCCCTTCCAGCCGACCGAGCCCGAAAGTCAGAGAAGCGTCCATTAGCCCTCGATCTCCGCCGGTCACGATATGCGGTCGAATGTCAAGACGGTGGATAAACTGGCGACGCCGCGTAAAGACACCGCAAAAACCGCGACAACAGGGAAACACCTCGGAGATTCTGCGCCGGGCATCGCTTTGCTGGGCCGGCTCTTACCCCGCCCATGTCCCCAAGTGGGGCGCGCGTCCGCGAAGCTGGCGGACCAAGACCCATGTCGAACTTGCGCCAAGAAGCCAGCCGTGATCCGTGGGACTACGGAAGCTGCAGGATCTGTGGACGCACAAACGGATACGCGCCGGCAAGGCGGGAAGCCGCGAGAGCGGCGCGTGCTTCACCGAAGGAACGTAGTCACCCTCTCAGCATGGTCGGCGCCCGTCTCGCCCAAGATGCGCTCAAGGTGGTTGTTCCACCTCCAGAGGGCGCCCGCAGCCTCCACGAGCCGCGCGCCGCGTCGTCTCGAAATGGCCGGCTACGGATAGATGCGGTACAGCATGCGCGGGAAGGCGATGGTCTCGCGCAGGTGCTCGAGGCCGCAGATCCAGGTGACCACGCGCTCGATGCCCATGCCGAACCCGGAGTGGGGCACGGTGCCGTACCTGCGCAGGTCCACGTACCAGCGGAACGACTCCTCGGGCAGGTCGTGCTCCTTGATGCGCCGGTCGAGGAGCGCGCCGTCCGAGATGCGCTGCCCGCCCCCCACGATCTCGCCGTAGCCCTCGGGGGCCAGGATGTCGGCGGAGAGCGACAGCTCCGGCCGCTCGGGGTCCGGCTCCATGTAAAAGGCCTTGATGGCGGACGGGAAGCGGTGGACGACCACCGGCCGGTCGTGGGCCTCCGCGATGACGGTCTCGTCGGTTCCCCCGAAGTCGCTCCCCCACTGGGTGGACGACCCCTTCTCCTGGATGAGCTTGATGGCGTCGTCGTAGTGCAGCCGGGGGAAGGGCGGCTTCACGTTCTCCAGCTTGGCGGTGTCGCGCCCGAGGGTGCGCAGCTCGTCGGCGCGCGTCTCCAGCACGCGCGCCACCACCGCGCACACCAGGTCCTGGGCGAGGACGACGGCGTCCTCGAGCTCGGCGTAGGCCATCTCCGGCTCCACCATCCAGAACTCGGTGAGGTGGCGGCGGGTCTTGCTCTTCTCCGCGCGGAAGGTGGGGCCGAAGCAGTAGACGCGGCCGTGCGCCGCCGCCGTGGCCTCGTTGTAGAGCTGGCCGCTCTGGGTGAGGTAGGCGGTGCCCTCGTCGAAGTACGGCACCCCGAACAGGGTGGTGGTGCCCTCGCAGGCGGCGGGGGTGAAGATGGGCGTGTCCACCAGGGTGAAGCCGCGATCGTCCAGGAAGTCGCGCACCGCCTTCACCACCGCGTGGCGCACGCGGATGACGGCGTGCTGGCGCGGCGAGCGCAGCCAGAGGTGGCGGTTCTCCATGAGGAAGGCGGTGCCGTGCTCCTTGGGGGTGATGGGGTACTCGTGCACGCTCTGCAGCACGGCCAGGCCGGTGGCGTCCACCTCGAACCCGCCGGGGGCGCGCTTGTCCTCCTTGACGCGGCCGGTGAGGGTGAGGGCGCTCTCCTGCCCCGCCTGCTCCACCGCCGCCCAGGCCTCGGGCGGCACCGCCGCCTTGGAGACCACGGCCTGGGCGAAGCCGCTGCCGTCGCGGACCATCAGGAACTGGAGCTTGCCGCTGGAGCGCTTGTGGTGGAGCCAGCCGCGGACGGTCACCTCGCGGCCCACGTGGTCCTTGAAGTCCGCGATGCGGACGGGAGCGGTGCCGGTCATTCGAGCTCTTCCAGGTGGTGCGCCAGGGCCCGGCGCAGGCCGGAGAACTCCGGGAAGCGCGCGAGGTTGCGGCGCAGGTTGGCGAGGGTGCGCGGGATGTAGGGGAGGTAGACGCGGTTCTGGCGCACGGTGGACATGTAGCCGAAGGTGCCCAGCGCCTTCACCGTGCGCTGGATGCTCATCAGCTCGAAGCGGCGCGCGAAGGTGTCGCGCGACTCCCCGGGCACCGCGCGCTGCCGGAACTCCTCGGCGCGCTCGGCGATGAAGTCCTCGTCCAGCTCCACGTAGGAGTCGCGCAGGAGGGAGGCCAGGTCGTAGGTGGCGGGCCCCATGCGCGCGTCCTGGAAGTCGATCCAGTAGAGGGCCTCCCCGTGGCACATGAGATTGCGGCTGTGGAAGTCGCGGTGGCAGAGGACCCGGGGCCACGACGCGATCTCGGCGCACAGGCGGTGGAAGCCGTCCGCGATGACCGCCCGCTCCTCCACGGAGAGGTCGCAGCGGCGGTGGCCCTCCAGGAAGTGCTTCCAGAAGAAGTGCAGCTCCCAGGCCAGCTTCTCGAAGTCGAAGGCGATCTGGAAGCAGGCCGCCCGCTGGGGCGCGCGCACCGACTCGCGCTGCAGCACCACGAGCTGGTCCAGGGCCTGCCGGTACAGCTCCGTGCGCCGCGCCGGCGCCGCCGCGCGCAGGGCCTCCTGCAGCGAGAGGTCGCCGAGGTCCTCGAGCAGGACCACGCCCAGCGGCCCGTCCAGGTGCTCGATCTCGGGCACGGGCAGGCCCCACCCGGCCATGAGGTTGCGCACCACCACGAAGGACATGTCGCGCGGGTCGAAGGGCTCGGGGTAGAGCGAGAGCACCGAGCACGCGCCGCCGCCGGCCACGCGGTAGTAGCGGCGCGCGGAGGCGTCCCCGGAGAGGGGGACCACGGAGAGGCCGCCCGCGCCCGCGCCGTGCCGCCGGCGGAGGTACTCCTCCACGCGCTGGTCGGGCGTGGGGTGCAGGGGGAACGGGGCCGGCGGCACCACCACCGGCGGCTCCGGCCGCCGCTCGTGCGCACGCCGCCCGGAGCGCCGGCGCGCCGAGCGCGCGGCGACGCGCTTCCCCGCCCTGCTCATCGGCCCTCGTCCCCCGCCATCTCCACCGTCGTCCTCCTCCCCCGCAAGCGGAGGACGACGCGCTGCGACAGCGCCTCCCCCGCGCCCACGCGCACGCCCGTGGCCAGGATGCAGCGCCGGACCCGGGCGCCCTCCCCCACGCGCGCGCCCGCCCACAGCACGCTCTCCGTCACGCGCGCGCCCGGGCCCACGGTGACCCCCGGGCCCACCACCGCGCGCACCACGCGCGCCGTGGGGTGGACGCGCGCGGAGGGATCCACCAGCGCGCCGCGGGCCACGCCCCGGAAACCGGAGGCGAGCATCGAGAGCTGCGAGGCGAGGTACAGCGGCGGGCTGCCGAAATCGTACCACGCGCCCTCCACGCGCACGCCCAGCACGCGGCCGCCCTCGGCCATGAGCGGCTCGTAGAGGTCGCGCACGCTGTCCGAGGGGCCGGCGGGCAGCCGCTCCAGGAGGCGTCCCTCGAGCACGTGCAGGCCGGTGAAGAGCCCCGGAGCGGAGGCGCGCGGGCCGCCGCGGAAGCTCCGGATCCAACCGCGGCCGGAGGTGACCACGGCGCTGTAGCGGCGGGGATCGGGGTTGCGCAGCAGGGCAAGGGTGGCCTGCGCTCCGCTCTCGCGGTGCCGCCGCAGGAGCGGGCCGAGGTCGAAGTCGAAGAGCACGTCGCCGTTGACCACGAGCACGGTGCCCTTCCCCAGCCAGCGCCGCGCCCGGCCCAGGGCGCCGCCGGTGCCGAGGATGCGCGGCTCGTGCGAGAAGCGCACGCGCAGGCCCCGGACCCCTTCCTCCTCCACCGCGCGGCGCACGGTGGCGGGCAGGTGGTGGGTGTTCACCACCACCTCCCGCACGCCGTGGCGGCGGAGCATGTCCAGCGTCCAGTGCAGGAGCGGCCGGTTCAGGACGGGAAGGGCGGGCTTGGCCAGGAGGTGGGTGAGGGGGCGCATGCGCGTGCCGAGGCCCGCGGCCAGGATCATCGCCTTCACCGGCGCCTAGCCCCCGTCCGCGAAGACCATGTCGCCCGGGTGGCCGGCGCTCCGCCAGAGAGAGGCGTAGGAGTCGGTGAGGTACTCGGAGCGGGAGCGGCCCAGCGCGGCCGCCGCCTCGTGGATGGCGTCCGGCGGCCCTTCGATCTCCAGGAAGGGACCGAGGGGCGTCTCGTCCACCACGATCTCCACCGACCGCCAGAGGTACGTCTCGCGGTACTTCTGGTATCGGAAGCCGGGACGGAAGCCCAGCGCCGCCAGGACCGCGCACAGGGCATCGGCGTCGCCGACCTCGAGCTCGTGCTCGGTCCGGCTCTTCACCCCCTCGTGGTCGCGGCGCGCGCCCTTGTAGGTGAGGCGGGCCTCGCCCGGCACGCGCCGCACGCGCAGCACGGTCCCGGAGGCGAAGAGCCCGAGGCGGGGATGGTCGAACAGCGTGTTGTCCTCGAGGTGGCGCGCGCGCGCGAGGCGCGCCCCCAGCCCGCGCAGGGCGGCGCGGGCCTCCTCTGCCGAGGCCACGCGCAGCTTGATCTCGGTCTCGACGCCGCCCGCCATGCGTCCAGGCGCTCAGCGCGGAGCGTCGTCCAGGACCCGGACCGACATCTCGACGCGCTGGTGCGGGTTGTCGCCGGCGTCGCGCGGCTGCGACACGATGGCGTCCGCCACCTCCATCCCGCGCGTCACGCGGCCGAAGGCCGTGTACTTGCCGTCGAGGAAGGACGAGTCCTTGACGCAGATGAAGAACTGGCTGCCCGCGCTGTCCGGGTCCTGCGACCGCGCCATGGAGACGACGCCCCGCTTGTGCGCGACGTCGTTGAACTCCGCCTTGATGGTGTAGCCCGGTCCACCCGTGCCGTGGCGGGCGCGGGGGGCGTCGGGGTCGCGCGTGCCCGGGTCGCCGCCCTGGATCATGAAGCCGGGGATCACGCGGTGGAACGTGCTGCCCTCGTAGAAGCCCTTGCGCGCGAGGTCGAGGAAGTTCTTGACGTGTCCCGGCGCCTTGTCGGCCAGGAACTCGATCTCGATCTCCCCGAGCCGGGTCTTGAGGAGCGCACGCGGCGCAGTGGTGGCCATGGTCTACCCTCCACGCCCACTCTACTTGACGCCGTCCGCCCGAGGCGAGCCGGCGGCTTCTGTGCGCTGGGTCACTCGATGCCGGACCATCCGCAGTTTTTCCTTGACAGGGCCGCGCACCGAGATCTAGAGTCCGCGCCACCTGAAAACTGAACAAGGTCCGGTGGGGCGGGTCCCTCCTCCCGTTTGACACCGCTGAGCCGTGGGACGTCCTCCGCCCAGTAACCGTTCCTGGGAGGACGAATGCAGCACTTGGGCATCGGGCGCGACCCGCGCCGGCCTATCCTCCGGGTGCTCCCCGCGAAATGGCCCGCCTGCTGGTCGACGCCGCCGGCACGGGCGTCTCCCGTTCTCCCGGCCTCCTGAAGACGTCTTCAGACGGGCTCCTGCCAGCTCGCGAGAGCTGGAGATGGTCGGGTTCTGGCCGCCGCGACGTGCGGTCCGCAGGATAGGACTGCGGCTTCCGCACGACGGGGCGTCCCTCTCTCCAAACCCTTTCCCCGGGAGACAGTTCAAGCCATGAGAATCGCATTGAGAGCCGTGAAAACAGGCGTGGCCGCCTCGGCGCTGGTGGTCGCGATGGGGTTCAACCACCGCGCCGAGACCAGCGACTCGCCGCAGGAAGCGGTGACCGGATTCGACGGAGGGTCCAACGGGTTCGCCGAGGAGTTCTGCGCCAACCAGGATCGTCTCGTCAACTCGCCCAACTCACCGCAGATCCCCGACGACGAGTGCAATTTCGAGGCCGCGGAGGAGGAGTTCACGGGCCCCGAGACCACCGCGGACGGGCTCGGCCCCATCTTCAACGCCGCCGGCTGCGGCGAGTGCCACCTCGCCAACCCGATCCTCGGCGCCACGAGCCAGATCACCGAGAAGCGGGCGGGCCGCCTCGTCAACGGGCGGTTCGTGGACCATCCGGGCGGGTCCCTGATCCAGGACCGCTCCACCGACCCGAACTTCCAGGAAACCGTCCTGCCGGGCCACTCCATCATCGCCATCCGGTCCACGATCAGCGTGCTGGGCGACGGGTTCGTGGAGGCGATCGCGAACCAGACGCTGCAGGGCATCGCCAACGCCCAGCCGTCTTCCCAGCGGGGCCTCGTCTTCAGCGTGCCCGTGCTGGAGGCGCCCGGCCAGAACCGGACCGGGCGCTTCGGCCACAAGGGCCAGCAGGCCAGCCTGGTCTCGTTCTCCGCGGATGCCTACCTCAACGAGATGGGCATCACCAGCCCGCTGCAGCCGACCGAGAACACGTCCAACGGACAGACGGCGCCGAAGCCCCCCGACGCCCCGACCACCGAGTTCGACGACGAGGGCGTGGACGTGGAGCTGTTCGCCCTCTTCATGCGCTCCACCAAGGCCCCGCCCGTGGACGCGCAGCGCGCGGCCACGCCCGACGCGCAGGCGGGCAGCCATCTCTTCAACCAGATCGGCTGCGCGGTCTGCCACACGCGGACCATCGTCACCGCGCCGCCGGGCACCTTGATCAACGGCGGGGCGCTCCGGGTGGCCAACTCGCTGGGCAACAAGATCATCCACCCCTTCAGCGACTTCCTGCTCCACGACGTCGGTACGGGCGACGGCATCCTGCAGAACGGGCCCGGCGCCTCCCGGAACCGCATCCGCACGGCGGCCCTGTGGGGCCTGCGCGCGCGGGGGCGGTTCATGCACGACAACCTCTCCTTCAGCGTGAACGACGCGATCCAGCGCCACCGCAACCAGGCGCAGGCGTCGCGGGACGCCTTCAACGCCCTGAGCAGCACCAACCGGAACAGGGTCCTCGCGTTCCTGAACTCGCTCTAGACGTGCGGGACCCGGGTGGGCCAGAAAGGCCCACCCGGGCCCTCTCCGCCCTTCGCGCGCGGGGGGATCAGGGACGGGCGCCCGCGCCCTCCAGCGCCTTGTCCACGTCGTCCTGGAAGCGGCTGTCGCCGATGGCCAGCAGCGTGTCGCGGGCCTCCGCCCGCCGGCCCAGCCTGGTCAGGCAGAGGGCGCGGTTGTAGCGCGCCTCGGGGGAGAGCAGGAAGCCGTCCCCCTTCTTCTCCGCGGCCTCGAAGAAGCGGAGGGCCTCCAGGTACCGGCCGGCGCGGTAGGCGTCCACGCCGGCGGTGAACGGCCCCGAGGGCGGCGGGTCCTCGCCGGGAGCGAGACCCTCGGGCAGCAGCGCGGGCGTGGGCGGCTCCGGGAGCGGATCGGGAGGGCGGCCGCTCCACTTGGGGCGCGGCACCGACTCCGTGAGGTCCACGGCGGAGAGGGCCTGCTCCACGGCGGCCAGCGAGCCCGCGAAGGGCGGCGTGATCACCGCCGCCGTCCATCCCTGGCGCGCCACCACCACCGCGGGGCCCGGGGCGAGGCCCAGCGCGGCGGCCGAGCCGTGCCCCAGGAGCACGGGCCAGTTGTGGTCGTAGACGCGCAGCACCTGGCGCAGGGCGTGGTCCTGCTCGGGGTCCTCGGGCACCATCACCCGCGGCACGTCCGGCGGCAGCGCGCGGGCCAGCGTCTGCACGTCCTCCGAGCAGGGCCGGCAGTCGGCGGGGGCGACGTAGAGGACGACGGCCGCGGCCTCCAGGCGGAAGGGCGACCCCGTGGACAGGCGCGCACCCGCGGGAAGGACGAGCCGGTCCGCGCGCAGCGCCGGCTGTGCGGCGCCGAGGCCGCGCAGGCGCATCCGGTCCAGCTCCACCTGCGCGCTGGGCAGCCCGAGCAGGTCGGCGGCCTGGCTCACCGCCGCCACCAGCTCCGGGGTGGCCTGGCGCGCGTCGCCCTCGCGCCGGAGCAGGGCCAGCGCGTCGGCGGCCCGGCCCTCCGCCAGCAGCGACCGGGCCAGGCGCACCACGCGCGCGGCGGCGGGCTCGAGGACGAGGGCGCGCCGGAAGTGCCGCGTGGCCGGGAGGTGCTCGCCCAGGCGCGCCAGGCACTCCCCCACCGCCGCGTAGAGGATGGCGCGATGGCGGCGGTAGCGGCGCCGGGCCACCCGGAAGGCGTCCTCCACGATCTCCCCCTTGCGGCCCGCCTCCACGAAGGCGGTGGGATCGAACTCCGTGGTCTGGCCGAGGGCGCGGCGCGCCTTGGTCAGCGCGGGGCCGGGATCGGTGAGGGAGAGGGCCACCGCCTGCTCCGCCGCCGACTCCGCCTCGCTGACGCCGCGCGGCGTGAGCAGGAGGAGGGCGAGGAGGAAGCCGGTCACGCCCGGCGCCGCAGCCGCGCGAGGCGCCGCGCCGCCTCGTCCAGGGTCTGGTCCCGCTTGCAGAACGCGAAGCGCACCTGCCCGCGGCCGCGGGCGGGCTCGTCGTAGAAGGACGAGCCGGGGACCACCGCCACCCCCACCTCCTCCACGAGGTGGCGGGCGAAGGCCACGTCGTCGTCCCAGCCCAGGCCGTGCGTCTCCGTCATGACGTAGTACGCCCCGCGCGGGGGATGGAGGCGGAAGCCCGTCTCCGCCAGGATGGCCAGCATGCGGTCGCGCCGCCGCGCGTAGGCGGCCGCCAGCTCGGCGTAGTAGGAGGCGGGCAGGGCCAGGGCCAGCGCCCCCGCCTCCTGCAGGGGCGCCGCCGCTCCCACCGTGAGGAAGTCGTGCACCTTGCGGATGGCGGAGGTCAGGGCCGGGGGAGCGATGGCCCAGCCCACCCTCCAGCCCGTGACGCTGTAGGTCTTGCTCATCCCGTTTATGGTGATGGTGCGCTCGCGCATCCCGGGCAGCGTGGCCATGGGCACGTGCACGGCCCCGTCGTAGAGGATGTGCTCGTAGATCTCGTCCGTGACGGCCAGCGCGTCGTGCTCCCGGCACAGCGAGGCGATCGCCTCCAGCTCCTGGGCGGAGAAGACCTTCCCCGTGGGGTTGTTCGGCGTGTTGACGATGACGGCGCGCGTGCGCGGGGAGAAGGCCGCCTCCAGCTCCGCGGGGTCGAAGGTCCAGAGGGGCGGGCGCAGGGACACGAAGCGGGGCCGCGCGCCCGAGAGGATGGCGTCGGGGCCGTAGTTCTCGTAGAACGGCTCGAAGACCACCACCTCGTCGCCGGGATCGAGCACGGCCATGAGGACGGCGATCATGGCCTCCGTGGAGCCGCAGGTCACCGTGACCTCGCGCTCGGGGTCCACGGGCACCGAGTAGAGGCGCTCGAACTTGGCGGCGATGGCGTCGCGCAGCGGCTTCGCCCCCCAGGTGATGGCGTACTGGTTCACGTCGGCGCTGATGGCCCGCCGCGCCGCCTCCTTCACCTCCTCGGGCGCCGGGAAGTCCGGGAAGCCCTGGGAGAGGTTGACCGCGCCGTGGAGCTGGGCCAGGCGCGTCATCTCGCGGATGACCGACTCCGTGAAGCGCTCCGCCTTGGCGGACGGGCGCACGCTCACGGCTGCACCGGGGGCGGCGCGGGCTCGGGGGTGGACCCCGCCAGCAGCGTCATGTCGGAGGGGAGGGGCCGGCTCAGGTCCACGTGGCCGGCCAGGGTGGGCGAGGGCCGGTCGTCCAGCAGGAGCTGGACGCGGCGCACCGCCGGGAAGTTCGCGGTCAGCGTGTTCACCACGGAATACACGGTCATCATCTCCGCTTCCGACCCTCCGGGCGAGATCACGCTCGCCTCCTTGGAGAGGTCGACGTAGGCCACGCCCCGGGGCGAGACGAACACCTCCAGGACGCGGGTGTCGGCGGCCAGCGTGGGCAGCAGGCCCGAACGCGGCCCCGCGATGAGCTGCTCCACCACCAGGCGCACCTGCCGGGAGAGGTCGCGGGCGAACTCTACCGGGCGCTCCTCGATGGCGAGGCCGCGCCGGTCGCCCGCCTGGAAGAACAGCTTCACGCTGATCTGGCGCTCCACCGCCCCCGCGGGCTCGTCCGCGGCGGCGGCCGGCGCCTCTCCCCCTTCCCCGCCGGGCAGCGGCCGCCGGAGCAGCCGCGCCCACCGCGGGGCGAGCACCACCACCGCCGCGAGCAGGGCCACCAGCCCGATGGCGATGAAGACGGTCGGCCGCGACGGCTTCACCACGGGGCGGAGCCTCTCAGCGGCTGCCGGAGGCGGCGACGGGAGCGGCGCCCCCCGCGCGCTCCTGCTGGTAGCGCGCCACGCCGCGCACGAGGGCGGAGACGACCTTGTTCTGCCAGGCGTCCGAGCCCAGCAGCTTCTCCTCCCCGGAATTGCTGATGAAGGCGACCTCCACCAGCACCGCGGGCATGGCCGCGCCCACCAGCACGCGGAAGGGGGCCTGCTTGACGCCGCGGCCCTCGCTGCCCGTCACCACCGCCAGCTCCTCCTGCAGGCGCGAGGCCAGCGACGACGACTCCTCCAGGTGCTCGGCCTGCGCCATGTCCCACAGGATCATGGCCACGGAGGCGTCCGCGGGGGCCGCCGCCGCCTCCGGCACGTAGGCCCCCTCCGCCGCCGCCACGCGGCGGCTCTCCTCGTCCGCCGCCTGGTAGGAGAGGAAGTACACCTCGCTGCCGTGCGCGCCCGCGCTGCGGCTGGCGTTGGCGTGGATGGAGACGAACAGATCCGCCTTGTAGTTGTTGGCGAAGGCGGCGCGGTCGTCGAGGGCCATGTCCTTGTCGCCGTCGCGGGTGAGGAACGCCTGCAGGCCGAGGCCGTTGGAGAGCGCGGAGCGCAGCTTGCGCGCGATGGCCAGGGTCACGTCCTTCTCCAAAGTGCCCCCCGGGCCCTGCGCGCCCACCTCGCCCCCGCCGTGGCCGGGATCGATGACCACCGTGCGCAGGCCCCCGGGCGCGGCTGCGGCCGCGGGGGCGGGCGCGGCCACCGGCGGACGGTCCGCGGCCATGGGCTCGGCCTGGAGCTCGAGGATCAGCCGCGCGGGGGGCCCGGCCTCCTCCGCGCTCTTGAGCTGGCGGAAGCGCGGGCCGACGGTAATGGCGAAGACGTTCTCGCGGCCGCCCAGGAACTGCACGCTCTCCACGATGCCGCCGGTGAGGCGCTCGGGCTGGTGGGCCACGTCGAGGACGTCGCGGGGGATGGCCACCGTGACCCGGCGGTCCTCCTGCCGCACGCGGAAGGGCACGGGCTCGCTGCTCTCCAGCACCACGCGCACGGCGTCCCCCGCGGCGTAGGTGGCCACGGTCACGCGCGGCGCGGGCACGTTGCCCACCAGCAGCAGGCGCGAGGCCGGACGCCATTCGGCACGGCGGCCGAGGAGGGGGGTGAGCAGCCGCGGCACCGAGTCCAGGGGCACCAGCCACTGTCCCCCCTCCACGAGCACGGGAGAGGAGAGCAGCCGCAGGTCGCCCCCGATGGAGACCAGGCTCTTGCGCTCGTAGAGCGTCACCTCGCGCGAGCCGAAGGAGAGGGCGAGGGCGCCGGGCTTGGAGACGCGCGTGCGGAAGCCGGTGGCCTGGGCCAGCGCGTCCACGCGCACCAGCTCCGCGCCCCCGCGCAGCACCGGGGACAGCTCGCGCCGGCTCTGGTCCACGAGCAGGACCACGGGGTCACCGGCGGCGCGCGCGAGGAGAAAGGGGGTGGCGACCAGGACCGGGGTCAGAAGCGCGCGCAGGCGGATAAGGGGGCCCTCCCTTTGACGGGCCTATCTTAAAGGAAGCAGGCCGTTTGCGTCGAGGCCCGGCCCGCCGGGGCCGCGTGGCCCCTCGCTTCAACCCCGGCCGGGGAGCGCCGGTCCAATCCGGTCATGACGCGCCCGACGGGAGCCTCGGCCCTCCTCGCAATCGCGTGCCTCCTCCCGCCGCCGGGGGCGTCGTCCGCGCTCCCGTCCCCGGGCGTCCAGACGGCGGGAGGCGACGCCCTCGCCGTGCACGTCCTCAACCGCCTGGCCTACGGCCCGCGGCCGGGCGACCTCGAGGAGCTGCGGCGCGTGGGCGTGGACCGCTGGATCGAGCGGCAGCTCCGCCCGGAGGGCATCGAGGACCGCGCCCTGGAGACGCGGCTGGCCGCGCTGCGCACGGTGGGGCTGAGCAGCGCGGAGCTCCTCGAGGGCTACGAGGTGCCGCGCGAGGTGAAGCGCGAGGCGCAGGAGAAGCGGGCCGCCCTCGGGGACGACGCCACCGAGGCCCAGCGCGAGCAGGCGAAGCGCGAGCTGCGCGCCCGCGCCCGCGCCCTCATGGACGGATCGCCGCGCGAGGTGGTGGAGGAGCTCCAGGCGGCCAAGCTGCTCCGCGCCGTCTACGGCGAGCGCCAGCTCGACGAGGTCATGGCCGACTTCTGGCTGAACCACTTCAACGTGTACGCGGGCAAGGGACCGGTCAAGTTCCTGCTCGCCGAGTACGAGCGCGACGTCATCCGCCGTCACGCCTGGGGCCGCTTCGAGGACCTGCTGCGGGCCACCGCCCAGAGCCCCGCCATGCTCTTCTACCTGGACAACTGGCTCTCCGCCGATCCCGAGGGGGGGGCGCCCACCGTGGCGGGCCGCGTGCGGTCCCTCTTCGGGCGCCCGCCCGCCCCGGCCCCCGCGGGCCGCCGCCGGGGGCTCAACGAGAACTACGCGCGCGAGATCATGGAGCTCCACACGCTGGGCGTGGACGGCGGCTACACGCAGAAGGACGTGACGGAGGTGGCGCGTGCCTTCACGGGCTGGACCATCGCCGGGCTCCGCCAGCAGAAGCCCGCCTTCCGCTTCGAGCCGCGCCTGCACGCAGGCGGGGACAAGGTCGTGCTCGGCCAGCGCATCCGGTCCGGCGGCAAGGGGGAGGGCGAGCAGGTCCTCCACATGCTGGCCACGCACCCCTCCACCGCGCGCTTCATCTCCTACAAGCTGGCGCGGCGCTTCGTGGCCGACGAGCCCCCCGCCGCCCTGGTGGACCGCGCGGCGCGCGTGTTCCGCGAGACGGACGGCCGCATCCGCGACGTGGTGCGCGCCATCGTCACCTCGCCGGAGTTCCGGGCCCCGGACGCCGTGCAGGCCAAGGTCAAGACGCCGCTGGAGTTCGTGGCCAGCGCCCTGCGCGCTTCCGGCGCCGAGCTGCAGGACGCGCGCGCGCTCTCGCGGCGGCTGGGGGAGATGGGGATGGGGCTCTACATGCAGCAGCCGCCGACGGGCTACAAGGACACGGCCGAGGCCTGGGTGTCGACGAGCGGCCTCCTCGCGCGCCTGAACCTGGCCCTCGACCTCGCCGCCGGACGGGTGCCCGGCGTCCGCCTCCCCTCCACGCTGGCCACCGGCGCTCCCGAGACGCTGGCCGCGCGGCTGGTCCCGGGCGGCCTGGGCCAGTCCACGCGGCAGACGCTCGCGCGCGAGGCGGCGGCCGAGCCGGCCAGGGTGGCCGGGCTCCTGCTCGGCTCGCCGGAGTTCCAGCGGCGATGACCCCGCACACGCGCCGCTTCTTCCTGCGCTCCTCCGGCCTGTCGCTGGTGGCCTTCGGCCTCGCCCCCCGCGCCCTCCTCCGCGCCGCGGAGCAAGGGGGCGCGCGCCGCGGCAAGACGCTGGTGGTGGTCTTCCAGCGCGGGGCCTGCGACGGCCTCAACACGGTGGTCCCCTACGGCGAGGAGGCCTATCGCCGCCTGCGCCCCACCATCGCCGTCCCCGCGCCCCGTGGCGGCAGCAAGGAGGCGGCCCTCGACCTCGACGGGCATTTCGGCCTGCACCCTGCGCTCGAGCCGCTGCTGCCCCTCTGGCGCGAGCGCAGCCTGGCCGTGGTGCACGCCGTGGGCAGCCCGGACGGCACGCGCTCGCACTTCGACGCGCAGGACTTCATGGAGAGCGGCACGCCCGGGCGCAAGTCCACCGAGGACGGCTGGATGAACCGCCACCTGCAGGAGCACGCGGCCCCCGCGGCCACGCCGTTCCGCGCGGTGGCCCTGACCCCGACCCTCCCCCGCGCGCTGGCCGGCCGCGCCCCGGCGGTGGCCATGGCCAGCATCGGGCAGTTCGAGCTGCGCGGAGGCCCCGCCACCGCACAGGCCCGCGGCTTCGAGCAGATGTACGACCAGGCGGTGCGGGACGTGCTGCACGGCACCGGCCAGGAGACCTTCGAGGCCCTCGCCTTCCTGAAGAAGGCGGACCCCGCGCGCTACCGCCCGGCCCACGGCGCCGCCTACCCCCGCGGGCGCTACGGCGACGCGCTGCGCCAGGTGGCGCAGCTCATCAAGGCCGACGTGGGGGTGGAGCTGGCCTTCACGGAGACGGGGGGCTGGGACCACCACGCGGCGGAGGGCGGCGTACAGGGGCAGCTCGCCGCGCGCCTGCGCGAGCTCGGCCAGGCCCTGGCCGCCTTCCACCGCGACCTCGGGCCCCGCATGGCCGACGTGGTGGTGGTCACCCTCACCGAGTTCGGCCGCACCGTGCGCGAGAACGGCAACCGCGGCACCGACCACGGACACGCCAGCGTGTCCTTCGCCCTGGGGGGCGACGTCGCGGGAGGCAAGGTGCTCGGCCGCTGGCCCGGGCTCTCCGCGGGCGCCCTCTACGAGGGGCGGGACCTGGCCCTCACCACCGACTTCCGCGAGCTGGTGGGCGAGGTGCTCGCCCGCCACCTCGGCGCCCGCGACCTGGGCCGGGTCTTCCCCGGCTTCCCGCTCGCCGCCGGGCGCTTCCCCGGCGTGATGCGCGCCTAGGCGCGCCGCCCCCGCGCGCCGGAGGCCCGGCGTAGGCCTTTCGTCCTAGGACCATCGCTTTTTGCCCCGGGGGGGACCCGCGCCCGCCTCCCGGGAGTAGAGTGGCCGCGCTGGGGTCCTCCGACCACGGCTTCACGAGAGGAGTTCCCGTGGCGCCTCAAGACAAAGACGACGACATGCCCGACTTCTCCGACGTTCAGAGCGGCGCCTCCTCCACGGCGCCCGCGGCTGAGGTTCACGAGACGTACGAGATCAAGCCGGGGGACAGCCTGTCGAAGATCGCCAAGCGGGTCTACGGCGACGCGCGCGAATGGAAGCGCATCTTCGAGGCCAACACCGACGTCATCAAGGACCCGGACAAGATCTTCCCCGGCCAGAAGATCAAGATCCCCGCCAAGGAGACGGAAGAGGGCGGAGAGGGGAGATGACAATGAAGAGACACGCCGCCATCCTGGTTCCCCTGGCGCTCGTGGCGGGCGTCGCCTGCAAGAAGGAGCCGCCGCCCCCGCCGCCGCCCCCGCCGGTGACCGCTCCCCCCACCACCATGCCCGCGCCCGTCAGCGTCACCACGGTGACGCTGGGCAGCGCCATCGGGGCGGACAAGCGGGTGACCGCGCCCTCCGAGGCCTTCGGCGCCCGGGACACCATCTACGCGGTGGTGGACACGGGAGGCGCGGGGCACGCCACCCTGCGCGCGCTGTGGACGTTCGTCAAGGGCGACAAGACGGCCAAGGTGGACGAGACGACGATGGAGATCGACGCCACCGGGCCCGCCGTGAACGAGTTCCACGTCTCCAAGCCGAGCGGCTGGCCCAAGGGGAACTACAAGGTCGAGATCTTCCTGAACGACGCCGCCACCCCCGCGGCCACGAAGACGTTCAAGGTCTCCTGAGGCCCGCACCGGCCCACGCCCCTCCCGCGGCCGCGGGCGGACGGCGTGGGCCGGTCACCGCTCTCCTAGTCGGGCACCGCGCGGCTGGCGCAGGGCGGCAGCCAGCCCTGCCCCTTGAGGGCGCGCGCCACCTCCGCCGCCGCCACCCGGTGGCCCAGCGCGTTCCAGTGGCCGTCGAAGTCGAAGTACGGCCACGAGTGCCACCGCGTGGCGCGCCGGAGGGCGGGGGTGAGGTCGAGCAGGGGGATGCGCTCGGCCACCGCGATGGCGCTGAGGCGCTGCACCACGGTGTCCGGGTCCCACTCGGCGTCGGTGATGCCGTGGCGGCGCCGCGCCAGGTCCCAGTACTCGTCCTTCACCTCGCCCCGGCCGGGTATGTAGACGATGAGCAGCCGCGCGTCGCGCTTCCAGACCTCCTGGGCCAGCGCGCCGAGGATGCGGCCCGTCATGGTCCACCCGAGGCGCACGTCCGCGGGCGGCTTCTTCATGTAGACGCGGAACTCCGGGGCCAGCGCCTGCTTGCTGGTGGGCGCCCACAAGCCGAACCGGGCCAGGCGGTTGTAGGCCGCGGGGTCGGCGTTCTCCAGGCGCTCGCCCACCCAGTCCAGGGCCACGGAATAGCCGGCGAAGAGGACGTCGCCGGCCGGGGACGCGTCGGGCGGGACGGGCGGGCGCCTGGGCACCGGGTAGTTGGCCACCACCGGGGTGCCCCCGCGGAAGGACAGCAGCGGCTTGGGAAGCTGGATGTTCCGCGCCGCGCCGTTGTAGAGGACGTCGTTGTAATAGAAGAAGAGGAGGACGACGCGGGGCTCGAAGCGGCGGCCCTCCTCCCGGTAGAACAGGAGCTCCTGGTCCGTGCTGTAGCCGGTGCTGCCGCCGTTGATCACCTCCAGCGCGCAGTCGCGGCCGGAGAGCGACCGCTCCAGCCGCTGCGTCACCATCTCGTCCTCCGCCACCTGGAAGGCCTCGACGAAGGAGTCGCCCAGGGCGAGCATGCGGAAGGTGCCGGGAGCGGGGAGGAGCGTGCGCTCGCGGTCGCGCAGGCCCAGGCTGTTGATGACCACGTCCGTCTGGAACTCGCGCCGCTCGTAGCGCGCCCGGGCCCCCGGCGTCTTCTTCCAGCCGAGCAGCGGGTCGTACTCCGTGTAGAGCACGCGCGTGCGCTGCTCCTTGCCCCCCCGCTGGAAATGGCGGGCCACGCGCGCGGCCCCCTCCACGAGGAGGAGGCAGACCGCGGTGGAGAGAAGGGCCAGCAGCGCGTTCTGGGCCAGCCCGCGGAGGCGGGAGCGCGGCGCGCCTCGCGGGGGCGCGGATCCGGCCGGGAGGGTGGAGTCCTTGGGCAATGACGTCGCGGGCTATTCTAGTGCCCGCCATGCCCACCCACACCGTGGTCTACGACGGTCACTGCCGCGTGTGCCGGCGCATGGTGGAAGCGCTCGCGCGCTGGGACCGCGAGAACGCGCTGGAGCTCGTGGCCTCCCAGGAGCCCGGAGTGCGCGAGCGGTTCCCCTGGATCGCGCCCGAGTCCTACGAGGACGCCCTGCAGCTGGTGGCGGCGAACGGCACCACCTGGGACGGCGCCCTGGCCGTGGAACGCATCATCGGCCTGATGCCGCGCGGCCGCCTGGTGACGTGGCTCTTCGACCTGCCCTTCGCCCGCTGGCTCGCCGACCGCTTCTACCGCTGGTTCGCCCGCAACCGTTACCGGATGGGCTGCGGCGACCACTGCTCCGTCCGTCGCTGACGGGCCGCCGGCGGCCGAGAGCCGCAAGCCGGCCGGCAAGAGCGCCCGGTCGTGCTCCCGATGAGTTGTTTCGACCCGCGTTGTCGCTTAATAGGGTGACGGACTCTGCCCGTCAAGAGGAGCGCGCCATGAGGTTGGCCCGTCTCGATGTCTCGTTGCGCGCCCGTTGGCCCCTTGCCGCTCTCGCCTGCGCGGCTGCCTTCCTGATCCCCGCCACCGCCCTGGCCCAGTGCGACCAGCTCTACGCCAAGTACCAGCAGAACAACTACAACTGGTGGTGGGGCGCGTTCGGCAACTGCAAGCAGCGGGGAGGCACGACCGTCCGCAACGAGATCTTCAACTGCGCGTGGTTCCAGGTCCCGGCGAGCGACCAGACGGCCTGCCTGCGCGAGAAGCTCTTCGCGGACAGCAAGACGCGCGAGGCCATCGACGTGGTGGTCGCGTTCAACCAGCTGTCGTGCGACCAGCTCTTCGCCAAGTACCAGCAGAACAACTTCAACTGGTGGTGGGGAGCCTTCGGCAACTGCAAGACGGGGCCGGGCGGCATCACCGACCGCACGCAGATCTTCGACTGCGCCTGGGCCCAGGTTCCCACCATCGACCAGAGGGCCTGCCTGAAGGACAGGCTGCGGGCAGCCGACCGCACGCGCGCGGCCATCGACGTCGTGGTCGCCCACAACAGCCCGCCCACCTGCGACCAACTCTTCGCCCACTACCAGCAGAACAACTTCAACTGGTGGTGGGGAGCCTTTGGCAACTGCAAGACGGGCCCCGGCGGCATCACCGACCGCACGCAGATCTTCGACTGCGCCTGGGCCCAGGTCCCCGCCGCCGACAAGACCTCCTGCCTCCGGGACAAGCTGCGCCAGGCCGACCGCACGCGCGAAGCCACCGACGTGGTCGTCGCCCACAACAGCCTGCCCACCTGCGACCAGCTCTTCGCCAAGTACCAGCAGAACAACTTCGACTGGTGGTGGGGGGCCTTCGGCAACTGCAAGACGGGGCCCGGCGGCATCACCGACCGCGCCCAGATCTTCGAGTGCGCCTGGGCCCAGGTCCCCGCGCTCGACGGCACGGCCTGCCTCAGGGACAGGCTGCTCCAGGCCGACCGCACGCGCGAGGCGACCGACGTCGTCGTCGCCCACAACACCCCTCACCCCTGCGACCAGCTCTTCGCCCACTACCAGCAGAACAACTTCAACTGGTGGTGGGGAGCCTTCGGCAACTGCAAGCAGCCCGGCGGCACCACCGATCGCGCCGAGATCCTGGAGTGCGCGTGGGCCCAGGTCCCCGCGGGCGACCGGCAGGCCTGCTTGAAGGAGAAGCTCGTCCTGGCCGACCGCACGCGCGAGGCCATCGACGTGGTGGTCGAGCACAACCGCACCTGCGACCAGGTCTTCGCCCGGTACCAGCAGAACAACTACAACTGGTGGTGGGGAGCTTTCGGCAACTGCATCCAGCCCGGGGGGACCACCGATCGCGCCGCGATCCTCGAGTGCGCATGGGCCCAGGTCCCCGCCATCGACCGCACGGCCTGCCTTAAGAACAAGCTTGTGGCCGCGGACCGGACGCGCGAGGCCATCGACGTGGTGGTCGCGCAGAATCTCACCTGCGACCAGGTCTTCGCCCGGTACCAGCGGAACGACTTCAACTGGTGGTGGGGAGCCTTCGGCAACTGCAAGCGGGCCGGGGGCACCACCGACCGCGCGGAGATCCTCGAGTGCGCGTGGGCCCAGGTCCCGGCCGGAGACCGCACGGACTGCCTCAAGAACAAGCTGGTCGCCGCCGACCGCACGCGCGAGGCCATCGACGTGGTGGTCCAGTACAACGGCTGCATCGCGAACAACTCCTCCTTCGTCGACTTCACCTCGTGCGCCGACCCGCGCTCCGGCTGCCCGGAGACGTGCGACCTTCCCAAGGACGGCAGCATCCCCAGCCAGTACTTCGCCCCGCAGATGCCCCCGGTCCTGGCCGACGCCCTTCCCCGTCCCGTCTCCGTGTTCGGCGTGCCTCCCGGCCAGAACATCGGCGCCAACGAGGGACGCCTGCGGGGCGACCTGCGCGCGGCGGCGCGCGTGGCCGACCCCATGGCCTGCAGCCTGCGCGTGGCGGCCATCCTCTACGCGCAGCGGGACGACGTCGCCGCGCAGGCCTTCGCCGACCTCAGTGTGACCGGCCACAGGGCCTTCGCGCAGTTCCGCCGCGACCTCCCGGGCGAGGAGTACTGCCGGAGGCTGGACCAGCGGCCCATCGCCGAGGCTTGCCCGGGGGTGGGCCAGCCGCCCACCACCGACAGCCTGGTCACCGGGTGTCGCAAGGCCCTCGACCGCGCGTACGCGGTGGCGAACTTCCTGCGCACGGGACAGACCCTCCGCGTCGCCTCACCGTGGTACACGGCCACGGGCGAGCTCACGCCCGCCGCCGCCCTCGAACGGAAGCGCAAGGAGGACGAGCGCCGCACCCTGGGCTGGATCGCCGTCTCCGGCGAGGACGACTCGCCGCACCGGCCGGTGAACGTCCCCTCGAGCGACTACCCGCAATACGACATGGACGTCGACGTCGACCTGGAGGCGCCCGCCGGACGGACCCCGCAGACGGTCCGCGTCCGCACCCGGTTCGTGGTGGCCCAGTCGAACGCGCCGGCGCCCGCCTCGCCGGGCCCGCCGAGCAGATGGACGCTGGCGCGGGAACCGCGCCTGGCCATCGCTCCCGGCGCGGAGGTCATCGTCTACATCCACGGCATGGACTCGCGCGCCGAGGAGGCGGGGGACATCACCAAGGCCCTGTTCACGAAGCTGCGCAACCGCCCGAAGAACGTCGTCATCGTCGGCGTGGACCTCCCCTCCTCGGGATACGCCGAGAACCTCGACTACGACGAGGTCTCGTCCCTGGCCGCCATCGGGAGCCCGAAGTTCACGGTCCTGCCGCTTCCCTTCCCCATCCCGGCCACGCTCATGGCCTTCGTCGTGGCGGCCTTCGCCACGGTGGGACTCCCGCCCCCGCCCCCGGTGATCCCGCCCGGAGTCCCCATCCCCGACTTCCACGCCACCGGCCGGACGCCCCTGCTCGACTTCATCGAGACCTTCATCGTGCGCTTCGTGGACACGCTCGACCGCCGCGTTCCCATCAAGAGCGGGGTCAAGGCGGCCATGGGCGGCAGCCTCGGCGGGAACATGGCGTTCCGGCTGGGGCGGCGACCGGGCATCCCCTGGCTCCCCCGCGTCATCGCGTGGTCGCCGGCGTCGATCTGGCACTCGATGGGCGCCGGCATGGACATCGCGAAGCACCTCGGGCCACGGACGGCGTGGGAGAGGGCGAACAACCGGGCGCTGAGCGAACAGTCGCCCTGCCTGCGGGAGAGGCTGCGCCAGACCGACCAGACCCGCCGGGCCATCGACAACGTCGCCGCCGCCAACGGAACCTCCGACGCCTGCGCGCATCTCATGGTCAAGTACGACGGCTCCGACCGGTGGTGGAACACGCTCGGCAGCTGTCGGCAGCCAGGCGGTCCCACGAACCGCATGGACATCTTCGAGTGTGCGTTTGCCAAGATCCCCGCGGCCGACCGCCAGTCCTGCCTGAGACCGAGGCTCCTCGAGACCGACCAGACGCGCCGGGGCATCGACACCGTGGCCGCCAGCAACGGCTCCCCCAACAACTGCGACCAGGTGATGGTCAGCTACGACGGCTCCGACCGCTGGTGGGGAGCGTTCGGCAGCTGCAAGCAGCCGGGAGGCCTGATCGACCGCGCGGCCATCTTCGACTGCGCCTTCGCCTCGGTCCCGGCCAGCGAACAGCAGGCGTGCCCGGACCTGAAGGAGCGGCTGCGCCAGACGGACCAGACACGCCGGGCCATCGACACCGTCGCCGCGGCCAACGGCCGGACCAACGGCTGCGACCAGCTCGTGGTGAAGTACGACGGCTCCGACTGGTGGTGGGGAGCGTTCGGCGGGTGCAAGCGCACCGGCGGCCCCACCGACCCCGCGGCCATCTTCGACTGCGCCTGGGCCCAGGTCCCCGCCGGGGACCCCAACGACCTCTCCACGGAGCGGGCAGGGGTGCGTCAGGAGTTCTTCGTCGGCACCTGGGACAAGCCCGTCCTTCCCATTCTCGTTCCGGACGCGCAACCGGAGACCTGGACCAGCAAGTACTACCCCTGCCGGCAGTCCTCGATGGCGACCGCCCGGCTCGATCGCCAGGAGACGTACGACCCTCGATTCCTCGCCTGGCGCTGGCGCCTGGGCGCCGAGCAGCTCCTGTTCAGCCACCAGAACGTCGACCCCGCGACCCGTGACTTCCTCTTCATGGCCAACGACAAGCCGATGCTGCTGGCGTGCGGCACCGAGGACGACGTCCCCTTCAACGAGATCTGCGACGCCACGCAGATCACCGCGGCGCACATGACGAAGACGCCGGGGAAGGCCCTCTTCCTGCAGAAGACGGGGCACTCGCTGGACGGCGAGCGGCCCACGTTCTGGGCGCAGCAGATCATCGAGTTCCTGCGCCTCAACTGAAGGCCTCGGCGAGGACGGCAGCTCAGGCGACCAGGAAGCGCGCTCCCGCGCCCAGCAGCGCCGCGAGGAAGTCGCGGAAGTCGTCGTTCAAGGACGGCCCGAGGCCGGCCGGGTGGTGACCGGAGTCTCCTCGCGGGAGTAGGCCGGGATCTCTCGTCCGGCCAGGGTCCACGACTCGAGGGTGAGCGCCCACACCATCTCGAGCCGCTCCTCCGTGGTGGTCGTCGCCCTCATGTCGTCCGCCGGCTCCTCACCGAGCCTGAAGCGACGAACGGGCCAGGCGCTGCGACCTGCGCGCGGCAGCACGCCGCATTCTACCGTCCCCGGTGGTGCGGCCGGCCGCCGCCATCGGCCCCTGGGGCCTTACCTGCGTGAACGCCGCCGACGACCCGCGCAACGCGCCGGCGCGCTGACCGCGCCCCGGCTCTCCGTATCGGGACAGGCCGCGCGCGCCCGGCGCAAGGCGCTCCGGGATGTGTGAGACCATTCCGCCGCCGTCGGCCCGTTCCGGCGCAACGCGATCATGCTCGCTTGTCCAAGCTGCCAGGGTGGGCTCGCCAAGCAGCCCTCTTCCCAGGGCCCGCGATGGCTCTGCGGCGCGTGCGGGGGCCGCGCCATCCACCTGCCGTCGCTGCGGTGCACGCCGGCCGGAGCCTTCGTGCGGCGGCTGTGGGCGCTGGCGCGCAACGTGCCGGCGGCCGATCGGACGCGCCCCTGCCCGATCTGCACGCAGGCCATGGCCACGGTGCCGACCCTGGCCCTGGCCAGGTCGGAGCCCCTGCGCCTCGACCTCTGCACCGGCTGCCAGTTCGTGTGGTTCGACCCGTCCGAGCACGAGGCCTGGCTCCAGTCGAGCTCCTTCGCGGTCAGCGAAGACCGTTTGCCGGCGGAGACGCGCGCCGCCCTCGCGCGTCTGCCTCCTGCCGAGCAGCCCCTCACCTTCCAACCCGACGTGCCCGTCAAGGCCCCGTTCTTCGAGCTGGTGGAGGCGGGCGAGTCGCTGGAGCTGAAGTACCTGATCTGCGTGCTGGGCTACCCGGTGGAGGTCGAGGGCCCTCCGCTCCAGCGACGGCCGTGGCTGACCTGGACCCTGATCGCGCTCGTCACCGCCATCAGCAGCTACGCGTTGCTGTTCGTGCCCGCCGCCCCGCAGGCCTGGGGAGTCATACCCGCGGAGCTGTGGCGGCAGGGAGGCCTCACGCTGCTCACCTCGTTCTTCCTGCACGGCAGCCCTCTCCACCTGCTGGGCAACATGTACTTCCTGGCCGTGTTCGGCGACAACGTCGAGGACCTGCTGGGCTCCGCCCGCTACCTCGTCCTCCTTCTCGCGGCCACGGTGGCCGGCGACCTCGTGCAGGCGGGCATGCACCCGTCGTCGCGCATCCCCGGCATCGGCGCCAGCGCCGGGATCGCCGGCGTGATCGTCTACTACGGGCTGACCTTCCCCCACGGCCGCGTGCGGCTGTTCCGCATCCGGTTCTTCGACCTCAGCGTGTGGGGCGCCCTCGTCCTGTGGGTGGGCCTGCAGATCGTGGGCGCGCTGGGGCCGGGAGCGCGCGGACCGGGCGTGGCCTACGCGGCGCACCTCGGCGGCGCGCTGGCGGGGGCGGCTTTCTGGCTCCTGAGCCGGATCGGAGCGGGCCGATTCCTCTTTACCCGCGTGTCGCGAGCAGCGTAGGCTGGCCGCCGCCGCTCGCCGTCTACGCGGGTTGCCGCCGGGCACCGACCATGTTCATCACACCCATCACGCCCCCCATGAAGCCGCGCCTGCCGGAAGCGACGGCGCCGCGCCCGCCGGCTCCGCCCGCCAAGCCAGTAGAGGCCAAGCCGCCGGCGGCGACACCCGGCGCCTGCGACCCGTTCATCGACGGAAACGAGACGAGCAGCTACGTCGGCTACGCCGCCGCGCCGACCACGGGCCGCATCACCCCCTGCATCAACGGACTGAATTCGAACGGCAAGGGGGATGACATCGTCGCCCAGGAGCCCTGGGACGCCATGCTGGAGGCAGTGGGCAGCCTGCGCAACGGCGACGCCGTCTACCTGGCGGCCTGGGCCTTCGCGCCGGAGCTGGTCCTCGTCGACCCCCAGGCGGGCCCTCGCCGGACCTGGGGCCAGCCGACCTGGGGACGCCTCTTCCAGGCGAAGGCGGCGGAGGGCGTGCAGGTCCGCATCCTCATGTCGGACTTCGACGAAACCTACGCCCAGGACCTGCGCCGGGACATCCGACGGGCCGTGGCCGCGCTCGACGCGCTGATCGACGCGCTGCCGCTGCCGCGGCGTCCCAACCTGCAGTACCAGGTGAGCCCGCACCCGATCCTCGTCCCGCACCCCGAGACGGGAAAGCTGATCAGGGTGGGCAGCCACCATCAGAAGCTCATGGTCGTGCTGCGGGGCGACGAGACGATCGCGTTCTGCGGAGGCATGGACATCGCGTGGCTGCGCTCACCGCTGCATTGGCGATACGACTGGGTCGCGGGTTGGCACGACCTTCACATGAAGATCGAGGGCCGGCTGGCCGTGGATCTCGCCACCGAGTTCGTGCAGCGCTGGAACGAGGAGTGGAACAACAACCCGGACGTGCCGCCGCGGCGGGACTGGGGCGGCTCCCCGCAGCTCGCCAAGAGCGCGGGCACGGCAGACGACGAGGCCGAGCGGAACGTCCACCGGGCCCAGATGCAGCGGACGGTCTCGGGGCTGAACCCCGCGGTGCTCCTCGGCGGGGACAGGGCCAAGTGGCTGAAGACCTACCGCGACGACGTCTGGCAGGGCTACGTGAAGATCGTGGACTGCGCCGAGCGCTTCCTGTACCTCGAGCACCAGTACTTTCGAGACGTCCGCCTGGCCCAGCAGATCGTCACCCGGGCCAAGCGCGCTTCGGGGTTGATCGTGGTCGCCGTGGTGCCCGCCAAGCTCGACGAAGGCATCAACGAGTTCACGGAGCACGGCAACTGGCAGCAGCACAAGTTCTTCGAGCTCCTGGACAGCGCCCTGGGAAACAAGCGCTTTCGCCTCTACACCATGGTGGGCCGCTTCGTGCACTCCAAGCTGATCCTGGCCGACGACCGCACCCTGTCGCTCGGATCGGCCAACGCCAACCCGCGGGGGTTCCTCCTCGACACCGAGCTCAACGTGGCCGTTGCCGACGAGAGAATGGTGTCCGGCTTCCGCTGGCGCCTCTGGGGGCACAACCTGGGGCTCCCTTGGCCCAGCGTCGCCGCCTGGAAGGTCGGCGATTTCTTCGCGCAGTGGGATGCGGTCGCGAAGGCCAACCAGCAGCTGCT
>DATBIO010000048.1:0-3715 GCA_036556965.1 Vicinamibacteria bacterium
CAAGCCACGCGCCGTGTCGGCCAGGCCGGCCGCCGCGCGGCCCCGCGCATCGGCGGGGCGGGCCTCTCGCCGCGCGCCGGCCGCCCGCCCGCGCGCCGTGGGGGCGCCGCCGGAAGCGCCGCCCGCCGAGGCGCTGCCCGAGACCTACGGCGCCAACCGCGTGCGGCTGCTGCCCAAGGACCCGGACTCCCTCTTCGCCTTCTGGGACGTGGACCCGCGCTCGAAGCGCGCCCTCGCGCGCGAGCTCGGTCGGCGCGGGGCGGCCCTGGCGCGCCTGACCCTGCGGGTGGGGGGCGAGGACGGCGCGCCCCCGCAGGTCGTCCTGCTCGGCGAGGGCGACCGGAGCCGGCACCTGCGCGCGGATCCCACGCGCGCCTCGTACCGCGCGGAGCTCGGCTACACGCTGGCCTCCGGCGAGTTCCGGCGGCTGGCCGTGAGCGATCCCGTGTCCCTGCCCCCGGCCGGGGAGTCACCCGTGCCGGCGTCGCGCCGCGTGCGCTTCGATCCGCGCGCGCTGCCCGAGGACGTGCCCCTCGATGCCGGCGCGGGCCCGCGCCCGCAGGGTGGCGCGGAGGGGGCGCGCGCGGGGGCCACGCGGCCCACGTCCCGGGGCGGCGCCAGCGAGACGTATCGCCGCTAGAGTCCGCTGCCGCCCCGACTGCCCGGCGTCTACTGGTGCCCGGTGCTGCACGCGCACCTGCCGTACGTGCGCCACCCGGAACATCCCGACTTCCTGGAGGAAGACTGGTTCTTCGAGGCCATGGGGGAGACCTACTTCCCCCTGGCCGCCCTCCTCGACCGGCTGGCGGGGGAGGGCGTGCCGTTCCGCCTCACCCTGAGCCTCTCACCGACGCTGGTGGCGATGATGGACGACGCGCTGCTGGGAGAGCGGCTGCGCGCGCGCGTGGAGCGCCTCCTCGCGGTGGCGCGACGGGAGGCCGCACGCGCGCGGGAGGAGGATCCCGCCTTCCTGGCCGCGCTCGCGTTCCACGTCGCCTGGTGGCAGGACCTGGCGGCCCGGCTCTCCCGGCCCGGCGGCCCCGGCCTGGCCGACGTGTTCCGCCGGCACGCCGAAGCGGGCCGGCTGGAGCTGATGACCTGTGCCGCCACGCACGCGGTGCTGCCCCTGCTGGAGACCGTCCCCGCCGCCGCGCGCGCCCAGGTGAGGGTGGGCGCGGACGCCTACGCGCGCCGGTTCGGGCGCGCCGCCCGCGGCATCTGGCTGCCGGAGTGCGGCTACGCGCCGGGACAGGAAGCGTACCTGCGGGCGGCGGGCCTGCGCTTCGCGTTCCTCGAGGAGCACGGCCTCACCGACGCGCACCCGCGGCCCAGCGACGGCGTGGCCGCGCCCGTCATGTCGCCCCTGGGCGTGGTGTTCTTCGGCCGCGACCCGTGGTCCTCGCGCCAGGTCTGGAGCGCCGAGGGCGGCTACCCCGGGGACCCCGACTACCGCGAGTTCCACCGGGACCAGGGCTTCGAGCTGCCCCCCGACGTCCTGGAAGGGCTGCTGGTGGCGGGACGGCGGCGCGCCATCGGCCTCAAGGTCCACCGGATCACGGGGGACGTGCCCCTGGGGGCCAAGGCGCCGTGGGATCCCGCGCGCGCCCGCCGCCGCGCTCGCGATCACGCCGGCCACTTCGTGCGCGAGCTGGCCCGTCGCGCGACAGCGCGCCTGAGCGACGGCCGGCCGCCCCTGGTGGTCAGCCCCTACGACGCGGAGCTGTTCGGCCACTGGTGGCTCGAGGGCCTCTGGTTCCTGGAGGAAGCGCTGCGCGCCATGGCCGGGAGCGACGGCGCCGTGCGCGCGGTCACCCCCATGGAGTACCTGGCCGCCCATCCCGGCTGCGAGGTGACGCAGCCCCCGCTGTCCACGTGGGGGGCCGAGGGCTACGCCGCCGTGTGGCTCGACCGTGCCAACGACTGGGTGTACCTGCACCTCGACGTGGCCGCGGAGCGGATGGTGGAGCTGGCCCGGCGCTTCCCGGAGCCCACTCTCCTCCAGGGGCGCGCCCTGCGCCAGGCCGCGCGCGAGCTGATGCTCGCGCAGGCCTCCGACTGGGCCTTCATCATGCGGGCGCGCACCTCCGCGGAGTACGCGGCCCGCCGCACGCGGGACCACCTCCTGCGCTTCCAGGCGCTCTACCGCGGCCTGACCACGGGTCGCGTGGACGAGGAGGCCCTCCTGGCCGACGAGCGGCGCACGCCGATCTTCCCCGCCCTGGATCATCGGGTGTATACATAGCCCCGGAGACCCCGTCCATGGCCGAGGCCCTGCGCCGCGCTGCGGTCGCCGGCAGCTGGTATCCCGGCACCGCGGGCGCCCTGCGCCGCGAAGTCGAAGGCCACCTGTCCGCGGCCGACGGACCGGCGCCGCCGGGCGCGCTGGTGGGGCTCATCAGCCCCCACGCCGGCATCATGTACTCGGGCCCCGTGGCCGCCTTCGGCTACCGCCTCCTGCGCGGGCGCCCCGCCACCACGGTCGTGCTCGTCGGCCCGTCCCACCGCGCGCTGTTCGACGGCGTGGCCGTCTACGGCAAGGGCGCCTTCGAGACGCCGCTGGGAGAGGCGGCGGTGGACGAGGAGCTGGCCCGCGCCCTCACCTCCGCGCATCCGAAGATCCGGCACGACACGGGGCCGCACGCCTTCGAGCACTCGCTGGAGATGCAGCTCCCCTTCCTCCAGCACGTGATGCCCGGGCTGCGCATCGTGCCCATGCTCCTGGGCACGCAGGCGCGCTCCGAGGTGGACGCGCTGGCGGGAGCCCTGGCCCAGGTCCTCGCGGGACGGGACGCCCTGCTCGTCGCCTCGAGCGACCTCAGCCACTACCACTCGTCGCGCGAGGCCGCCGTCCTCGACGCCAAGGTGGTGGCGGAGGTGGAGGCCTTCGACGACGCCGCCCTCATGGCCCGCCTGGAGTCGTACCACGGCCATGCCTGCGGCGGAGGGGCCATGGTGGCGGTCATGGCCGCCAGCCGCGCCCTGGGCGCGCGGGAGGCCACCGTCCTGCGCTACGCGGACAGCGGCGACGTGCCGGAGGGCGACAAGAGCCGGGTGGTCGGCTACCTCTCCGCCGCCTTCACGCGGTGAGCGCGCCCCTCGCGGAAGGAGCGCGCGGCCGCCTGCTCGTGCACGCGCGCGCCGTCATCCGGGCCCACCTGGCCGGCGAGCACGCGCCGCTTCCGGAAGTGGAGGACGAGCAGCTCCGCGAGCCGCGCGGCGCTTTCGTGACCCTGCGCCGGGGCGACGGGGGCCTCCGCGGGTGCATCGGCCGCGTGGAGACGGACCGCTCGATCCTGGAGACGGTGGCGGAGGTCGCGGTGGCGGCGGCCACCACCGACCCGCGCTTCCGCCCCGTCACCGTCGAGGAGCTTCCCGAGCTGCGTCTGGAGATCTCCGCCCTCAGCCCTCCCGCTCCCGTCCACCCCGACCGCGTGGAGGTGGGTCTCCACGGCCTCATCGTCCGCCACGGGGGACGCAGCGGGCTCCTGCTTCCCCAGGTGGCCACCGAGTACGGCTGGGACCGCGAGTCCTTCCTCGACTGGGTCTGCCGCAAGGCCGGCCTGCCGCGCTCCACCTGGCGCGAGGAAGGCTGCGAGCTCCTCTGCTTCACGGCCGAGGTCTTCTCGGAAGAATAGGCAACGGGACGCGGGGCAGTCTGCAGTAGGCGTTCCCCTCCCCCGCGGGGGAGGGATAGGGTGGGGGGCTTGATGACCGA
>DATBIO010000049.1:0-7013 GCA_036556965.1 Vicinamibacteria bacterium
AACCTGACCGACGGGCTCGACGGCCTGGCGATCGGGACCACGCTGATCGCCGCGGCCGCCTTCACCGGGCTCGCCTACGTGACCAGCCACTTCCGCTTCTCCGAGTACCTCGACCTGCTGCACCGCGCGAGCGCGGGCGAGGTCACCGTGTTCTGCGGAGCGATGGTCGGCGCCGCGATGGGCTTCCTGTGGTGGAACTGCTATCCCGCCCAGATCTTCATGGGCGACGTGGGCAGCCTCAGCCTCGGCGGCGCCCTGGGCACGGTGGCCATCCTCATCAAGCAGGAGCTGCTGCTGGTGGCCATCGGCGGCCTCTTCGTGCTGGAGGCCCTCTCCGTGATGATCCAGGTCTTCTTCTTCAAGCTCACGGGGAGGCGCGTCTTCCGCATGGCCCCCCTGCACCACCACTTCGAGCTGATCGGGTGGCAGGAGCCGCAGATCATCATCCGCTTCCTGATCGTGGCCTTCATCTTCGCGCTGTTCTCGATCACGACCCTCAAGCTCCGATGAAGCGGGGGAAGGGCGTGCGAACGGAGAGACCAGACATGACCGAGGCGGGATGAGGTCGCCGTGGAGCTGGCGGGGAAAACCGTCGTCGTCGTCGGGTTGGCGCGGTCGGGGGTCGCGGCGGCCCGCTTCCTGGCTTCTCGCGGGGCGCGGGTGGTGGCCACGGACCGGAAGGGGGAAGGGGAGCTCCCGCAGGAGGCGATGACCCTGGGCCAGGACGGCGTCAGGCTCGAGCTGGGACCGCACCGCCCGGAGACGCTCGCCGGCGCGGACCTGGTGGTGGTGTCCCCGGGCGTCCCCTGGGACCTCCCCGCGCTGGCCGCCGCGCGCACCGCGGGGGTCGAGGTCATCGGCGAGCTCGAGCTCGGCTACCGGACCCTGCGCGGACGGGTGGCCGCCGTCACCGGCACCAAGGGCAAGTCCACCACCACCGCCGCCCTGGGGGCGATGCTGCGCGAGGGCGGGGGCGACGTGCGCGTGGGCGGCAACATCGGGGAGGCGGTGACGGGGCTGTTGGAGGGCTCCACGGAGGCCACGCGCTTCGTGCTGGAGGTCTCCAGCTTCCAGCTCGAGGGCACGCGCGACTTCCACCCCGAGGTGGCGGTGTTCCTGAACCTCTCCCCGGACCACCTCGACCGCCATCCCAGCTTCGAGGACTACGCGGCGGCCAAGGCGCGCATCTTCGCCAACCAGACGGAAGACGACTGGGCGGTGGTGAACGCCGACGACCACGGCGTCCTGGCCCGGGCCCGCGCGGGCCGCGCGCGGCAGGTCTTCTTCCACCCCGCGCCCCTGACCGAGGCCCCCCAGGGCAACGCCGCCTTCTTCGCCGGCGGCTTCGCCTGCCTGCGGCGCGAGGGGAGGACCGAGCGCCTCTTCGCTCGCGCGGAGGTGCGGTTGCCCGGCGAGCACCTGCGCGGCGACCTCCTGGCCGCGGCCGCCGCCGCCCGGCTGATGGACGCCTCGCCGGACGACGTCCGCGCCGCCGCCGCCCGCTTCACCGGCGTGGAGCACGTGCTGGAGCGCGTGGACGAGGTCGGCGGGGTGGCCTTCTTCAACGACTCCAAGGCCACCAACGTGGAGGCGGCGCGCCGGAGCCTGGAGGCCTTCGAGGGGCCGGTGGCCGTGATCCTGGGCGGCCGCTACAAGGGGGGCGACTTCGGCCTCCTCGCCCCCGCCCTGCGGCGGCCCGGCCGGGCCGTCCTCGCCATCGGCGAGGCGCGCCCCCTCATCGCCGAGGCGCTGGGCGGCGTGGTGGAGGTCGTGGACTGCGCCTCCCTGCGCGAGGCCGTGGAGCGCGCGCACGCCGCGGTGCGGCCGCAGGGCACCGTGCTGCTCGCCCCCGCCTGCTCCTCCTTCGACATGTTCGCCGACTACGCGGAGCGCGGCCGCGCCTTCAAGGCCGAGGTCGCGCGGCTGGCGGAGACGCTGCGCGGCCCCTCCGGCCCGAGGACGGGCAATGGCTAAGAAGCTCTCCTCCGACCTCACCCTCTTCGCGGTGGGTGCGGCCCTGCTCGGGCTGGGCCTGGTCATGGTCTGGAGCGCGTCCTCCGTGCTGGCCTCGGAGCGCCACGGCAACGCCTACCACTTCCTCATCCGGCAGGTGGTATGGGCGGCGCTGGGCCTGGTGGCCATGGTGGCGGCCATGCGCCTCGACTACCGGAAGCTGCGGCAGCCCGCCGTGGTCTACGCCGTGCTGGGCGCCGCCACCCTGCTCCTGGTGGCCGTGCTCTTCATGCCCGCCGTGAACGACACGCACCGCTGGATCCGCCTGGGCGCGCTCTCCTTCCAGCCCGCGGAGCTGGCCAAGCTGGCGGTGGTGCTCTTCCTCGCCTATCACCTCGAGCGCCGGGGCGATCGCATCAACGACTTCCTGCCCAGCCTCTTTCCCGCCCTCCTGCTGCTGGGCTGGTTCGCCTTCCTCGTCTACATCCAGCCCGACCTCGGGACGGCGGCCACCATCGTGCTGCTGGGCGGGATCATGCTCTACCTGTCCGGTGTGCGCCTGCGCTACTTCGCCGCCCTGGGCGTGCCCGGCGCCGTGCTCCTCTACCAGGCGGTGATGACGGCGGCCTACCGCCGCGACCGCATCGAGGCCTTCCTGAACCCGTACGCCGACCCGCGCGGGTCCGGCTACCAGATCATCCAGAGCCTCATCGCGGTGGGCACGGGCGGCATCACCGGCGTGGGGCTGATGGAGGGCAGGCAGAAGCTCTTCTTCCTGCCCTACCCGTACAGCGACTTCATCTTCGCCGTCATCGGCGAGGAGCTGGGCCTGGTGGGAGCGGGCCTCGTCGTGCTGGGCTTCGTGCTCCTGCTCTGGCGCGGCCTGCGCGCGGCCTGGCGGGCGCCCGACCCCTTCGGCACCTACCTGGCCGCCGGCCTGACCCTGGCCATCGTGGTGCAGGCCCTCGTCAACGTGAGCGTGGTGCTCGGGCTCCTGCCCGCCAAGGGCATCCCCCTCCCCTTCATCAGCGCGGGGGGCAGCTCGCTGCTGTTCACCCTCCTCGCGCTCGGCCTGGTGCTGAGCGTCTCCCAGCATGGCGACTGAGTCCACGCTGCTCGTCGCCGCCGGCGGCACCGGCGGCCACATCTTCCCGGGCATCGCCGTGGCGGACGAGGTCCGCCGCCGCGACCCCTCTGCGCGCATCGTCTTCGTGGGCACGCCCCGCGGCCTGGAGGGCCGGCTCGTCCCCCGCGCCGGCTACGAGCTGGTGATGCTGCCCATCCTGCCCCTGAACCGCGTGGGCGCGCGGGGGCTGGCCAAGGGCCTGCTCGCGCTGCCCGGGGCGCTGCTCAAGGCCCTGGCCCTGGTCCGGCGCCGCCGGCCGTCGGCCGTGCTCGGCGTGGGCGGGTACGCGGGGGGGCCCCTGCTGCTCATGGCCGCGCTGCTGGGCGTCCGCACCGTCATCCTCGAGCCCAACGCGCGCCCGGGCTTCACCAACCGCGTGCTGCGTCCGTTCGTCCGCCACGCCGCCTGCTCCTACGAGGCGGCGCGCCGCCAGTTCGGCAGGAAGGGCGTGCTCACGGGCAACCCGGTGCGCGGCGGCTTCGCGTCGCTGCCCGCCAGGGCCCACCAGCCCCCGTACACGCTGCTCGTCTTCGGGGGCAGCCAGGGGTCGCGCGTGCTGAACGAGGCGATGGCGGCGGCCCTGCCCCACCTGCCGCCCGCGGACACCCTGCGCATCGTGCACCAGACGGGCGAGGCGGCCCTCGACGAGGTGCGCGCCGCCTACGCCGCCGCGGGGCGGGACGGCGACGCCGTGTTGCCCTTCCTGCACGACATGGAGGAGCGCTTCGCGGGCGCCGACCTCGTGGCCTGCCGCAGCGGGGCCACTACCTGCGCGGAGCTGGCGGTGGCGGGCAAGGCCTCGGTGCTGGTCCCCTTCGCCCGGGCCGCCGACGACCACCAGAGGAGCAACGCGGTGGCCATGCAGGAGGCGGGGGCCGCGGTGATGGTGGAGGAGCACGAGCTGGACGGGCGGCGCCTGGCGGAGGCCGTGCGCGGCGTGCTCCTGGCCCCGGGAAGGCTGGAAGCCATGGAGTCGGCGGCGCGCGGCCTGGGCCGCGCCGACGCCGCCGCGCGCGTGGCCGACCTCCTGGAGGGCCGCGCGTGCTGAAGAAGTACCGGCACGTGCACTTCGTGGGCATCGGCGGCAGCGGCATGAGCGGGATCGCCGAGGTGCTGTGCAACCTCGGGTACGTGGTGTCCGGCTCCGACCTGAAGCGCTCGGCCACCACCGACCGACTGGCCGCGCTGGGGGCCAGGGTGTGCGAGGGCCACGCCGCGGCCAACGTGGAGGACGCGCACGTGGTGGTGACCTCGACCGCCGTGCGCCCCGACAACCCGGAGGTGCTGGAGGCGCGCCGCCGCAGCGTGCCCGTCATCCCCCGCGCGGAGATGCTGGCCGAGCTGATGCGGATGAAGTACGGGGTGGCGGTGGCGGGCAGCCACGGCAAGACCACCACCACGTCCATGGTGGCCATGGTGCTGGAGAAGGGCGGGCTCGACCCCACGGTGGTGGTGGGGGGCCGGCTGGGCGTCCTGGGCTCGGGGGGCCGGCTGGGCAAGGGCGAGTTCATGGTGGCGGAGGCCGACGAGTCGGACCGCTCGTTCCTGAAGCTGTCGCCCACCGTGGCCGTCGTCACCAACATCGACCGCGAGCACCTCGACACCTACCGCGACCTCGCGGACGTGCAGGAGACGTTCCTGGGCTTCGTGAACAAGGTGCCGTTCTACGGTGCGGCCGTGCTCTGCCTCGACGACGCGCCGGTGCAGGACATCCTGCCCCGCGTCGAGCGCCGGGTGCTCAGCTACGGCCTCAGCCCGCAGGCCCAGGTGTCCGCGCGCGAGGTGCAGCTGCTCCCCCTGGGCGCGCGCTACACCGCCACCCTGGGCGGCGAGCCGCAGGGCACCGTGGAGCTGAGCGTGCCCGGCGCGCACAACGTCCTCAACTCCCTGGCCGCGGTGGCGGTGGGTCTCGACCTCGGCGTCGGCTTCGACGAGGTGCAGGCGGGCCTGCGCGCCTTCACGGGCGTGGACCGCCGCTTCCAGGTGCGGGGCGAGGCGGGGGGGGTGACGGTGGTGGACGACTATGGCCACCACCCCACGGAGATCCACGCCACCCTGGAGGCGCTGAAGTCCATGGCCGGCGCGCGGCGGATGGTGGTGCTCTTCCAGCCGCACCGGTACACGCGCACGCAGGCGCTCTGGGACGAGTTCTGCCGCGCCTTCCACGTGGCCGACGTGGTCCTCCTCTGCGACGTCTACCCCGCGGGCGAGGAGCCCCTGGCCGACGTCAGCGCGGAGACGCTGGCCGCCGCCATGGGCAAGAAGGGCCACCGCCAGGCCGTCTACGCGGGCGACCTGAGAGGGGCCACGGATCGCCTGGCCGCCGAGGTGCGCGAGGGTGACGTGGTCCTCACCCTCGGCGCGGGCAGCGTCTGGACGGCGGGCGAGGAGCTCCTGCGGAGGCGGCAGTGAAGGGCACCCCGCGCCAGCTCGAGCTGGACCCCACGGGCCGCCGCGAGCGCCGTCGCGAGGCACGGAGGCTGCTCGAGGACGTGCGGCGCGCGCGGGCGGACCGCGACGAGCCGGTCGAGGCGGGGGACCAGCCGTTCCTGCGCTCGAGCCGGCGCACGCGCGTGCGCCGGGCCCGGCGCGGCCTCACCGGGCGCGTCGTCCTGGGCCTGCAGCTGGCGGGGGGGGCGGCCGTCCTCCTGACCCTGCTCTGGGGCGGCTACGCGCGCGTCATGGCCAGCGAGCGCCTGCGCGTGACGCGGCTCGAGGTGCGCGGCGGTCGCTTCCTCTCCGAGGGCGAGGTGCGCGACCTCCTGGGGCCGGCGGTGGGCGAGAACATCCTCTCCCTGGACATCGCCTCCCTCACCGCGCGGCTCAAGGCCTCGCCCTGGGTGGCGGAGGCCAGCATCGTGCGCACGCTGCCCGACACGCTCCGGGTGGAGGTGCGCGAGCGCGAGCCGCTGGCCGTGGCGGAGGTGGAGCGGCTCTACCTGATGGGCGCGGACGGCACCCTGATCGACGTGTACGGTCCGCGCACCGCCGGCTTCGACCTCCCCATCGTGCGCGGCCTGGGCAGCGCCTCCGTCGAGGTCCGCCGCGAGCGGGGCGCGCGGCTGGCCGCCCTGCTCGCGGACCTGGGCGCGCTGGGGGCGGTGGTGTCGGAGCTGGAGGTCGAGCCGGGCGGCGACATCCGCGTGGTGCTGCGGGGGGGCGGCGAGGTGCTGCGCCTGGGCGAGCCACCCTACCGGCCGGCCCTGGAGACGTTCCTCGGCCTGCGCAGCCAGCTCGCGCGGCGCTGCCCCGATGCCGAGTACTTCGACCTGCGCTTCCGCGACCGGATCTACGTGAAGAGGGGAGCGGCCCCCGCCGGCGCGGGCACGGAGCCCGCCCCGCGCGCGCTCCCCGCCCCCGCGCCCCCTGCCCCTGCGCTGCCCGCGACCGCGCCGCGGCACCCATCCGACGTGGGCACCGGACCGAACGGCGGCGAGGTGCGCCCGGTGCGCCACCAAACGGAGCCTGGCAATGGATGAGAAGGCGTCCTAATGGCTAAGAAGAAAGAACGCTACGTCGTCGGCCTGGACATAGGCACGCACAAGGTGTGCGCCATCGTCGCCGAGATGACCGACGACGGACGGCTCGACGTCATCGGCATCGGCCAGGCCGAGAGCAAGGGCCTGCGCAAGGGCGTGGTCATCAACCTGGAAGCGACCGTGGACTCCATCAAGAAGGTGGTGGAGGAGGCGGAGCTGATGGCGGGGGTCGAGATCGGCTCCGCCTACGTGGGCCTGGCGGGCACGCACATCCGCGGCTTCAACTCGCGGGGCGTCATCGCCATCTCCGGCCGCAACCGGACCATCGAGCGCGAGGACGTCCGCCGGGTGGTGGAGGCGGCCAAGGCCGTTTCCATCCCCGCCGACCGCGAGATCCTGCACGTCCTGCCCCAGGAGTTCGTGGTCGACGACCAGGACGGCATCGGCGACCCCAC
>DATBIO010000050.1:0-13347 GCA_036556965.1 Vicinamibacteria bacterium
CCTCCTGCTGGCGGCGGCGGCGCTGCTGCCCTTCCTCGACCAGGCCTACACCGTGGACGACCCCTACTCGCTGTGGATGGCGGAGCAGATCCTGCGCGAGCCCCTGCGCCCGGGAGCGGTGGAGGTCACCTGGTTCGAGGAGAGCGAGCGCCTCACCGCGCTGGTGGTGCCCCTGGGCGCCTACCTGCTCGTCCCCGCGGCGTGGCTCGGCGCGCCCGAGTGGGCGTCGCACCTCACGTGGCTCCTGCTCCTCGGCGTGGCCGTGGTGGCGACCGTCTCCCTCGGGCTGCGCCTGGGGCTGGGGGCGCCGGGCGCGCGCGGAGCCGGCCTCATGGTGGCCGCCGCCCCCGCGGTCCTGGCCATGGCCAGCACGAGCATGCCGGACGTGCCCGCCCTGGCCCTGGCCGCGGCGGGCATGGACCGCGTCTACGCCTTCCGCGCGCGGGGGCGCGCGCGCGACGGGCTCCTGGCCATGGCGGCCCTGGGCGGCGCCGCGCTCTGCCGATCCCACGCCGTGCTCCTCGTCCCCGTCGCGCTGCTGGCGCTCTGGCCCGCGGCGCGGACGCCGCCGCGCGCGGCGCTGGGGCGGCTGTGGCCGGCGCTGGGCGCGGGTCCGCTGCTCGCCCTGGCGCTCCTGGTCCTGCGCGATCCCGAGTCCGCAGGGGTGGGGGAGATGGCGGCGCGGTTCGTGGTCTGGGACGAGCGGAACGCGCTCTCCTGGCTCGGCCACCTCGCCCTGTCCATGCCTTTCACCCTGCCCTGGCTGGCCGCGCGCTTCCCGCGGCTGCCGTGGTGGACGGCCGCTCCCGGCGCGCTCTTCGCGGCCTGGCAGCTCGCGCGCGTGGGGCAGCTGGCCGCGGCCGCCTTCATGGTCCCCGTGGTGGCGGCCACGGTGGTGGCGGGCGTGGACGCGCTGCGCGTCGCCCTGCGCGCGCGGGACCGCGACGGGCTGGTGCTGTGCGCCTGGCTCCTGCTGCCGCTGCCGGTGGTCGCCTACATGCACCTCGCCCCCAAGTACCTCGTGCCCTGCGCGCCCGCGGTGGCCCTCCTGGTGGCGCGCGCCCTGGAAGCGGCCGGCTCGCGGCGAGCGCGCGCCGTCCGCCTGGCCACGGCGGCGTCGGGCACGGCGCTGGCCCTGCTCATCGTGGCCGCGGACGCCCGCGCGGCGGGGCTGGGCCGGCGGGCGGCGGCGGAGCTCATCGCCCCGCGGGCGCGGGGAGGACAGCGGGTCTGGTTCGCCGGCCACTGGGGCTTCCACTGGTACGCCGAGCGCGCGGGCGCCTTTCCCCTCTCCGCGCGGACGCGGCCGGGCCCCGGCGACGCGGTGGTGGGCGCGCCCCACCTCCCCGGCGCCCACTTCGCCGCCCGCCTTCCGCGCAAGCGCCTGGTGGGGCTCCTGCGCGACGCGGCGCCGGGCGGGCGGGTGATGGGGGCGGGCGCCGGGTTCTACTCGAACGCGTGGGGGTACCTGCCCTGGGCCTGGTCGCGCGACGAGGGCGCGCGCTTCGAGCTGTGGGAGGTCTACTGAGCGGCGCCCGCGCACGGGTTGGTAGAATGCGGTGTCTGGAGGCCGCGACCACCCGATGAGACCTTCCCCCCTCGTGCGCCTCACCCCCGGCAAGCGCGTCTTCTTCCTCACCCGGGACCCCGAGCTCATCCGCCGCCAGCTGCGCGGCGAGCTTGACCTGCGCATGGAGGACCTGCGCGTCGAAGACCTCATGGACGACGTGAACACCGACGCCATGACCCCGGCCTGGGCCTGCTTCGACTACGAGCCAGAGAAGATCGCGCGCAACGCCTACGCCGGGATCACCATCGACGGCGAGCGCCTCTTCCCGGAGGGCGCGCTCATGGAGGGCGGCTTCGAGGTCGTGGTCTCCGGCTACCGCAAGGGCGTGGGCTCCTCGCGGGAGACGGCGGTGCAGGCGGAGAAGTGGTCGGGCATCCGCATCGCGGTGGCCGCCTCCTTCGCTCCCATCCACGCCCGCAACAACATCGCCCAGGGCGTGCTCATGACCGACCACGCGGTGCTGCGCCGGCTGCAGGCGGGGGAGGCCGTGCCCCTGGCCGAGTTCACCGCCGGCCACGACGCCATCACCCGCGCCATCATCGAGCACGGCGGCCTCTTCCCCTTCACCAAGGCCTACGCCCGCGGGGAGGTCGCGCTGCCGCGGCCGGCGGGAGCTCCGCGCCCCATGACGGTGGCGGAGAAGATCCTGGCCCGCCACGCGGTGGGGCTGGAGGCGCCGGTGTACCTCGCTCCCGGGGACGCGGTGGCGGTGCGCGTGGACGGGGGGTACTCGCACGAGTTCACCACCGCCCAGGTCGACTACTTCCTGGCCCGGGAATACGGGCCGGGCTACCGCCTGGCCAACCCGGGCAAGTTCGCCGTCTTCGAGGACCACCTGATCTACGCGGACGGCGTGGCCCGCATGGCCCCCTTCGCCCCCAAGATCGAGGCTCTGCGCGAGGCCCAGCGCGCCTTCCAGCGGAGCACGGGGGTGCTCGACTTCTCCGCGCGCGGCGGCGTGTCCCCTGGCATCTGCCACACGGTGGCGCGCGAGCAGATGATCGAGCCGGGCGAGCTGATCCAGGCCACCGACAGCCACACCACCATGGGCGGGGCGCTGGGCGCCCTGGCCCACGGCGTGGGCGCCACCGAGTACGCCGCCATCGCCGTCTCCGGCCTCACCTTCGTGGAGGTGCCGGAGTCGATCCGCTTCGAGCTGGTGGGTCGCCTGCCCGCGGGCGTCACCGCCAAGGACGTGATGCTGCACATCCTCGCCCACCACGCGCGGCGCCAGGAGACGCTGGACCGTGTCATGGAGTTCGGGGGAGAGGGGCTGCGCCACCTCTCCCCGGACGAGGAGGCCGTGCTCTGCAACATGGCCACGGAGTGCTCGGCCAAGGCGGGGGTGGTGGAGGTGGACGAGGAGGCCCTGGACTGGATCGTCCAGCGCCGGCCCGGCGCGGACCGCGAGCGCCTGCGTGCGCAGGTGGTGCGGCCCGATCCCGGCGCCCGCTACCACGGGGGCGTGCACGTCATCGACCTCTCCGCCCTGCGGCCCATGGTGGCCACGCCGGGCGACCCCGCCCTGGGCGTGCCTTCCGACCCCACCAACGGCGCCCTCATCGCGGACATCGGCGAGGTGCCCATCCAGATCGCCTACGGCGGATCGTGCACGGCGGGCAAGGAGGACGACCTCGACCAGTACGCGCAGGTCATGACGGAGGCCCTGCGCGCGGGGCGGCGGGTGAAGGAGGGCGTGGACTTCTTCATCCAGTTCGGCTCCCAGGCCGTCGAGGAGTACGCGCGCGGCAAGGGCTACGTGGACGTCTTCGAGAAGACGGGCGTGCGCGTCATCCACCCCGGCTGCGGGGCCTGCATCGGCTGCGGTCCGGGGGTCTCCACCGCGCGCGACCAGGTCACCGTCTCCGCCATCAACCGCAACTACCAGAACCGGTCCGGCCCCGGCCGCCTCTACCTGGCCTCGCCCCTCTCGGTGGCCGCCTCCGCGGTGGAGGGACGCATCGTCGCCTACCGCGAGGGCATGTTCGCGGGCAAGGCCGTCCATTAGCGCGAGGGCGGCGAGGCTCCTGGTCCTCGCCCTGGGCGCGGCCCTGCGCGCCTTCGCCGTGGCGCGCGCCCGCTTCCACCTCGACGAGTCCACGTCCTGGCAGGCGGCCCTGGACATCGTGGAGGGCCGGCGGTTCCCCGCCCTGGGCCCCAGCATCAGCGGCACCGAGGCCTCGGTGCCGGGCCCGCTCTTCTATTACGTGATGGCGCTGCCCCAGGCCCTCACGCGCGACCCCCTGGCCGGCGGCGCGTTCGTGGCCGCGCTGGGGCTGGGCGCGGCCTTCGCCCTGAGCGAGGCGGTGCGGAGGGCGTGGGGCGAGCGCGCGGGCCTCCTCTTCCTCTGCTGCGCCGCGCTGCTGCCCTGGCCGGTGGTCCTGGGCGATCGCATCTGGTCCGCCAACCTGCTCTTCCCGGCGTCCGCCGCCGCCCTGTGCTGCCTCCTGCGCCTGGTGGAGCGGCCAAGCCGCCCGGCCGCGGGCCTCCTCGCCTTCCTCCTCGTGGCCGGCTTCCAGGTCCACCTGACCTGGCTCCACCTCTGGGTGCTGACGCTGGCGGCCGTGGCCGTGCTCCGGCCGCGCCTGCCCCGCGCCGCCCTGGCGGCGGGGGCCGCCGCGGGGCTGCTCTGCTACGTGCCGTACCTCGTCCTGGAAGCGCGGGACGGGTTCCGCAACACGCGGCGGCTGCTGGGGCCGGCGCCCGGGACCTGGCCCTGGAGCGCGCTGCCGGAGCAGATGGCGGACTTCCTGGGCCTGGCCACCACCGACGTCAGCTACCTGGTGGGGCAGGGTTACTGGTCCGGCTTCCACCGTCTCGCCTTCTGGGCGGAGGGAGGCCGCGCGGCGACCACTGCCTTCTTCGACGGCGCGGCCGCCCTGGGGTGGCTGGCTTTCGCCTCGAGCTGGGGACTCTGCCTGGCCGGCGCCCTGCTGCTGGCCCGGCGCGGGCGGCGCGATGCCGGCAGCGCCGGCGCGCGCGCGCTGGTGCTCGCTTTCGTGACGGCGCCGCTGGCCGTGGTGCTCGTGTTCGCCCTGACCCGGAAGGCCGGTTACGCGCACTACGTGGCGGCGCTGGGGCCCGTGGCCCTGCTCGCGCCCACCGCCGCGCTCGAGCGCCTGGCGCGATCGGCGCGCGGGGCGTGGGCGGCCGCGCTCTGCGTGGCCGCCTTGACCGGAGGCTCGTGGCTCTCCCTCGCCGGGCACTACCGCGTGGACGGCATCCACTCCCTGCGCGTGCAGAAGCCGGCGGTGGACTTCGTCCTCGCCCGCAGCGGTGGCCGCCCCTTCGTCCTCGCCCTGCCCTTTCCGCACGGGCACGCGGCCAGCTACGGCGCGCTGGCGCGCCGCTGGCGCCAGGCCCCGTGGCGCGCGGCGCCGCAGGCCGACCAGGCCTTCACCGTGCTTCCCTCCCCGGGCCCGCTGCTCCCGGCGCGGGCGGGCACCGTGGCCGAGGTGCTGGAGCTGGACGACCCCGCCGTCGTCCACACGCGGCGCTGAGCGCGTGCGGGCCGCCACCGCCGACCGCCTCTTCGCGCTCTTCTTCGTGGCCACCGCCGGCCTGCGCCTGACCCTCGCCGCCACCACGCAGGCGCCCCTGCACGGCGACGAGGCCACCGTCGGCATCATGGCCCTCCGGCTGCTCGAGCGCGGGGAATGGCCGCTCACCGCCCTCAACGCGCCCTACAACGGGGGGGCGGCGCTGCTGGCCTGGCTGGGGGCGGCGGTGCTGGGCGTGACGGGACCGTCGGAGGCGGCGCTGACCACGGTGGGCGCCGTCGTGAGCCTGGTCTCGCTGCTCGTGGTCCATCGCCTGGTGCGGACGGCGTGCGGCGCCCCCGCCGCCCTGTGCGCGGCGGTGGTCTACGGCACCACGGCCAGCCTCCTGCGCTGGAGCTTCGACGTCCGCGGCGGCTACCTCGAGGGCCAGCTCGTGGCCGCCCTCGTCTTCCTCGCGCTGCCCGGCGTGCGGCGCCGCCCCCGGTGGCCGGCGGAGCTGGGCGTGGCCGCCCTCTGCGGGTTCGGGTACTACCTCCTGCCCGCGTTCGCGGCGGTGGCCGTGGTGGCGCTGGCCTTCCTGGCCCGCCGGCACGGCGCGCGCGCGGCGCTGCGCGCTCCGGCGTGGGTCGCCGCCTTCGCCCTGGGCGCGCTGCCGGCGTGGTTCGCGCAGGCCCCGGCACCGCCGTCCGGGCTGCGTCCCCTGTCCGGCGTGCCGCGCGCCTTCTGGGCGACGCTGACGCGCTGGCTGCCGAGCGCGCAGGCGCCGGACAACCTGTACGGCAACCCGGCGATCGCGGTGGCGCCCAACCTCCTCGAGACCGCGTTCTTCGCCCTGGCCCTGGGTGCGCTGGCCGTGTGGGGCCGGCGCCCGCGCGGCCCCGGCGAGGGCGCGCCGCCGCTCACGGCCCTGCTCGGCGCCCACGTCGGCGTGTTCCTGGTCCTCTTCGCCCTCCACCCGGATGCGGGGAGCAGCGCGCGCTATCTCCTCTTCCTGGAGCCGAGCCTGTCCATCCTGGCCGGCCTGGGCGTCCACGCGGCGCTGCGCCGGGGCGGCGCCGCCTCCACCGCCGCGGCGGCGCTGCTGGCGGTGACGCTGGCCGACCGGGCCCGCGAGGCGGCGCGGGTGGCGCGGGACGAGACCATCCACGGCATCTCCGGCCGCGGCGCCCCGGGGACGGCGCCCGCCGTCCTGGCCGCCCTCGAGGGCGCGGGCATACGGCACGCCATGATCGAGGACTGGGACGTGCGCTGGCGCGTGGCGTTCCTCTCGGGGGACCGCGCGCAGACCCACCACTTCTCCCGGCGCTGGTTCCGCGAGCCGCCGGAGCCGGTGCGCGCGCAGCCACGCTTCGGGATCGTGGTGGCGGCGGAGGGCGGCACGGAGGACTGGCTGCGCCCGGAGCTCGAGGCGCGCGGCGTGGCCCGGGTGCGGGCGGGGGAGATGGCGCTCTACGTCTGCGAGGCGGCGGCCCGCTGCGGCGAGCCGCCGGCGCTCACGGCGGCGTCAGCCAGCGCGGAAAGAGAAGGTCGAAGGCCGAGCCCACGGTGACGGGCACGCTCCGGCCGGAGCCGTCGGGCTGCACGACGACCAGCCGGGAGGCGCCGGCGGCGAGGTCGACCTCGTTGAAGACGATGCCCTGCGGGCCCCAGTCGGGCGCCCCGCGGAACTGCGGACCCGACGCGATGAGGGTGAGGCCGGTGCCGTCGATGCGCACGGTCATGAGGTCCCAGTACCCGAGCCGCCCGTCCCCCAGCTCGGCGAGGCGGCGGAACGCCACCGACCGCCCGTCCGGGGAGTAGTCGGGGTCGGCGTCGGAGCCGACGAGGTACGGCGTGCCGGGGAGGGGCGCGCTGCCCGGCCCCCCCGCCGTCACCCGGATCTGGGAGAGCGTGGTCTGGAAGATGAAGACCTGGCCCTTGCCCGTGGCGTCGATCCGCTCGAAGACCGCCACCTGGCCGGTGGGGTCGATGCGCGGCCGCCGCTCGCGGACGGCCGGGCTGAGGGTGAGGTTGCGCCGGTTCTGCCCGTTGGGGTCCATGACCCAGAGGTCGTCCACCGCGCCCTCGCCTGCGCCGCTGTAGACGATGACGTCCCCCGTCGCCGCCCAGTCCACGCCGCTCGCGCGCGCGTCGCTCAGGACGCCGGACTCCACGCGCCGCTCGAGGTCGGCGTAGAAGAGGGCCGCCCCGTCGTCCGCGCCCACGGTGTCGTCGTTGTTGGCGTCCACCACCCGCCGCATCATCATCCGCTCCCGGTCGGTGGCGGGGGCCGCCTCCAGGGTGTCGCAGAGCGGCGTGCAGCTGGTCAGGCGGGTGAGCGAGGAGCCGTCGTCGGCCACCGCGAACAGCTCGTGCAGCGCCCCCGGCTGCGTCTCCTGCGTGTTGCCCGCGAAGACGATGTCGGCGCCGGGAGGCAGGCTGGCCGGGCGCCCGGAGGGCTCGAACGGGTTGTCGTACTCGCCGCTGCACGCGGGAAGCGCCGCGAGCAGCAGCAACGCGGCGCACGCGCGGCGGAGCGTAGGCGCGGACCGCAGCACGCGGTATACTTTACGCTCTTTCCGGCCCGTCGCGGCTGAGGTCGGGTCGGGGGACCGCCACGGTCCCGCCGGCCAACGGAGTCATCCATGTCGCAAGAGGTCGTCATCCTGGGCGGCGCGCGCACGCCCATGGCCGAGTACGTCGGCGCGCTCAAGGACGTGTCCGCCCTCGAGCTGGGGGCGGTGGCCGCACGGGCCGCCCTCGCGCGGACGGGGGCGCCGGCGGCGTCCGTCGACCACGTGGTGATGGGCAACGCCCTGCAGACGTCGGGGGACGCCATCTACGGGGCGCGGCACGTGGCCCTGAAGGCCGGCATTCCCGTGGAGACCCCCGCCCTCACCGTCAACCGGCTCTGCGGCTCCGGGATCCAGTCCGTGGTCTCCGCGGCGCAGATGATCCGCCTGGGCGAGTCGCGCCTGGCCGTGGCCGGGGGCATGGAGAACATGACGCAGGCCCCTCACGTCCTGCGCGGGGCCCGCGTCGGCTTCCGGCTCGGAGAAGGGAAGCTCGAGGACTCGCTCATGGTGGCCCTCCTCGACACGCACTGCGGCCTCTACATGGCCCAGACCTCCGACAACCTCGCTCGCCAGCACGGCATCACCCGCGAGCAGATGGACGCCTACGCGCTGCGCAGCCAGCAGGCGGCGGAGGCGGCGCGCGTCCGCGGCGTGTTCGAGGAGGAGATCGTGCCCGTGCCCGTCAAGGAGCGCGGCAAGCCGGCCACGGTGGCGGCGGACGACCACCCGCGCCCGGAGACCACCCTCGAGGGCCTGGCCTCGCTGAAGCCCGCCTTCGGCAAGGACGGCTCCGTCACCGCGGGAAACGCGAGCGGGATCGTGGACGGGGCGGCGGCCCTGGTGCTGGCGGAGGAGGCGGAGGCGCGCCGGCGCGGGCTGCGTCCCCTGGCCCGCGTGGTGAGCTGGGGCGTGGCCGGGGTGCCCCCCGAGATCATGGGCATCGGGCCGGTGCCCGCCTCGCGCCGCGCCCTGGAGCGAGCTTCGCTCTCCGTGCGCGACATGGACCTGGTCGAGGTCAACGAGGCCTTCGCCGGGCAGTACCTGGCCGTGGAGAAGGAGCTGGGCCTGGAGCGCGAGAAGACCAACGTCAACGGCGGCGCCATCGCGCTCGGCCATCCCCTGGGGGCCACGGGCACGCGGCTCCTCCTGACCCTGGCCCTGGAGCTCCGGCGGCGGAAGGGGCGCTACGGGCTGGCCACCGCCTGCATCGGCGGGGGACAGGGCATCGCCATGATCATCGAGAGCCAGGCGTAGCCGCGCCGCCGCCTCGCTCTCCCTTGAACGACGACAGAGGAGCAATGGCCATCAAGACGGTCGGCGTGGTCGGGTGCGGGCTGATGGGCTCCGGCATCGCGCAGGTCTGCGCGGAGGCCGGCTACGACGTGGTGGTGCGCGAGGTCAGCGACGAGCTGCTGGGCAAGGGCCTGGCCCGCGTCAAGAGCTTCCTGGGCAAGGGGGTGGAGAAGGGCAAGGTCACCGCCGAGCGCATGCAGGAGGTCCTCGGGCACCTGCGCGGCACCACCGACCTGCAGGCGCTGCGCAAGTGCGACCTGGTGGTGGAGGCGGTGGTGGAGAGCCTGCCCGCCAAGCACGAGCTCTTCCGCGCCCTGGACGACGTGGTCCCCGAGCACGCCATCTTCGCCTCCAACACCTCCTCCCTCTCCATCACCGAGATGGCGGCGGTGACGAAGAGGCCGCAGCGCTTCGTGGGCCTGCACTTCTTCAACCCCGTGCCCCTGATGAAGCTGGTGGAGGTGGTGCGCTCGCCCCTCACGGAGCCCGCCGTCTTCGAGGAGGCGCTGGCCTTCGCGCGCAGCCTGGGCAAGACGCCGGTGAAGGCCACCGACCGCACGGGCTTCGTGGTGAACCGGCTGCTGGTGCCCTACCTCCTGGACGCCATCCGCGCCCTGGAGGAGGGCGTGGGCTCCGTCACCGACATCGACGAGGGGATGCGCCTGGGCTGCGGCCACCCCATGGGCCCCCTGACCCTGCTCGACTTCGTGGGCCTGGACACCACCTACTTCATCGCCAACATCATGTTCGACGAGTTCCGCGAGAAGCGGTTCGCGCCCCCGCCCCTCCTCAAGCGCATGGTGCAGGCGGGCCTGCACGGCAGGAAGTCGGGCAAGGGCTTCTACGACTACGCCCAGGAGCCGCCGCGCCCGGTCACCGGGCTGGTCTGAGCCGGCGGCCCGCCGCGTCCATCACCGGAGCGCACATGACCACATACGAGAACATCAAGGTCGAGACCAGGGACGGGGTGGCGGTGGTCACCGTCAACCGGCCCGAGAAGCTCAACGCGCTGAGCGACCGCACCGTGAGCGAGCTCGACGCCGCCTTCGCCGCGCTGGGGAGCGACGCGGGCGTGCGCGGGGTCATCCTCACGGGAGCGGGGGAGAAGGCCTTCGTGGCCGGCGCCGACATCGCGGAGCTGAGCGAGCAGACGCCCGTGGAGGGCAAGGAGCGCTCGCTCCGCGGGCAGCGGGTCCTCGACCGCATCGAGGGCCTGGGCAAGCCGGTGGTGGCGGCGGTCAACGGCTTCGCCCTGGGCGGGGGCTGCGAGCTCGCCCTGGCCTGCCACGTGCGCGTGGCCTCGGAGAACGCGCGCCTGGGCACGCCGGAGGTCAAGCTGGGCATCATGTGCGGCTACGCGGGCACGCAGCGGCTGCCGCGGCTGGTGGGCAAGGGCCGCGCCCTGGAGATGCTCCTCACCGGGGAGATGGTGGACGCGCAGGAGGCCCTGCGCATCGGCCTCGTCAACCGCGTGGTCCCGCGGGAGAAGCTGCTCGAGGAGTCCGAGGCGCTCCTGCGCAAGATGCTGGCCAACGGCCCCGTGTCCCTGCGCTTCACGCTGGAGGCGGTCAACGCCGGGCTCGAGGTCCCGCTGGGCCAGGGCCAGTACATCGAGGCCACCCTCTTCGGGCTGATCTGCACGACCGCCGACATGAAGGAGGGCACCACCGCCTTCCTCGAGAAGAGGCCGGCGCAGTTCCAGGGCCGGTGAGGCCGCCCCGTCCCGGGGCCGGGCCCCGCGGGACCCGCCCGTGAAGCAGGCCCCCACGGTGGTCCCGGACGCGCGGGGGCTGCGCGTGGCCGTGGTGCGCTCGGCCTTCAACCCCCAGGTGGTGGCGGGGCTGGCCGCGGGCGCGCGCGCCGCCCTGCGCGAGATGGGGGCCGCGGAGCAGGACGTGGAGGAGGTCGAGGTGCCGGGGGCCTTCGAGCTCCCCCTGGCCGCGCAGGCCGCCGCGCGCTCCGGCCGCTTCGCGGCGGTGGTGGCCCTGGGCTGCGTGGTGCGCGGCGAGACCGACCACTACGAGCACATCGCGCGCGAGGTCGCCGCGGGCCTGGCCGCGGTGGCGCGCGAGAGCGGGGTGCCCGTCGGCTTCGGCGTCCTGACCGTGGCCGACGAGGCCCAGGCCCTGGCGCGGTCGGGGGAGGGAGAGGACAACAAGGGGGCGGAGGCGGCGCGGGCGGCGGTGGCCATGGTCCACGCCCTGCGGCGGCTGCGGTGAGGGGGGGCCGTGGGTAGGCGGACCAAGGCGCGGGAGTGCGCGCTGCAGATGCTCTACCAGTGGGACATGTCGCGCGAGCCCATGGAGAAGGTGTCCGGCCTGTTCTGGCAGGTGCGCTCGGCCACGGACGAGGCCCGGGCCATGGCCGAGCGGCTGGCCCGCGGCGCCCAGAGCGAGGTGGAGACCCTCGACGCGGCCATCGCCGCCGCCCTCACCAACTGGCCCTTCGACCGGCTGGCCGCGGTGGACCGCAACATCATGCGCATCGCCGCCTACGAGCTGGCCCGGGAGCCGCAGACGCCGGCCGCGGTGGTCATCGACGAGGCGGTGGAGATGGCCCGCCGCTTCGGGGAGAAGGACTCGCCCGCCTTCGTGAACGGCGTGCTCGACGCGGTCAAGCGCGCGCTGCGCGAGGATGGCGGCGCGCGGGCGCGCCCGCGCGGCGGGGAGAAGCCATGACGGAGCGCCCGGGCGGGCCCCCCGTGGAGGGCTGGCCGGACGAGTCGGGCCAGCGCCTGGAGAAGGCGCAGCGCCTGCGCGCGCAAGGGGTGGAGCCCTACCCCACGCGCTTCGAGCGCACGCACACCCTGGCCGAGGTCGCGGGCACCTGGGGCGAGCGGACGCTGGAGGAGCTCGAGGCGCTGGCCGTGCCCGTGCGCGTGGCGGGCCGCGTGCTCACCAAGCGCGGGCACGGCAAGGCCGCCTTCGCCACCCTGGGAGACGGAGAGGGCAGGCTCCAGCTCTACGTGCGCCTGGACGACGTGGGGGAGGAGGGCTACGCGCTCTTCGACCTCCTCGACCTCGGAGACTTCGTGGGCGTGGCCGGCACCGTCATGCGCACGCGCAAGGGCGAGCTCTCCGTGCAGGCCCGCGCGCTGACCTTCCTGGCCAAGGCCCTCCTGCCCATGCCCGAGAAATGGCACGGCCTGAGCGACGTGGAGGTGCGCTATCGCCAGCGCTACCTCGACCTCCTGGCCAACGAGGAGGTACGGAAGACCTTCGTGAAGCGGAGCGCGGTGGTCTCCGCCCTGCGGCGCTTCCTCGACGAGCGCGGCTACGTCGAGGTGGAGACGCCCATGATGCAGCCCATCGCGGGGGGAGCCCTGGCCCGGCCCTTCGTCACCCACCACAACGCGCTGGGCATCGACCTCTACCTGCGCATCGCCCCCGAGCTCTACCTCAAGCGCCTGGTGGTGGGGGGCATGGAGCGCGTGTACGAGATCAACCGCAACTTCCGGAACGAGGGGGTGTCCTCCATGCACAACCCCGAGTTCACCATGCTCGAGTTCTACACCGCCTACTTCGACTGCCGCGACGTGATGGAGACCACGGAGGCCCTCGTCGCGGAGGCGGCGGCCCGCGTCTCCGGGGGCACGACGGTGACCTACAAGGGGCGCGAGGTGTCCTTCCGCACGCCCTTCGCCCGCGTGCGCATGGTGGACGCGGTGGCGCAGGCCCTGGGCGCCGAGCCCGCGCAAGTGGAGGGCCCGGAGGCCCTGCGCGACCTGGTGGGGGGAGAGGCCTTCCGCGCCCGCGCCGCCGCGCGGGGGCTCGACCCCGCGGCCTACGCGGACCTCTCCCACGGCCGGCGCCTGGCCCGGCTCTTCGAGGACCTGGTCGAGGAGTCGCTGTGGCAGCCGACCTTCGTCGTGGACTACCCGATCGAGATCTCGCCCCTGTCCAAGGCGCGCGCCGACGACCCGCGGGTGGCCGACCGCTTCGAGCTCTTCGCCGCGTGCATGGAGGTCGCCAACGGCTTCTCCGAGCTCAACGACCCCCTCGAGCAGCGGCAGCGCTTCCTCGACCAGCTCGCGCAGCGGGAGAAGGGGGATCTCGAGGCCCACCAGATGGACGAGGACTACGTCCGCGCGCTGGGCCACGGCCTGCCTCCCACCGGCGGCTGCGGGGTGGGGGTGGACCGCCTGGCCATGATCCTGACCGACTCGCCGTCCATCCGCGACGTGATCCTGTTCCCGCACATGCGGCCGGAAGGGGGGCGGTGACGCCGAGAGCCATTCGGGAGCTTCCGTGACGCCCGTGGCGGCAGGGAAGCGAGGGGGGGTGTGGGGGGTGGTCGCGGAGCGCGCCGTCCCGCGGTCGCGCGCAGTGCCCCCCCCACGGGAGCTTCCGTGACGCCCGTGGCGGCAGGGAAGCGAGGGGGAGTGTGGGGGGTGGTCGCGGAGCGCGCCGTCCCGCGGTCGCGCGCAGTG
>DATBIO010000051.1:0-3506 GCA_036556965.1 Vicinamibacteria bacterium
CGCCGCGAACACGAAGGCGAGGAGGGCGGGGACGGTGGGCGCCATCATCACCATGCCCGCCAGGACCAGGAGCATGCCGCTGAAGATCGGGTTGCGCACGACCGCGAAGGGGCCCCCGGTGACGAGCTGCGTCCTCTCCCCCTCGTCCACGCCGATGCGCCACGAAGCACGCATCTGGAGCTGCGCGGCGACGGTGAGGGCGAACCCCGTCAGGGCCAGGCCGAGCCCGAGCATGCCGGTGCGCCTGCTCTCCAGGACGTGGATCGCCGGGAGAAAGCCGGCGGCCTGGGCCAGCGGCGCCAGCGCGGCGAGCACCATGGCCGCGGACAGCAGGAGGCCGCCGCACCATTCGAGCGAGCCGGTCCGGCCGCTGAGCCCGCGGAAGCCGTGGTCGCCCGTCGTCCGGTACTGGCGCCACGTCCGCCACCCGAAGGCGACGGCCGCGAAAAGCAGGTAGACGCCAAGCGCGAGGAGAGGCATTCGACCCCGGTCCGCGAACGATAGCGCAGTCCGAGGCCGGCGGCCGGTCAGGACGTGCTGATGGGCACCGCCGGGTCCTGGAGCCGGGCCTCGCGGCCGGTGAGCACCATGGCCGAGCGGATGAGCTGCTGCAGGGCGGGGAACTCGTCGGCGTTGCCGTTCACGGCGAAGTAGGCGCGCAGCGCCCCCCCCTTGAGGTAGAGCACGGTGAAGGCGCCGCTCTCCGGCGTGCCGCGGAGCAGGACCCGCTCGTGCTCGCGCTCGTCGCCCGCGAACTCCAGGTGCAGGTCGAAGACGTCGGACCAGACGTAGGTCACGAGGTCGTAGACCTCGCGCGCCCCCGTCATGTTGCGGCCCGCCAGCTGGCCCGAGTACTCGGCGTGCCCCCAGTGCTCCACGCGCCGCCGCTTGCCGAAGACGGGGTCGAGGTAGGAGGCGACGTCACCTGCCGCGTAGACGTCGGGGTGCGACGACTGCAGGAACTCGTTCACGAGGACGCCGTCCTCCACGGCCAGGCCCGCCTGGCGCGCGATCTCCACGTTGGGCACGATGCCCACGCCGACGCAGACGAAGTCGCAGGGCAGCTCGCGGCCGCCGGCGGTGACCACCGCGGAGGGACGCCCCTGTCCCCGGACCTCGGCCACCGCCTCGCCGGTGTGGAAGGCGATCCCCTTGCCCGTGCAGTAGTCGTGGAAGAACCCGGCCAGGGTGGGGTCGGCGAAGCGCGGCCAGATCCGCGGCGCGGACTCCACGACCGACACCTTGACCCCCCTCTGGGTCAGGGAGGCGGCCAGCTCCAGGCCGATGAAGCCGGCGCCCACCACCACGGCGCGCGCTCCCGCCACCGCGTCGGCGGCGATGGCGGAGGCGTCGTCGCGCGTCCTCAGGTAGTGGACGCCCGGCCGGTCCGCGCCCGGCACCTTGAGGCGCACCGGCCGTCCGCCCGTGGCCACCAGGGCCTTCTCGTAGGCGATGACGTCGCCGTCGGCCAGGCGCACGGTCCGCGCCGCGGCGTCCATCTCCTGCACCGCCACGCCCAGCCGCAGCTCGATCCCGTGGTCGCGGTAGAAGGACTCGGGGTCGAAGGGAAGCTGGTCGGCCGTCTTCTCCCCGCGCATGAACTCCTTGGTGAGGGGGGGCCGGTCGTACGGCACGTAGGGCTCGTCGCCCACCAGGCACACGGATCCCAGGTCGCCCTTCTCCCGGATCTGCTTGGCGGCCTGGCCGGCGGCCAGCCCGCCGCCGACGAGGAGGTACTTCACCGCCTGCGGCCGGGCGGCCACGTCAGTCCTCCCCCGGCGGCGCGGTGCCCGCCCCGCGCCAGGCGGGGACCAGGGCCAGGAGCTTCCGGCGCCACCGCTCGTCCTCGAAGACGCCGCGGACGGCGGCGGTGGTCGTGCGGGCGCCCGCCTTGCCCACGCCGCGCATCTCCATGCAGAAGTGCCTGGCCCTCACCACTACCAGTGTACCGGCGGGACGGAGGCGCCGGTCGACCAGGGCCGCGATCTGCTCCGTCATCCTCTCCTGGAGCTGCGGGCGTCGCGCGTAGAAGTCCACCACGCGCGCCAGCTTGGAGAGCCCGACGAGGCGGTCCTTGGGCACGTAGGCCACGTGCGCGGTGCCGTGGAAGGGCAGGAAGTGGTGGGCGCAGATGGAATGGAAGGGCACGTCGGTGACGGCCACAGGCTGCGCGTAGCCCTCGGTGTTGGGGAACGTCCGCAGGGCCGGCTCCGCGCCCGCGTAGTGCCCGGCCAGCAGCTCGCGATAGGCCCGCGCCACGCGCCACTCGGTGCCGGCCAGGTTGGGGTCCGTGAGGTCCAGGCCGAGCGCCTCCAGGAAGGCGCGGAACCTGGCCGCGACCGTGCCCGTGTCCGCGTCCCCCCTGTCCTCCGGCTCGTGGGGCTGGTGACCGACCACGGCGAACGTCGCGGACGTCGGCTGGGCCATCGTCGTCCTCCTCGAAGGCCCGCGGGCGCCACCGCGGAGGGATCTCCAAACCAGACGTCTGCCGGAGCCGGGGCGCCCGCAGGCCTCCTCCCAATTGAGTCGGAAAGGCGTCCGGCGTGACCTCTGGACGGAAGAAAGGCGGGGTTCCCTGCGCGGACCCCCGGGTGGCACGCCCCGTGACCCCGCGCGTCCTCGACTGGCCGAGGCCGAGGTTCTCCGAGACGAAGGGGCGACTCGCGGCGTCGCCGGCAAAGGCGCCGCCCCTCCTGAGCGCGGCGGGGTGGAGCTCTCGGCCGAGGCCGCGCCGCGCATCCGCCGTCCACCCGGTTGGCCGCACCCTCATTGAGAGGAGGCGCACGGTCGGAGGGCGGCCCTCGTGGCGCACGTCGGGGGCCCACATTGCGGTGAACCAGGCGCCCGCCGGGCGCCGGAGCCGCGCAATCGTGCGCACTCGAAGCATCGATATTCGTTCTTGACACCTCCGAGAGGCGAGGCGTAAAAGAGGTCCATGTCGACAATGAATGTCGTACCGTTCACCCCCGCGAGTTCGCTCGATGTGAAGTCGTTCCTCGGAACGAATTTCGGGAAGGACACATCGAGGACCTTCGTCGCCAGCCTGGGCGGCCTCGCCGTCAAGGCCGGCGAGAAGTACTTCGCTCCGAAGCTCGTGGACGGCGACCTGCAGGTCCAGGACGTGACGGGCTTCACGCTGCCGATGGACACGCCGGTCTATCGGGTCCCCGTCACGATCGACAAGCTCGCCACGGGCCGCTTCATCGTGACCCCGGACAACGAGCCGCTCTTCGTCCTTGAAAAGGGGCGCGGCGACGCGCCGCGGATCAGGGGCTGGGCTCCCGGGCGGAGCGAAGAGGTCACGTACATCCCCCCCAAGGGGCTCCTGCCCGTGACCTTCTTCGCGCAGGTGGTGTCGGTCCTCGACCTGCTCGGGCCGGGCGGAAGCCTGTCGGGCGCGGCCGGCTCGTTCTTCGGCGGAGCGGCCGGCAGCATGCTGCCCTTCATGCTCATGTCGCGAGGTGGCGACAGGAGTGCCGCCATGATGGCGATGATGGCGGCAGGGT
>DATBIO010000052.1:0-3568 GCA_036556965.1 Vicinamibacteria bacterium
AGAGGCCGTGCTGCGCTGTCTGGAAAAGGACCCCGCACGCCGCCCGCAGAGCGCCCACGAGCTGGGCCTGGCCCTGGCCGCGGGCACGGACAGCGGGGAGTGGACGGAAGCCCAGGCACGGGAGTGGTGGCGCCGCCGGCAGCACGGGCCGAGACCGCCGGCGCGCGGCGACACGGGCGTCTCCCAGCTCCTGACCGTCGACCTCCGCGACCGCGCCGCCGCCGGCCAGTGATCAGTCGGAGGGGCGGGGCGATCGCGCTGGCCGCCCTGGTCCACGGCTGCACGTCGCCACCGGCACCTCCCAACGTGCTCCTGGTCGTGATCGACACGCTGCGCGCGGACCGCCTCGGGGCCTACGGCGCGGCCCGGCCCACCAGCCCCAGCATCGACGCCCTGGCGCGGCAGGCCACCGTCTTCGAGAACGCCCGCTCCGCCGGGCCCTGGACGGTGCCCGCGGTGGCGTCGCTCCTGACGGGCCTCTACCCGTCGCAGCATGGCAACATGGGCTGGCTCCCCGGCCGCCGCCAGCCCGTCCTGAGCGCCGACCTGTTGACGCTGGCCGAGGCCCTGCGCGATCGCGGCTACCGCACGCAAGTGGTCAGCGGGCATCCGTGGATCACGCCCGAGTCCGGCCTCACCCAGGGATTCGAGGGCTTCGTGTCGGCGCGCGCCCGCGGCGCGCCCGTGGACGACGGCCGGGTGACGCGCGGGGCCCTCGACTTCCTCCGCTCCCGCGCCGCCGCCGCCGCCGCGGGGGACCATGGGCCCTTCTTCCTCTACGTGCACTACATGGGAGCGCACTCTCCCTACCGGCCGTCGCCCGAGCTGCAGCGGGCCGTGCTGGGGAGGGTGGCCGAGCTCACGCCGCTCTTGCGCAGCCTGGACGGGCTGCGCGGCCCCGCGTACTACGACGCCCTGAACACGGCCGCGCGCGAGGGACGCCTGGACGCGGCCGACGTGGCTTGCCTGAGCGACCTCTACGATGCCGCCGTCCGCGGGGCCGACGCCGAGGTGGGCCGGCTCGCCGCCGCCCTCCGTGAGCTCGGGCTCGACGCGGGCACCCTGGTCGTCCTGACCGCCGACCACGGCGAGTCCTTCCTCGAGCACGGCACCATCCTGCACGTGCAGAACCTCTACGACGAGCTGCTGCGCGTCCCCCTCGTCGTGCGCTGGCCGGGGGCGGGGGCGCGCCGGGCGCCGGAGCCCGTGAGCCTGGTGGACGTGTTCGCCACCGTGCTCGAGGCGGCGGGCGCGCCGCCCGCGCCCAGCGCCGGCCGGAGCCTGCGCGCGCCCGTGGACGCGCGGCGGGCCCTCTTCGCGGAGGGCGACGGGACGAAGCGCCGCGTCAAGGTCGTCCGCGGCGGCCTCGCCGCCATCATCGATCCCGGGCGGCCCGCGCGCGACGAGCTCTACGACCTTTCCGGCGACCCCGGTGAGCGCGTGGACCTGGCCGCCACCCGCACCTCCGACCTCGCCGCCCTGCGGCGCCTGGCCCTGGACTTCCGCGCCGCCAGCGCGCGCACGCGGCCGGCCCCGTCAGGGGAGCCGCTCTCCCCCGAGGCCCTCGAGGCCCTGCGCGCCCTCGGCTACGTGCAGTAGCGCAAGGCCCGAAGTACCATCCGCGCCATGCCCGGCGCGCGCTGGCTGCTGCTCGGATCGCTGGCTCTCGTCACCCTCGTCTTCCTCGCCGGGTGGGCGCGCACCGTCCGGCGCCGCCGCCAGGCGGTGCCCCGGCCGGGCCCGCGCGAGCTGGGCGTCGGCTTCGTCACCAACTTCTTCGACACCCTCGGCATCGGGTCCTTCGCGCCCACCACCTCCGCCTTCAAGCTGTGGCGGATCGTGAGGGACGAGCTCATCCCGGGCACCCTCAACGTGGGCCACACCCCGGCCACCGTGACCCAGGCCTTCATCTACATCGCGATCGTGAAGGTGGAGATGGCCACCCTGGGCCTGCTCATCGCCGCCGCCGTGCTCGGGAGCTGGCTGGGGGCAGGGGTGGTCGCGCGCTGGCCGCGGCAGACCATCCAGATCGGCATGGGCGTCGCGCTGCTCACCGCGGCCAGCTTGATGCTCATGACCCAGCTCGGCCTGTTCCCCGGGGGCGGCGAGGCCCTCGGCCTGACCGGCGCGCGCCTGGTGGTGGCGGTGGCGGGCAATTTCGCCCTCGGCGCGCTCATGACCCTCGGCATCGGCCTCTACGCGCCGTGCATGATCATGATCAGCCTGCTCGGCATGTCGCCGGTGACGGCCTTCCCCATCATGATGGGGTCCTGCGCCTTCCTCATGCCGGTGGGCAGCATCCAGTTCCTCCGCAACGACCGCTACGACCTGAAGGCCGCCCTCGGCCTGACCCTGGCCGGCATCCCCGCCGTCCTCCTCGCCGCCTACATCGTGAAGTCGCTGCCCCTTTCCGCCGTGCGCTGGCTCGTCATCGTGGCCGTGGTCTACACCGCGGCGGCCATGCTGCGCTCCGCCCTGCGCGAGCGGGGCACGGGAGACGTCCCCGCCGTCACCCCCGCCTGAGACCTTCCGCGGCGATCAGAGCCAGGCCAGCGCCTCCTGGGCCGTGCGCAGCCCGGAGCCGATGGCGCTCTCGATGGCCGGCGAGCTCTCCGTGTCCTGGCCGGCGAACGAGAGGCGGCCCACCGCCGCGCGCGCCACGTGCCGGCCGGCGGGCGTGCGCACGGCCTGGCCGTTCTGGCTCTGGGGCACGCCGAAGGGCACGCCCAGCTTGGGGAAGACCATTCCGTGCCCCCACCGGTAGACGTACACCGCGCTCACGTCGCGGTCGAAGTCGAATCCGCCCGGCGCCACCGCCAGCACGCGGTTCAGGTCCTCGCGCAGCGACTGCTCGTACTCCGCGAAGGGCAGGGTGAGCAGCTTCACGCGCTCCTCGTACATCTGCTCGGGCGGGAAGACGTTGGCCCCGTAGAAGGTGAGTACGGTCGAGCGGTCGCGGTCGAGGCGGCGAGGCGTCACCCAGTCCGCGACCACGAAGTCGGCCCAGTACTTGCTGCCCCACCAGTACTGGTTGTAACCGAGTCCGAGGTCCACCAGCGGCGCCGCCCTGCGCAGGGTCACGTTCGCGATCACCACCGGGACCAGGGTGAGGTCGCACCAGGCGTCGTGCGCGGCCTCGCTGATGACGTGGAGGGCCACGCGGTGTGCGGTGTGCCCCTGCCCGGCGAGGATGACGGCCTTGGCGCGGGCCCGGAAGAAGCGGCCTCCCAGGTGGTAGACCAAGGACGCCTCGCTCGAGGACGTGTCGGCCCGCAGCACCATGGCGTTCTGGCGCACGCGCACGCCGTTGCCGGCCAGGTCGAGGCGGTCCGCGCGCACGGGGTTGGCCAGGAGCTCGGCCGTGGTGTCGCCGTCGATGGCGCCGGGCACGAGCCAGTCGAGGACGTGGCGGGCGATGCCCGAGGTGCCCCCCGGCAGGGAGAACACGGGGAAGTACTCGGCCGCGATGAAGCTGATCGAGGTGTAGGCGTTGACCTGTGCGCTGGTGCCGGCGAGGGCGTCCACGGCGAAGCGCGTGTAGAAGTCGGACACCGCCGGGTGGAAGCCC
>DATBIO010000053.1:0-6903 GCA_036556965.1 Vicinamibacteria bacterium
CCCGACCTCCCGCCGCTGGTCGTCGCCCCCTCCTGGCGGCAGGAGGTGGAGGCTTCCCTGCCCGAGCTGCCCGCCGCCCGGCGCCGTCGCTTCGTGGCGGAGTACGGCCTCCCCGAATACGATGCGGAGGTGCTGACCTCCACGCGCGACGTCGCGGACTACTTCGAGGAGGCGGCGCGGGCGGCGGGCAGCGCGAAGGCGGCCTCGAACTGGGTGATGACCGAGGTGCTGCGCGCGCTCAAGGAGGACGAGCGGCCCCTGGCCTCCTGCCCGGTGCCGCCGGACCGCCTGGCCGGCCTCATCGGGCTGGTCTCGTCGGGTGCGATCAGCGGCACCACGGCCAAGGAGGTCTTCGCGCGCATGTGGGCCTCCGGGGAGGACGCGGCCGCCATCGTGGCGCGCGAGGGGCTGGGCCAGGTCTCCGACGAGGAGGCGCTGCGCGCGCTGGTGGCGGAGGTGGTGGCGCAGGGCCCGGAACAGGCGGCCACCTATCGCAAGGGAAAGACGTCGGCGCTGGGCTGGTTCACCGGCCAGGTGATGAGGAAGACGGGGGGCAAGGCCAACCCGCAGCTCGTGAATGCGCTGCTGAAGAAGGCACTGGAGGAATGACCATGCGTGCTCGAATCCCTGTCGCCGTCCTGGGCGTGGCGGTCGGCGCCACCCTCGCCCTCGCGCAGGAGGACCGCCCCCCGCGCGAGACGGTGAGCGCGACGCTGGGCGGCAAGAAGGTGTCGGTGGAGTACGGCCGCCCGTCGCTGAAGGGCCGCACCCTGGACGCCCTCCTGGCCCAGCTCCCCCCCGACCGCATCTGGCGGGCGGGCGTCAACCAGGTGACCACCCTCGAGACCGAGGGCGACATCGCCATCGGCGGGACCCGGGTGCCCAAGGGCAAGTACAGCCTGTACCTCCACCTGCCGGCGGAGGGCCCGGCCTCGCTGGTCCTCAACACCGACCCCGGGATCCCGCTGAAGGTCATCTTCCCGCAGGCGCCGCCCGCGGTGGCGGACGCGCTCTGGCCGCGCCTGGACGGCTACGACAAGATCAAGGCCACGGAGGTGGCGCGCATCACCTTGAAGTCGACCAGGCCGCCGGCGCCCGTGGAGCTGTTCCAGGTCGCGCTGGCGCCCGCCCAGGACGGCGTCTCCACCCTGACCTTCTCCTGGGCCGACCGGTCCTGGACGACGGAGGTGCGCGCGGCCTGAGCCGCGGGATGCCCACGGGCAACGTCAAGGGCGCCGGCGTCCTCCCGTTCCTGCAGTACTACGCGCGCGAGCAGGGCCGGGAGGCGCTGGCGCGGGCCGTCTCCGGGATGCCCGAGGAGCACCGGCGGCACTTCCGGGCCGAGGACCCGACGGCGGGGGTGCTGGCCGCCACGTGGTACCCGGCGCCCGCCATCCACTCCCTCCTCGACCACCTCTTCGAGGGCGTGCCGCCCGGGCGGCGGCGCGCCCTCGTGGACGGCGCGGCGCGGTTCACCATCGACACCACCCTGCGGGGCGTCTACAAGTTCCTCTTCACGACCATGATGAGCGTGGACCGTTACGCGCGGAGGGCGCAGGACCTCTTCAGCCGCTACTACGACACCGGCGTCATGACCAAGACGCCGGAGGGCGGCAACGCCCACGTCTCGGTGGTGAGGGAGTGGACCTCCCACCATCCCGTGCTGTGCGAGCTGCTGCTCTCGACCGGGCCCTACGTCTACGAGAAGCTCGGCTGCCGCGACGTGCGCATGGAGCGCACGGCCTGCGTGGCGGACGGCGGGGAGGAGTGCCGCTTCGTCATCCGCTGGACCTAGGAGGGGACGGCAGGGCGCCCGCCCGCCGCGCCCACCAGGCGTCGAGCCGCGGCGCGCCCCAGGCGGCCAGCGGCGCGAGCAGCCAGCCCGCCAGCAGGTCCGCCACGTAGTGGTGGCGCAGGTAGACGGTGGACAGCCACAGGCCGGCCACGAACGGGGTCAGCACCCAGAACCAGCCCCGCAGGAACCTCCAGGCGTACACCAGGGCCAGCAACGAGACCGCGGCATGGAGCGAGGGGAAGGCGGCGCGGCTGTCCACGGGGAGCAGCTCGAAGGCCCGCGCCGCGCCCACGCTGAAGACCTGGCCGTAGCCTCGCAGCGGCCGCGTGAACTCCGCGGTCAGGGTCAGCCGGGGCGGTGCCGCCGGGAACAGCACGTAGAGCGCGTAGCCCAGGTAGAAGCAGACCACGATGCCGAGGGTGGCCGTGCGGTAGTCCCGCCAGCGCCCGCGCAGGAGCAGGAGCAGCGGCACCGACGGCGCGATCCAGAAGAAGTTGATGTAGAGGAAGCTCATCAGCTCCGTGCGGCCGGGGGAGATGAAGCGCTCCGCCCAGAGGACGGGCTGGACGCCGAACAGCCGGCGGTCGAAGGCGTCGAGGCGCGCGTGGATGTCGTGGGCGTTCACGAAGCCGATGGTGTCGTGGAGGTTCGTGTAGATGAGGATGCAGGCCAGGAAGGGCAGGGTCTCCCGCAGCCGCCAGGCCGCCACCGAGCGCGGCCAGGCGCGGCGCGCCGCGAAGACGACGGCGATGAGGGCGGCGGCCACGGCCAGCCGGGCCACGCCGCCCGGGTAGCGGTCGCCGAGCAGCCCCTCCCGCCGCGCGTAGACGTTGGCGGCCACGGTGAGCCAGGTGGTCGGCACCAGGAAGAGCAGCGCGATCGCCTCCTCGGGGCGCAGGCGGAAGACGGCGCGCGCCAGGCGGCCCCCGACGAGGGCGGAGCGCGCGCCGGGCGAGGGCGGGCCGGGGACGAGGGCGGGAGCGGAGGCCGCGCCCTCCCGCGCCTTCTCCGCGAAGCCCGCGTCGTGCGCGGCGGGGTGGCCCACGCTCACAGGACGAGCGTCTCGCGGTGCTCGCCGAAGACGCCGCGCAGGCGCGAGGCGATCTCGCCCACGGTGGCCCAGGCCAGGACGGCGTCGATCAGCGCGGGCATGAGGTTCTGGGCGCTGCGCGCCGCGGACTCCAGGCGGTCGAGGGCGGCGGACCAGGCCGCGGCGTCGCGCCGCGCGCGCAAGGCGCGCAGGCGCGCGACCTGCGTCCGCTCCAGCGCGGGGTCGATGCGCAGGACGTCGCTCACGGGCGGCTCCCCGCTCTCCACGAAGCGGTTGACCCCCACGATGACGCGCCGGCCCGACTCCACGTCGCGCTGGTGGCGGTAGGCCGCCTCCTGGATCTCGCGCTGGATGTCCCCGCGCTCGATGGCGCGCAGGGCGCCGCCGCGCGCCTCGACGTGGTCCAGCAGCCTCTCCGCCTCCGCCTCCACGGCGTCCGTGGCCGCCTCCACCGCGTAGGCGCCGCCGAGGGGATCGACGGTGTCCGCCGCCCCCGACTCGAAGGCGATGACCTGCTGGGTGCGCAGGGCGAGGCGGGCGGAGGCCTCGGTGGGGAGGGCCAGGGCCTCGTCGCGCGCGTTGGTGTGCAGGCTCTGGCAGCCCCCGAGGACGGCGGCCAGGGCCTGCAGGGCCACGCGCACCACGTTGTTGTCCGGCTGCTGGGCGGTCAGGGTCACGCCCCCCGTCTGCACGTGGAACCGCAGCTGCTGCGCGCGCGGGTTGTCCACGCCCAGCCGCTCCTTCACCAGCCGCGCCCACAGCCGCCGCGCCGCGCGGAACTTGGCCACCTCCTCGACGAAGTCCGAGTGGCAGGCGAAGAAGAAGGAGAGGCGCTCCCCGAAGCGGCCCGGCTCGAGGCCGGCCGCGCGCGCGGCGCGGGCGTACTCGAGGGCGTGGGCGAAGGTGAAGGCCACCTCCTGCGGCGCGGTGGCCCCCGCCTCGCGCATGTGGTAGCCGGAGATCGAGATGGTGTTCCACTTCGGCACGCGCTCCGCGCAGTAGGCGAAGAGGTCGGTGACCAGCCGCAGGGACGGGGCCGGGGGGTAGATGTAGGTGCCCCGCGCCACGTACTCCTTGAGGATGTCGTTCTGCACCGTGCCGCCGAGGGCGCCTTCCGGGATGCCGCGCCGCCGCGCCACCGCCACGTAGAGGGCGAGGAGGATGGCCGCGGTGGCGTTGATGGTCATCGAGGTGGTGACCCGGTCCAGGGGGATGCCCTCCAGGAGCGTCTCCATGTCCTCCAGGCTGTCGACGGCCACGCCCACCCGCCCCACCTCGCCCAGCGCGTGGGGGTCGTCCGAGTCGTACCCGATCTGCGTGGGCAGGTCGAAGGCCACGGAGAGGCCGGTGGTGCCCTGCTCGAGCAGGTAGCGGTACCGCCGGTTGGACTCCGCCGCGGTGCCGAAGCCCGCGTACTGGCGCATCGTCCACAAGCGACCGCGGTAGCCGGTGGGGTGGATGCCCCGGGTGAAGGGATAGGCGCCGGGCTCGCCCAGCTCCGGACGGGCCGGCACCGGCCCGTAGGCGGCCTCGCGCAAGAGTCCTGAGGCCGTGCGGCGCTCGGCGGCCTGTACGTCTTGCAACGTTCCCTTCATGGTCAAGAGCGTCACCATAGCATAGCGCCCGAGGGCCTTGGACAACTCGCTGTCCGGTAACAGTTTGGGCCAAAGGCCGCGTCCTCTGGACGAGGCATCGCTCTTGCTAGGGCGGTGCCAGGCCCCCGACCGCCTTCCCGCGGGGGTGAGGAGCTTCCGTCATTGAGCAGAGACAAGACCGCGTCCGGCCGCCGGGCGCACGTGTCCGGCCGCCTGAGAACCCCCCGCGCCCGCATGGCGAGCGCCGAGCAGCCCGTCGCGCCGCCTCGGTCCGGCGCGCGCAAGGCAGCCGCGCGCGGCAACGGCGCCGCGGGAGGAGGGGGCCTCTCCTCCGCCGATGCGGGCCAGCTCATCAACGCCCTGGCCGCGTTCCGCCGCGGCCAGTTCGACGTGCGCCTGCCCGAGGAGTGGACGGGGGCGGCGGGGAAGGTGGCGGACACCTTCAACGAGGTGGTGGCCATGTCGGCGCGGCTGGCCGCGGAGCTGGCGCGCGTCACGAGGGCGGTGGGCACCGAGGGCCGCACCTCGCAGCGGCTGGGTGCCGGCGACGCCACGGGAGCGTGGTCGGACGTGGTGGCGTGCGTGAACCAGCTGATCGGCGACCTGTCCTACCCCGTGGACGAGACGGCGCGCGTGCTGGGGGCGGTGGCCAAGGGCGACCTCACCCAGGCCATGGCCCTGGAGAGCGAGGGCCGCCCGCTGAAGGGGGCCTTCCTGCGCACCGCGCAGACCGTGAACACGATGGTGTCGCAGCTCGGGTCCTTCGCCTCCGAGGTCACGCGCGTGGCGCGGGAGGTGGGCACGGAAGGGAAGCTCGGGGGCCAGGCGCGGGTGGACGGGGTGGCCGGCACCTGGAAGGACCTCACCGACTCCGTCAACTCCATGGCCGGCAACCTGACCAGCCAGGTGCGCAACATCGCCGAGGTCACGAAGGCGGTGGCCGCGGGCGACCTCACGCGCAAGATCACGGTGGACGTCAAGGGCGAGATCCTGGAGCTGAAGGAGACGGTCAACACCATGGTGGACCGCCTGCGCTCCTTCGCGGCCGAGGTCACGCGCGTGGCCTGGGAGGTGGGCACGGAGGGCCGGCTGGGCGGCCAGGCGCGCGTGGCGGGGGTGGCGGGGACCTGGAAGGACCTCACCGACACCGTCAACACCCTGGCCGGCAACCTCACCACCCAGGTCCGCAACATCGCCGAGGTCACCATGGCGGTGGCCGCGGGCGACCTCTCGCGCAAGATCAGCGTGGACGTCAAGGGCGAGGTGCTCGAGCTCAAGAACACCATCAACACCATGGTGGACCAGCTCGGGTCCTTCGCCTCCGAGGTCACGCGCGTGGCGCGCGAGGTGGGCACGGAGGGCAAGCTGGGCGGCCAGGCCGAGGTCAAGGGCGTGGCCGGCACCTGGAAGGACCTCACCGACAACGTGAACACGCTGGCCGGCAACCTGACCACCCAGGTGCGCAACATCGCCGAGGTGACCACGGCGGTGGCGCGCGGCGACCTCTCCAAGAAGATCACGGTGGACGTGAGCGGCGAGATCCAGGAGCTGAAGGAGACCATCAACACCATGGTCGACCAGCTCAGCTCCTTCGCGGCCGAGGTCACGCGCGTGGCCCGCGAGGTGGGCACGGAGGGCAGGCTGGGCGGCCAGGCCGAGGTCAAGGGCGTGGCCGGCACCTGGAAGGACCTCACCGACTCCGTCAACTCCATGGCCGGCAACCTCACGGCCCAGGTGCGCAACATCGCGGACGTGACCAAGGCGGTGGCCACGGGGGACCTCACGCGCAAGATCGCGGTGGACGTGCGCGGGGAGATCCTGGAGCTGAAGGAGACCTTCAACACCATGGTGGACCAGCTCCGCTCCTTCGCCGCGGAGGTCACGCGCGTGGCCCGCGAGGTGGGCTCGGAGGGCAAGCTGGGCGGCCAGGCCGACGTCAAGGGGGCGGCCGGCACCTGGAAGGACCTCACCGACTCCGTCAACTTCATGGCCGGCAACCTCACCACCCAGGTGCGCAACATCGCGGACGTCACCACGGCGGTGGCACGGGGCGACCTCTCCAAGAAGATCACGGTGGACGTCAAGGGCGAGGTGCTGGAGCTGAAGAACACCATCAACGTGATGGTCGATCAGCTCAGCTCCTTCGCCGCGGAGGTCACGCGCGTGGCCCGCGAGGTGGGCACGGAGGGCAAGCTGGGCGGCCAGGCCGAGGTCAAGGGGGTGGCCGGCACCTGGAAGGACCTCACCGACTCCGTCAACTTCATGGCCTCCAACCTGACGGCGCAGGTGCGCAACATCGCCGCCGTGACCACCGCGGTGGCCAACGGCGACCTCACCAAGAAGATCACCGTGGACGTCAAGGGCGAGATCCTGGAGCTGAAGAATACGGTCAACACCATGGTCGACCAGCTCAGCTCGTTCGCGGCCGAGGTCACCCGCGTCGCGCGCGAGGTCGGCACCGA
>DATBIO010000054.1:0-5279 GCA_036556965.1 Vicinamibacteria bacterium
CTACGAGGCGCCCGGGTACCCGCCGGCCTCCACCGCCCTGCCCCCGCTGCCGATGACGGCGCAGACGCTGGGCCCCAAGCTCCCCAAGTCCCCGTGGCTGGCCATGGTGCTCTCGCTCTTCCCGGGCCTGGGCCAGGTCTACAACGGGCAGCCCAGCAAGGCCTTCATCTTCTTCTTCGGCTGGGTGGGCTCGATCTACGGGGCGGCCGAGATCAATCCGTTCCCCTTCGCCTTCCTCATTCCCTTCGTCTACTTCTACAACATCGTGGACGCCTGGCGCAGCGCCAATGCCATCAACGCCCGCTTCCTCGGCGCGGGCGTGCTGCCGGAGCAGGACGAGACCTTCGAGTCGCCGTGGTGGGGCGGCTCGCTGGTGGCCCTCGGCCTCGTCATCCTCCTGCACAACCTCGGCTGGCTGAACCTCTCCGCGCTCTCGCGCTACTGGCCGTTGCTCATGATCGGGGCCGGCGGCGTGTTCCTGTGGAGCTCGCTGCGCCGCGGCCGGCGCTGAGGGACGGTCCATGCGCGTGGAGACGGCGGTGCTGGGCCTGGGGATGATCGCGGTGGGCCTGGCCTGGACCATGGCCAACCTGGGGCGCCTCGACCTCCTGGCCACGCTGCGCACGTGGTGGCCGGCGTCGCTGGTGGTGTGGGGCGGGCTGGAGCTCATCGTGGGCTTCGTGCGCGGCGGCCGGAGCGAGTGATGGCGCGCAAGATCGGGCTGCTCTTCCTCATCCTGGGCTTCGGCGCCACCGTGGAGACGGCCTGGCGCGTGCGCGAGACGGTGGGCTTCGGCCCCCTCGACCTCCGCCTCTTCACCGGCAAGTTCTACGGCAACTCCTACACCTTCGACAGCGAGGAGTCGCACGACGTGCCGCCCGGGGCGGCCCTCGAGGTGGAGAACGCCTTCGGGGCGGTGCGCGTGGAGCAGGGCCCTCCCGGCCGCGTGCGCGTGCAGCTGCGCAAGGTCGTCTACCGCGCCACCGAGGAGCAGGCCCGTCAGTTCGCGGAGAGGATCCGCCTCGAGACGGGGCTCTCCGGCACCGCGCTACGCGTGGGCACCAACCGCCGCCAGGTCGAGCGCGAGAGCAGCCAGGTCGGCTTCGAGACCCACCTCACCCTGAGCGTGCCTCCCGACACCGTGGTCACCGCGCGCAACGAGCACGGCGCGGTGGAGGTGGCGGACGTGGCGGCGGCGGACGTCCTCGCCTCCTTCGAGCCCGTGCGCGTCGAGCGCGTGAAGGGCCCGGTGGTGGTGAAGAGCCGCCACGGCGACGTGCTGGTGGCGCAGGCGGAGGGCCCCCTCTCCCTCTCCGCCCAGCACGGCGACGTGCTGGTGCGCGACGTGCCCAGAGACGTCCGCCTCGAGGTGCACCACGGCGACGGCGAGGTGGAGCGGACCGGGCCCCTCACCGTGGACGCGCGCCACGGCGACCTCCTGCTGTCCTCCGTCAGCGGCGACCTCACCGTGACCGCCGCGCACGTGGGCGTGGAGGCGAAGGACGTCTCCGGCAAGGCCACGGTCCAGACCACCCACCAGGAGGTACGGCTCAGCCGCGTGGGCGGGGCGGCCCACGTCAAGGCGCAGCACAGCACGGTGGCGGCCACGGACATGGCGGGGGCGCTCACCGTGGAGACCAGCTACGGCGACGCGCAGGTGGCGCGCGTGGCCGGCCCCGTGGACGTCTCCGTGGTGCACGGCGGGCTGGACGCCAGCGCGGTCTCCGGCGGCCTGCGCGCGCGCACCAGCGGCGAGAGGGTGGAGGTGGACGGGTTCGCGGGCGCCCTCGACGTGCAGACGGAGCGCGGCTCCGTGCGGCTGCGCCCGCAGGGCGCGGTCAACGCGCCGGTCCAGGTGCGCACCACGCACGGCGGCATCGAGCTGCGGGTGCCGGACGGCGGCCGCTTCGAGCTCGACGCGCAGTCCGCCTTCGGGGAGCTCAGCGTGGACCTCCCGCGCTTCACCCTCACGCGCTCCGAGCCCCGACACGTGGCCGGGCGCCTCGGCACGGGCGGCCCCACCGTCACCCTGGCCGCGCAGCACGGCGACGTGCGCGTGGTGGAAGCGGGCGCCACCGCGCGCGAGGCGGCCGCCGACCGCGGGGAAGACGAGACCGAGGAAGACGAGTAGGGCGACGGCGCCCCGCGCGCGGATCGCGTCCTCCGCCGCGCGGAAAAAATCCCTTGCCTCGGCATGGGCGGCTGGATAGACTCTCGCCTCTTTCCAGTCCGGGGCTCCCCGCTTGAACATCGCTCCCGCGCAGATCGTCACCGCCACCACGCCGCTGCTCGAGTCGCGGCTCCCCGGTCAGGTCCTGTGGCGGCGGGGAAAGGTGCGCGACGTCTACGACCTCGGCGAGCACCTCCTCATCGTGGCCACCGACCGCATCTCCGCCTTCGACGTGGTGCTGCCCACGGGAATCCCGGGCAAGGGCGCGGTGCTCACGCAGATCTCCCTCTTCTGGTTCCGGCTGCTGGAAGACCTGCTGCCCAACCACGTGGTCAGCGGCGAGGTCGACGAGTACCCGCGCGCGCTGCGCGAGCACCGCGACCAGCTCGAGGGACGGTCCATGCTCGTGGTCAAGACGGAGCCCCTCCCCGTGGAGTGCGTGGTGCGGGGATACCTGGCCGGCTCCGGCTGGAAGGACTATCGCGCCACGGGGTCGGTGTGCGGCCACCGCCTCCCCCCCGGGCTCACGGAGTCGGCGCGGCTCGACGCGCCGCTCTTCACCCCCGCCACCAAGGCGGAGAAGGGACACGACGAGAACATCTCCCTGGAAGAGGTGGCGCGCCTGGTGGGGGCCGAGCGCGCCGACGAGGTCCGCCGCCTGTCGCTGGAGGTCTTCGCCCGCGCCACGCGGCATGCCGAGGAGCGCGGCCTCATCCTCGCCGACACCAAGTTCGAGTTCGGCCTGCGCGACGGCCGCCTGGTCTGGATCGACGAGGCGCTCACGCCGGACTCCTCGCGCTTCTGGCCGCGCGACGGCTACGCGCCCGGGCGGGCGCAGCCGAGCTTCGACAAGCAGTTCGTGCGCGACTACCTGGAGACGCTGGACTGGGACAAGGCGCCCCCGGGGCCTTCCCTCCCGCCCCCCGTCGTCGAGAGCACCCGGCGGAAGTACATCGAGGCATACATGCGGCTGACCGGCCCCGCCGGCGCCGCTTCCCCGGACGTCCCGCGGTGACGGCCGTCACGGCCGCGGCCTCCGGGCAGCATCAGACTGCGCGATTGCGTCACGTGGCACCGGCGCGTCGGCGCTTGGCCGAGGCCGGGGTGGGGGGGCTGGGACTGTGAAGCAGCAACTGGATTCGCTTGTTTCCGAGATGATCGACAAGGGCATCCTGTTCACGGAGGCCCGTCGGGAGTTCGAGAAGCGGTTCATCGCCCGCGTCCTGCAACGCCACAGCGGCAACCTGTCCCGCGCGGCCAAGGACCTGCGCATCCACCGCAACACGCTCGGCAAGAAGATCGGCGAGTACAAGCTCTAGGGCGAGCGAACCGCCTACGAATCAACGGCTTGCGGTCGTAGTGGCCCCGCTTCCCCCGCCTTGACAGGCCCCCCCGCGGCCAGCTAGATTAGCAGTCGGCCCGGCGGACTGCTAAGGGCCGCGGCCCCTTCGGGCCGGCCGTGAACTAAAGACAGCTCATCAGCTCACACGGAGGCAATGCGCATGAACGTGCGTCCCCTGAACGACCGCCTGCTCATCCGCCGCATCGAGGAGAAGGAGACGGTCAAGGGCGGGATCATCATCCCCGACACCGCGAAGGAGAAGCCCCAGGAGGGCGAGGTCATCGCGGTCGGCAACGGCAAGATCCTCGAAAACGGCACCAAGGTCCCCATGGACGTGAAGGCGGGGGACAAGGTGCTGTTCGGCAAGTACTCGGGCACCGACATCAAGATCGACGGCCAGGAGTACCTCATCCTGCGCGAGGACGAAGTCCTCGCGATCGTCGGTTGAGCTGGGGGGCGCTGCGTCGCACCCCCCAGACCCCCGCGCGCTTCGCGGAAGTGAATCCCGCTCCGCGCGCAGCCCGCTGCAACCGTCCTAACTAAGGAGACTCGCAGAGCAATGGCGAAGCAGATCACGTACGGCGACGAGTCGCGCCAGGCCGTCCTGCGCGGCGTGAACCGCCTGGCCGACGCGGTGAAGGTCACCCTCGGCCCCCGGGGACGCAACGTCGTCCTCGACAAGAAGTTCGGCTCCCCGGTCATCACCAAGGACGGCGTCACGGTGGCCAAGGAGATCGAGCTCAAGGAGCCCCTCGAGAACATGGGAGCGCAGATGGTGCGCGAGGTGGCCTCCAAGACGTCCGACGTGGCGGGCGACGGCACCACCACCGCCACCGTCCTCGCGCAGGCGATCTACCGCGAGGGCATGAAGAACGTCACCGCGGGGGCGAACCCCATGGAGCTCAAGCGCGGGATCGACCGCGCGGTGGCCACCGTCATCGAGGAGCTCAAGCGCATCAGCAAGCCCGTGAAGGGCAAGATGATCGCCCAGGTGGGCACCATCTCCGCCAACAACGACGAGACCATCGGCACCATCATCGCCGAGGCCATGGAGAAGGTGGGCAAGGACGGCGTCATCACCGTCGAGGAAGCCCGCACCATGGAGACCTCGCTGGACGTGGTGGAGGGCATGCAGTTCGACCGCGGCTACCTCTCCCCCTACTTCGTGACCGACCCCGAGCGCATGGAGGTCGTGCTGGAGAACCCGCTCGTCCTCATCCACGAGAAGAAGATCTCCAACATGAAGGACCTCCTCCCCGTGCTCGAGCAGGTGGCGCGCGCGGGCAAGCCCCTGGTCATCATCGCGGAAGAGGTGGAGGGCGAGGCCCTGGCCACCCTGGTCGTGAACAAGCTGCGCGGCACCCTGCAGGTGGCCGCGGTCAAGGCCCCGGGCTACGGCGACCGCCGCAAGGCCATGCTCGAGGACATCGCCATCCTCACCGGGGGCAAGGCCATCACCGAGGACCTGGGCATCAAGCTCGAGAACCTCAAGATGGACGACCTGGGCAAGGCCAAGAAGATCACCATCGACAAGGACAACACCACCATCGTGGAGGGCTCGGGCAAGAGCAAGGACATCGAGGGCCGCGTCAAGCAGATCCGCACCCAGGTCGAGGAGACGACCTCCGACTACGACCGGGAGAAGCTCCAGGAGCGGCTGGCCAAGCTGGTGGGCGGCGTGGCCGTCATCAAGGTGGGGGCGGCCACGGAGACGGAGATGAAGGAGAAGAAGGCGCGCGTGGAGGACGCCATGCACGCCACCAAGGC
>DATBIO010000055.1:0-6911 GCA_036556965.1 Vicinamibacteria bacterium
CGATGGTGCGGTCCGCGCTCGTCCGGTAGACGCCGGCCTGCACGCGCGCGGGCAGCCCGTAGCGGAGCTCGAGCCCCACGTCCCCGCCCGCATCGAAGCCGAAGAGGTCGGCGGCCAGGTCCCCGAAGTCGCCGCGGCCCAGCGGCCGCGAGAAGCGGTGGAGCACGCGGAACACGAAGCCGCCCGCGGGCACGCCCAGCGCGGTGGGGAGGTTCACCACCGCGAAGTCGGGCTCCGCGGGGTCGGGGCTCCGCGGCCCGTCCGCTTCCGCGGCGGGGACGGCCCCCCCGCTCCGGGCCCGCACGCGCAGCTCGCCCCTCATGCCGGGGTGGCCTTCGCCGCAGAACTCGGTGCAGACGATGGGGAAGCGGCCGGCGCGCGCGGCCACGAACTCCGCCACCACGGGGGCGCCGCCCTCCGGGACCTTGACCCTGACCCCGAAGGCCTTGATGCCGAAGCCGTGCTCGACGTCGGCGGAGCGCAGGGTGACCACCACGCGGTCGCCCTCGTCCACCTCCAGCACGCCGGGCTCGTACTGGTAGCGGGAGGCGGTGACTTCGAAGGCGCGCGGGGCGGAGGCGGGTGGCGGCTCCTGTCCGATCGCGGGCGCGGGCTGCGCCAGCGACGCCACGAGGAGGACGCCCGGCCACCGGGCGACGGCGGCGAGGCGGAAGGGTCCACGGGCGAGGTGTCCGGACGGCGGAGCGATGGCCAGGAGGCGCTTTCTCGGGTGCCGGAATGTCGGGGGCAGGGCGCGACCTCGCGGGCGTATGTCGGACGCAGGAGCAGCCACCGTCCTGCTCAAGTGGCAACGTGCGTGCCGTCGAGGCGACCCCCGCGGGTCAGCGACTTGCGGACGGCGGGCCGGGCGCGGGGTTACGGCCCGCGAAAGCGGTTACGGCGACGGAAACGCCCGGCGCGTCAGTTCAGGTCGTACTTCGAGAGGTAGTAGCTGAGCGCGCGTTGGCTGATGCCGAGGAGGGCGGCCGCGTCCTTCTTCACCCCGCCCGTCTTCTGCAGGGCCCGGCGCACGCTCTCCGTCTCCGCCCATTCAACGTTTTGGTGCAGCTTCACCGAGGGCAGGCCGCCGCTGGAGGGGGCGAGCGGACCGAGCAGCGACAGCTCGCGGGCGCCGATGATCGGCCCCGGGGAGAGCACCACCGCCCGCTCGATGGTGTTCTCCAGCTCGCGCACGTTGCCCGGCCAGTCGTAGTCGCTGAGCGCGCGCAGGGCCTCGTCGGAGAGGCCTTCCACCAGGCGCCCGGTGCGCGGGGCGTGCTTGCGCACGAAGTGGTGGGCGAGGAGGGGGACGTCCTCGCGCCGCTCGCGCAGCGGGGGCAGGGCGATGGGGATGACGCTGAGCCGGTAGAAGAGATCCTCGCGGAAGGACCCCTCCACCACCAGCGCGCGCAGGTCGCGGTTGGTGGCGGCGATGACGCGCAGGTCCACGCGCTGGGTGCGCTCCGAGCCCAGGGGCTCGAACTCCCGCTCCTGCAGCACGCGCAGGAGCTTGCTCTGCACGCCGGGGCTCAAGGTGCCGATCTCGTCCAGGAAGAGCGTGCCGCCGTCGGCCAGGGCGAAGCGTCCCTTCTTGTTCGAGGTGGCGCCGGTGAAGGCGCCCTTCACGTGCCCGAACAGCTCGGACTCCAGCAGCGACTCGGGCAGGGCCGCGCAGTTGACCTTGACCAGCGGCATGTCGCGCTGCGCGCTCTGGTGGTGGATGGCGCGCGCGGCCAGCTCCTTGCCCGTGCCCGTCTCCCCCGTGATGAGCACGGTGCTCTTGCTCTGCGCCACCAGGGTCAGGGCGCGGGCCAGCTCCTGCACGGCGCGGCTCTTGCCCACGATGCCGTAGTGGGCGAAGTCCTCCTCGCGCTCGGCCAGGAGGTAGCGGTGCTGGGTGCGCAGGCGCTGGTGCTCCAGCGCGCGCCGCGCCACCACCAGGAGCTCGTCCACCTCGAACGGCTTCTGGAGGTAGTCGAAGGCGCCCAGCTTCATGGCCTCGATGGCGCTCTCCACCGTGGCGTGGGCGGTCATCATCACCACCTGGGGGCGCTCGTTCTCGCCCAGGGCGGAGAGGTCGCGGATCAGCTCCAGGCCCGTGCGCTCGGGCATCAGGTTGTCCACCACGAACAGGTCGAAGGCGCGCTCCCCCAGGAGGCGCTGCGCCTCGCGCGCGCTGGTGGTGGCCACCACCTCGTGGCCGTCCTCGCGCAGGGCACGGCCCAGGGCGCGCAGGATCTTCTCCTCGTCGTCGGCGAGCAGGATGGCGCCGCGCATGAACGGCCCCTTTTTACCGCAGAGAGGGCGCGCGCGGGAGGCGGGGGGCCGGCGCCCTCACGCCTCCAACCTCGCGGGAGCGGGCTCCAGCGGCAGCTCGATGGTCACCGACGTCCCCTCCGCCGCCCGGCTCTCCACGCCGATGGTGCCCCCCAGCGACTCCACGATGTTCTTGGCGATGGCCAGGCCGAGGCCGCTGCCCGCGCGGCGGGTGGAGAAGTACGGCTCGAAGACGTGGGGCAGGGCCTCCGGCGGTATGCCGATCCCCCGGTCCTCGACCTGGATGGCCACGCGCCCGCCGTCCAGGCGGCGCGCGCGGAGCTGGAGGGCGGGGGAGGGCGGCGTCCCCTCGCGCGACCTGACGGCCTCGCGCGCGTTGGCCAGGATGTTCACGAGCGCCGTGCGCAGCCGCTCGCCGTCCGTGACCATGTCCCGGGGCGCGTCGTCCAGGGCCAGGCGCGCCTCCACGGGGCCGTCGCCGGCCAGGGCCGCCTCCGCCGCCTCCCGGCAGAGGGCGCCCAGGTCGCAGCGCGCCCATTCCGGCTGCACGGGGCGCGCGAAGTCGAGCACGTCGCGCACGATCCGCTCGAGGCGGTCCACCTCGTGGCCGATGTCGCCCGCCGCCTCCCGCGCCTCCTCGCCGGTGGCACCGTCGCGGCGCAGCGAGCGCAGGGCGGCCTTGATGATCATCAGGGGGTTGCGCACCTCGTGCGCCACCACGGTGGAGAGGCGGCCCAGCGCGGACAGGCGCTCGCGCAGGGCCGCCTCGCGCTGGAAGCGCGCCAGCGACTCGGTGAGGGAGTTGAAGCTGGAGGCGAGCAGGCGCGCGTCCTCGTCCTCCCACGGCCCCCCCGGCGGGATGCGGTGGCTCAGGTCCCCGGTGGCCGTCACCGCCCGCATGGCGGTGGTGAGGTCGGTGAGGGGCCCCGTCACCGTGCGCGCCACCGCGTAGCTCAGCAGGATGGCCATGAGCACGGCCACCGCCCCCGCCACCAGCAGCGCGGTGCGGAACGTGCGCAGGAAGGCCAGCCGCTCGCTGCGCGAGCGCAGGATCAGGGCGCTGAGCGACCCCTCCCCGAGCCGGCGCCGCACGGCCACGTACTCGTTGTCGGCCACCACCACCCGCACCACGTCGTCCCCTTGCAGGGCGGGGGCCAGGGCGTCGTGCGGAGACAGGGTGGAGGTGACCACGCGGCCGCCGAGGGCGAAGGCCAGCTCGCTCCCCGTCTGCGCGCGCAGCCGCACCGCCGCCGCCTGGTCCAGGCGCTCGGTGAGGCTCAGCCAGCCCAGCACCTCGGGCGGGTCGAGCCCGATGCTGATGGGCACCGTCACCACCTCCAGGACGGCGCGCCCCTCGTCCTTGAAGGCCACCGGGGGAGCGTCGCGCGCCGGGGCCACGGGGGCCGACCCCACCGCGGCCAGGCTGCGGCCGGCGGCGTCGGTGACCACCAGGCCGTCGGCGCCCACGCGCCCCAGGTAGTCGGCGGCCACCGGCTCCACCGTGGGCGGGTCCGAGGTCTCCACCGCCGCCTTCAGCTTGGGGAGGTCGGCCACGAGCTGGGCCACCAGGCGGAGCTGCTCCAGCCGCGCCGCGTGGTCCTGGGCCACGCGCTCCGCCGACTCCACCAGCCCGCGGCGCAGCTCCGCTTCCGCCTGCGCCGCCACGCGGCCGGTCACGAACTGGAGGGCGAAGGCGAGGGAGAGCACCGCCACCAGGGCGCTGGCCAGGAAGACGCGGGTGCGCAGGGAGGAGACGAGGGCCACGCTCAGCGCACCGAGAAGTCCAGCTCCACCGCCTCGCCGTCGCCGACGCGCACGCTGCGCGTCTCGCGCTCCTGGCCGTCGTTCCAGGCCACCACGGTGTAGGTGCCGGGGGGAACGCCGTCGATGCGGTAGCGGCCCTCGGGGTCGGTGGTGGCGAAGTAGCGGTGCGCGAAGACGAGCACGAAGGCGCTCATGTGGGAGTGGATGTCGCAGAAGACGCGCACCACCCCGGGCTGGTCGAACCGCACCGACTTGGAGCGGCCGCGGCCGTAGCGGCCGAGGTCGAAGCGTTTGGCCTTGGAGAGCGAGAAGACGTTGTGGTAGGTGCGGTCGCTGTTGGGGAAGTCCACCGTGGTGCCCGCCCGCACCGCCAGCACGTAGGGCACGAACGACTCGTTGCGCTGGTCGAGGCTGGCGCGGGCGGGGTTGTCGTCCTCGAAGGCGCGCTGGGGCGCCACCTCCAGGTACACCACGGAGCGCCGGCGGTCCTGCGCGTCGGGCGCGCGGGGCGCGCCGAGGGCGGCCACGGAGGGACGGGGCGCGGCGGCGGACGGCTCGCGCACGACCTGCACCCGGCCGCGGATGGACCCCAGGGCCGCGCGCGCGGAGGGCGCCGAGACCAGCAGGGCCAGGAGGAGGGCGCCCGCGCCCCTCAGTACCACCACAGCACCTGCCCGGCCACGAAGTCCTGTCGGCGGAAGCCGTCCGCGCGCTCGTTGCGCTGCCAGGACGCCTTCAGGAGCAGGTTGCGGCGCAGGGAGAAGCCGATCCCCCCCTCGAAGCGCGTGGTGGGGGCGTCCCAGGCCGCCCGGCCCTGCGAGCCGGCGATGTCGCCGAAGCCCACGTGGTCGAAGCGGGCGGCCACGTAGAAGCCGGGCAGGAGCTTGTAGCGCGCCTCCACCATGTAGCCGTCGGCCTCGAGGTCGTCGCGCAGCGTCGGCGCGTCCCAGCGGCTCCACACCGCCTCCGCCCGCACCAGGGCGTAGCCGGCGGAGTACTCGACGTCCAGGCCCAGCGCGCGCTGCCGGCCCTCCACGGGCGGGGCCAGGGCGTCCACCGCCTGGTCGGCGACGTAGTCGCCGGTGGCGGCGGAGGCGCCGACGACCAGGCCGACCAGCGGGCGCACGGCCACCCGCGTGGAGAACTGCTTGCCCTCGTTGTCGTCCTCCACGCGCGGCCGGGAGAGCGTGCCCTGGGTGAGGGCGGCCGCCGCCTCGAAGCGCTCGCCCGCCCAGCGCACCTGCACCCCGGCGTCCCACTCCACCGAGCTCACGAGGGGCAGGCCGGGAGCGGGGGCCGTCGCGCCGATGGGGTAGTCCACGAGCCAGCCCCGGCCGCGCCAGTAGAGCAGCTCGTCCTCGGAGGCGGGGAAGGCGTCGGCGCGCAGCGTGGTCAGGTACTGGTAGGCCAGCGGCTCCCCGATCAGCGGGTTGTCGGCGCCGTAGCGGCGGCGCCCGTAGGACCCGAAGACGGGGGGGATGAGGCCGGCCTGGATGTCCAGCTCCTCATCCGCCCACGGGCGCACCCGGAGGTAGAGGGCATAGGCGCGCGGGGTGTTCAGGTTCTCGCTGCGCACCTCGGTGAGGGCGGCCACGTGGTCCCCCGCGCGCACCTCCGCCGTCAGGCTGAGCCGGAAGAGGCGGAGGGGGTTGCGCTCGTACCCGCTGTCGTTGAAGAAGCCGCGGTCGGTCTCGGCGGCGGAGCCGCTCATCTCGCCCCCGAGCACGAGGCGCAGCCCGCCCAGACGGATCGGCTCCGCCGCTTCCAGGGAGCCCGGGGCCAGGAGGAGCGACAGCAGGACGAGGGCCCGCGGCCTCGACATCGCGCGATTATGATGCCGTTCCGGGCCCCCGGCCGCGCGCCCGGGGTCCAAGGACACGATGATCGCCTCCCTGCTGCGCATCGCCCTTCTCCTCGCCCTCGTCGTCCTCGCCGCCTACTTCTTCCGCCACCGCCTCCTGAACGCGCTCCTCTTCTACCCGTTGCGCGAGCTGGAAGGCACGCCGGGCGACGGCGGCCTGCGCTTCGAGGAGCTCTCCATCCCCACCGAGGACGGCGAGCGCCTGCACGGCTGGTGGATCCCCGTGGCGCGCCGCCCCGCGGCCGGGCACGTCCTCTTCTTCCACGGCAACGCGGGGAACATCAGCCACCGCGTGGCCGACGCCCAGCTCCTGGCCGCGGAGGGCTTCGACGTCCTGCTCTTCGACTACCGCGGCTACGGCCGGAGCACGGGCCGGCCCACGGAAGAGGGCACGTACCGCGACGCGCGTGCCGCCCTGCGGGCCCTCGTCGCGCGGCCGGAGGCCGACCGCGCGCGCGTCCTCTTCTTCGGCGAGTCCCTGGGGGGAGCGGTGGCCCTGGCCCTGGCCCTCGAGTCACCGCCCGCGGGCCTGGTGCTGCGCTCGACCTTCACGGACGTGAAGGCCATGGCCCGGCGCCACTACCCCATGGTGCCGCCCTTCGTGGTGGTGGACGCCTTTCCCAGCCTGCGCCGCATCGGCGCCCTGCGCTGCCCGCTCCTCGTGCTCCACGGCGACCGCGACGACCTGGTGCCCCTGGCCCACGGGCAGGCGCTCTTCGCGGCGGCGCCGGAGCCCAAGCGCATGGTGGTGCTGCGCGGCGCCGGCCACAACGACCTCCTCGCCGTGGCCGGCGTGACCCAGGCGCGCGCCGTCTCGGAGTGGGCGCGCGACGTCCTCCGTCAGGGCTTCCAGTCCCCGATCTCGATCACGGGGTCGTAGGTGTTCGTGGTGCCTCCGAGCGTCACCCTCAGGTCGTACTTGTAGAGCCCGTCCACGGCGTTCGTCACGTCACACTGGAACTCGCTCTGCGTCCCCTGCAGCGCCTGGGTGCAGTCCAGGACCGGGGGC
>DATBIO010000056.1:0-12048 GCA_036556965.1 Vicinamibacteria bacterium
GATCGTGAACACGCTGCGCACCACGGGGGCCACCATCGTGGCCGCCAACCTGCCCGACGTGTCCGTGATCCCCTTCGCCACCACCATCCCGCCCGTGGTGGTGAACCCGGCCACGAGCCTGCCCGTGCTGGTGGGGGGACAGCCGGTGCCGCTGCTGGGCCCCACCGGCCCGCTGCCTTCCGGCTCCTTCGTGACCCTGGCCGCCAGCTCCCTGCTCGCCAACGGCATCGGGATCCCCGTGGAGCTGGGCGGCCGCGCCACGCAGGTGGGCGGCACCTGCCAGAACTGCCTGCCCGACCAGGTGATCCTCGACCCCGCGGAGATCGCCTCCATCCGCGACCACGTCGCCGTCAACAACCGCTCCATCGCCGACATCTGCCAGGCCGCCGGCATCCCGGTGCTCGACGTGAACCGGCTGCTCAACGAGCTGGCCACGGAGGGGCGGCTGGTGGGCGGGGTGGAGGTGAACACCGATTTCCTGGTGGGGGGCTTCTTCAGCTACGACGGCGTCCACCCCACGGACCTGGGCTACGCCATCACCGCCAACGAGTGGATCGACCTCCTGAACGGCGACAGCGGCTCGATTCCGCGCGTGGATCTCGCGCCCTTCATGGGCGTCGCCGCCGCCGCCCGCGCCCAGGCCCGGGGCGCCGCGCGCCCGGCCTGGGCCACCTTCAGCCAGGAGGCGTACGAGTCCCTGCTCGCCGTCTTCCCGGAGGTGTCGGCCCGCTAGGCGTCGCGTCACGCGGCCACCCCCGTGCCCTCGACGGTGATCGCCGCGGCGGCCCCGCCGCCGTCCGCGGAGGCCGCGTCCGCGCCCCCGGACGGCCGCGGCGGCGCCTGGGCCGCCGCCCTCCTCGTCGTGCTCGTGCTGGCGGCGGCGCTCCGCTTCACGGGCCTGGCCTGGGACCTGCGCCACCACCCGCAGCGGGACGAGCTGCTGTTCGTGGCCAACGTCGAGCGCATGATCGAGGAGGGCGACCTCGACCACCGCTTCTACGGATATCCCGGCCTCCTCTTCCACCTGCTGCGCCCGGTGCTGGCCCTCGGCCGCCGCCTCGCGCCCTCGGTGTCGCCCTACCTCCTGGCGCGCGGGGTGACGGCGCTCTGCGGCGTGCTGGCCTGCGCGCTGCTGTACCGGCTGGGGCGGGCCCTGGCGGGCAGGGTGGTGGGCCTGATGGCGGCCCTGCTCCTGGCCGTGTCGCCCCTGGCCGTGCACACCGCGCACATGGTGCGGGCGGACGTCGTGCTGCAGTGCGCGAGCCTCCTCGGGCTGCTGGCCATCCTGCGCCTCGGCCGCCGGTCCTCCGCGGACGTGGTGGCGGGCCTGGCCCTGGGCCTGGGCACCTCCATCAAGTACACGGGCGCGCTGCTGGCTCCCTCCTACCTGCTCGCGCGCCTCCTGGCACCGGGACCGCGCGCGCGCGGCATCGCCCTGGCCGTCCTCGCCGCCGCCCTGGTCTGCGTGGCCAGCAGCCCCGCCGCCTTCCTGCGTCCGGCGGAGTTCGCGGCGGGCATGGAGACGCAGCTGGGCTATCACTACGACGCGGCCGAGAAGACGTCCCACTCCTGGCTCTCGGGCATGGGGGACTGGTCCCGCGTCTGGCCGCGCGCGCTCGGCCTCCCCGCCTGCGCCCTCGCCCTCCTCGGCCTCGTGTTGGTGCTCCGGTCCCATCCCACCACCTGGTTGCCGCTGCTCCTCTTCCCGCTCGTCTCGCACGTGGTGATGGCCAGCCAGCCGTTGCTCTATTGGCGGCAGCTGCTCCCCAGCCTGGGCGTCCCCATCCTGCTGGCCGCAGTGGGCGCGCAGGGGCTGGCGCGGCCCCTCGCGCGCGTGCCCCGCGCGCGGGCGGCGGCGCTGGCCGCGGGTTGGGCGGTGGTGGTCGCCGTTCCCCTGGCCGCCTCCTGGGCCTACGTCCGCGAGATCGCCTCTCCGAGCACCCGCGACCGCGCCCTGGACTGGGTGGAGTCCCACGCCGCGGAGGGTGCGCGCGTGCTGACCACGGTGGAGCGCATCGGCCTGGACGAGGGACGCCTGGAGGTGCTGCGTCGCGAGACGCTCGCCGCTGCCGACGGGCCGCAGGTGCTCGAGATGGACCTCGCCGTCACGCGCGCGCTGGACCAGGCGCCGCCCCGGCTCCCCGTCCTGGCGCGGTTCGTGGCCACGGGCCCCTACGGCGGTCCCGAGATCCTGATCCGGGGCGTGGCCGGTCCCCACCGGCCCCCCCGGCGACGGCTGGCGCTGGCCGCGGGAGCCGTCCGCGCCTCGGACAACGCGGCGGACGTGCCGCTGCTCTCCGACGGGCGGTTGGACACGCTCTGGCGCACGTCGCGGCCGCAGAGGGAGGGCGACTGGCTGGAGGTGGTGCTCCCGGAGGCGGCCACGGTGGCCCGCGTCGAGCTGGCCCTGGGCGACGGCGACCGCTATGCCGCCCGCAACCTGAGCGTCCTGGTCTCCGAGGACGGAGGCGCCTGGACGGCGCGGGCCACGCTGCCGGGCCGGCCCCGGCCGCCCGGGCAGCACGCGCGGCCCCTCAGCCAGGTCTTCGTGCTGGCCGCCCCCGCGCGTGCGCGCGCGTTGCGCCTGGAGCTGGCGCGGCCGGGCGCCCACCGGTGGGGCGTGGCCGAGGTGTGGATCGACGCGATGCCCTAGCCGCGCGCGGCGAGGGCGCTAGGCGCGGGCGGGTGCCGCGGCGTGCTGCTCGAGCAGCGCGCGCAGCTCCTCGCCGGGGAGCACCCCCACGCGCTGCTCCGCCACCTTGCCCCCGCGGAAGAGGAGCAGGGTCGGGATGGAGAACACGTTGTAGCGGGCGGCCAGCTCGGGGTGCTCGTCCACGTTGAGCTTGCCCACCAGCACCTTGCCCTCGAACTCCGTGGCCAGGGCGTCGATGAGGGGGGCGATCATCCGGCAGGGACCGCACCAGGCCGCCCAGAAGTCCACCAGCACCGGACCCTCGGCCTTCAGGACCTGCGCCTCCCAGTTCTCCGTCGTCAGCTCGCGCACGGCTTGGTTCAAGGCGACCTCCGCGTTACCCGCCCTCCATTCTAGGCCCTGGCGGCGCCGTGGCGAAGCCGCGGGATCCGCGCGGAGGCCAGTGCCTAGGCCCCCGCGGCGGCCTGGGCCTTGTCCAGCAACGAGATGAGCTCGGCCAGGCTGTCCACCACGAAGTGCGGGCGGTAGGCGTACCGGGGCAGGTCCTCGCGCCGGCTCACGCCGGAGAGCACGAGCACCGTCTCCAGCCCGGACTGGATGCCGGCGATGATGTCGGTGTCCATGTTGTCGCCGATGATGCAGGTCTCCTCCGAGTGGGCCTGCATGTAGCGCAGGGCGGCGCGCATCATCAGCGCGTTGGGCTTGCCCACGAAGAACGGCTGGCGCCCGGTGATGCGCTCGATGGGGGCGGCCAGGGCCCCGCAGCTCGGGCGGCCCTCGGGTCCCGAGACGTCGGGGTTGGTGGCCACGAAGCGGGCGCCTCGCCGGATGAGGGAGACCGCGCGCTGGATCATGTCGAAGCCGTAGGCGCGCGTCTCTCCCAGCACCACGAAGTCGGCGTCGGTCTCGCTGAGCACGAAGCCCGACTGGTAGAGGGCGTGCACCAGCGCCCCCTCCCCGATGACGAAGGCCTTGCGCCGGTCGCCCGCCTGGTCGTGCAGGAACTCCGCGGTGGCGATGGCCGAGGTGTAGAAGTGCTTCTCGGGCACGTCGGCGCGGATGCCCGCGTTGTGGAAGCGGTCGCGCAGGTCGGCGGGGGTCTGGGAGGGGTAGTTGGTGAGGAAGAGGAAGGGAAGGGAGCCCCCCACCAGACGGGCCACCAGCTCGTCCGCGCCGGGAAGGGCGCTGTCGTCGTGCAGGATCACGCCGTCGATGTCGCAGATCAGCGCGCGCAGGCTCACGAGGAGAGCTCCACCGTCTCTCCCCGCGCGGGCACGCGGGTGGGGAAGCCGCGCTCGCGCGCGAGGCGCGCGGCCAGGGCGGTGGCCGCCTCCTCCTCACCGTGGTTCAGGAAGACGCCGCGCGGCGGATGGCGCACGCTCGAGAGCCAGCGGAGGATCTCGCCCTGGTCGGCGTGGCCGCTCAGCCCCTTGAGGTTGGCCACCTCGGCCAGCACCGGCACCTCCTGCTTGTGGATGCGCACGGTGGGCGCGCTCTCCAGCAGCGCGCGCCCCAGGGTGCCCTCGCCCTGGTAGCCGGTGATGAGCAGCGTGTTCTCGGGCCGGGGCAGGCGCACGCGGCAGTGGTGGAGGATCCGCCCGCCCGCCAGCATCCCGCTGGAGGAGATGATCACCGCCGGCCCCTTGACGTCGTTGAGCGCCTCCGACTCCTTCCGGCTGGGGTGCACGCTCACCCACTTGTTGTAGAGGATGCTGCGCCCGCCGGGCCCGTTCAGGCGCACGCCGTGGGCCTCGGGGAAGCGGCTGTAGATGCGCGTGGCCTCGATGGCCATGGGGCTGTCGAGGTGGATGGGGAAGGGGCGCACGCGGCCCTCCTCCACCAGCCGGTGCATGAGCACGATCATCTGCTGCGCGCGGCCCACGGCGAAGGCGGGCACCAGCAGCACGCCCCCGCGCGCGAAGGTCCGCCGCAGCACGGCCTCCAGCTGCCCGAGCACGGGCACCGCGGGGTGCGTGCGGTTCCCGTAGGTGCTCTCCACCACCAGGTAGTCGGCGTCCGGACAGGGCTCGGGGTCGTGGGCGAGCACGGTGGCGTAGCGCCCCACGTCGCCGCTGAAGAGGAGGCGGATCCCATCCGCCTCCACCAGCACGGAGGCCGCGCCCAGCAGGTGCCCGGCGTCCCGGTAGGTGAAGGTCAGGCCGTCCTCCAGCGTCCGCCGCTCGTGCAGGGGCACCGTCTCGAACAGCTTCAGCGCCTCCTCCACGTCGGCGGCCTCGAAGAGGGGCAGCGCGGGGTGGTGGCGGGTGAGGCCCTTGCGGTTGAGGTAGGCCGCGTCCTCCTCCTGCAGGTGGGCGGCGTCCTTGAGCAGCACCTCCGCCAGCTCGCGCGTGGCCGGCGTGCAGAAGACGCGGCCGCGGAAGCCCAGCTTGACCAGCCGCGGCACGCGCCCGATGTGGTCGATGTGGGTATGGGTGAGGACGAGCCAGGGCAGGGCGGCGGGCTCGGGCACGGGGGCCGTCCAGTTGTGCTCGCGCAGCGCGCGCTCGCCCTGGAACATGCCGCAGTCCACGAGCAGGCGAAGGGTGCCGCTCTCGAGCAGGGTGCAGGAGCCGGTGACGGTGCGCGCGGCGCCGAAGAAGGTGAGGCGGGCCACGCGCTCAGTCGTGGAGCATCTTGCGCAGGACGGTGTGGAGGATGCCGCCGTTGCGGTAGTAGTTGACGTCCACCGCGCTGTCGAGGCGCGCCACCGCGGCGAAGGACGACCACGTGCCCCCGTCGCGCGCCACCTCCACCGTCAGCTCCTGGCGCGGGGCGAGCGTCCCGGCCAGGCCGCGGACGGTGAGGGTCTCCCGCCCGGTGAGGCCGACGCTCTCCGCGCTCTGCCCGGGCTTGAACTGCAGGGGCAGCACGCCCATGCCCACCAGGTTGCTGCGGTGGATGCGCTCGTAGCTCTCGGCGATGACCGCCTTCACCCCCAGGAGCAGGGTGCCCTTGGCCGCCCAGTCGCGGCTGGAGCCGCTGCCGTACTCCTTGCCCGCCACCACCACCAGGGGCACCCCCTCCTGCCGGTAGCGCAGGGCGGCGTCGTAGATGTCCATGCGCTCGCCCGAGGGCTGGTGCGCGGTCACGCCGCCCTCCACGCCCGGGACCATCAGGTTCTTGAGCCGGATGTTGGCGAACGTCCCCCGCACCATCACGCGGTCGTTCCCGCGCCGCGAGCCGTAGGAGTTGAAGTCGCGGCGGGCCACGCCCTTCTCCAGCAGGTACCGCCCGGCCGGGCTCTTCTCCGCGATGTCGCCCGCGGGCGAGATGTGGTCCGTGGTCACGCTGTCGCCGAGGAGGGCGAGGATGCGCGCGCCCTCGACGTCGCGCAGGGGCGCCGGCTCCCGGGTGAGGTCCTGGAAGAAGGGCGGGTCCTGGATGTAGGTGCTCTCCTCGCGGAACGCGAACAGGTCTCCCTCCGGGACCTTGACCGCGTTCCAGGTGGGGTTGCCGTCGAACACGTTGCCGTAGCTCTGGCGGAACATCTCCGCCCCGATGGACTGCTCGAGGGCCGCGATCTCCGCCTGGCTGGGCCAGATCTCGCGCAGGTAGACGGGCCGTCCGTCCGTGCCCTTTCCCAGCGGCTCCGTCGCGAGATCGCGGGCGGTGGAGCCGGCCAGGGCGTAGGCCACCACCAGGGGCGGGGAGGCCAGGTAGTTGGCCTTGACGTCGGGGTTGATGCGCCCCTCGAAGTTCCGGGTCCCGGAGAGCACGGAGGAGGCCACCAGCTTGCCTTCGTGCACCGCCTTGCTCACGGGCTCGGGCAGGGGGCCGCTGTTGCCGATGCAGGTGGTGCAGCCGTAGCCCACGGTGTGGAAGCCCAGCGCCTCGAGGTCCGCGGTCAGCCCCGCCTTGTCCAGGTACTCGGTGACGACCTTGGAGCCGGGGGCCAGGCTGGTCTTCACGTGGGCGGGCACGCGCAGGCCGCGCGCGCGCGCCTTGCGGGCGAGGAGGCCAGCTCCCAGCATCACCGACGGGTTGGAGGTGTTGGTGCAGCTGGTGATGGCGGCGATGACCACCGCCCCGTGCCCGATCTCCGACGTCTCTCCGCGCATCTCCACGCGCGCCGTGCGCCCGAGGTCGGCCGCGGCCAGGCCGAAGCCCCGGTCCTTCACGGGGGCGCCCAGCGCGTGGGCGAAGGCGGTCTTCATCTGGTCGAGGGGCACGCGGTCCTGCGGCCGCTTGGGCCCGGCCAGGCTGGGCTCCACCGTGGCCAGGTCCAGCTCCAGGGTGGAGGTGAACTCGGGCTCGGGCGTCTGGTCCGTGCGGAACAGGCCCTGCTCCTTCGTGTAGCGCTCGACGAGATCCACCTCCGCGGCCGTCCGCCCCGTGCGCCGCAGGTAGCGCAGGGTCTCCTCGTCCACGGGGAAGAAGCCGCAGGTGGCCCCGTACTCCGGCGACATGTTGGCGATGGTGGCGCGGTCGGCCAGCGTCATCTGGCCCAGGCCGGGACCGAAGAACTCCACGAACTTCTCCACCACCCCGTGCTTGCGCAGCATCTGGGTCACGGTGAGCACGAGGTCGGTGGCCGTCACCCCCTCGCGGAGCCTCCCCCCCAGGCGGAAGCCCACCACGTCGGGGGCCAGCATGTAGAGGGGCTGGCCGAGCATGGCCGCCTCCGCCTCGATCCCTCCCACTCCCCAGCCCAGCACGCCCAGGCCGTTGATCATGGTGGTGTGGGAGTCGGTGCCCACCAGGGTGTCGGGGAAGGCCAGCGTCTCCCCCCCTACCGTGCGCGTGAGGACGCCCTTGGCCAGGAACTCGAGGTTGACCTGGTGCACGATGCCCGTGGCGGGGGGGACCACCCGGAAGTTCGCGAAGGCCTTCTGGCCCCAGCGCAGGAACTCGTAGCGCTCGCGGTTGCGCGAGAACTCCAGGTCGGCGTTCCTTTGCAGCGCGTCGGAGGAGGCGTAGACGTCGACCTGCACCGAGTGGTCCACCACCAGGTCCACCGGCACCAGGGGGTTGATCCGGCGCGGGTCGGCCCCCAGGCGCTTCACCGCCGCGCGCATGGAGGCGAGGTCCACCACCGCGGGCACGCCCGTGAAGTCCTGGAGGATGACGCGGGCAGGCATGAAGGGCACGTCCCCCGCGGGCGTCCGGTCCTTGCTCCAGGCGCCGAGGCGGCGCACGTCCTCTTCCCCGACCAGCTCGCCGTCCACGCTGCGCAGCACGCTCTCCAGCAGGACCTTGACGGAGAAGGGCAGGCGCGACAGGCCGCGGGCCACGCCTTCCCGCTCCAGGGCGTCCAGCCGGTGGATGGTGAGCGCTCCCGCCGGTGTCTGCAGGCGGGCGGCGGAGCCGAAGGGATCGCGCTTCATGGATGGTCTCCGTGTCGAGGGCCGGAGGGGAAGTCTACCGCGACAGGGCGGGGCTGGCCGGGTCGAAGAAGCGCAGGGGCTGGTCGGCGGCGTGGCGGATGCCGATGCGGGGCGACACGCGGACCCGCCGCGGGGGCGGCCCCTCGCGCAGGGCCAGCGGGCTGTCCGGAGAGAAGAGCCAGCGGCCGCTGTGGCGCCGGTCGAGGGCCAGGGCGCGGCAGAGGCGGCCCGGGCCGGCGCCGTCCCGCGCCCCGAGGGGGACGCCGGGAAGGGGCTCCACCGCGCGGATGAGGACGCAGCCCGGGGTGCCCTCGGGCATCACGGCGATGTTCAGGCAGTGGTGCATGCCGTAGATGAAGTAGACGTAGAGGGTCCCCGGCCGCGCGAAGAGGGGCGCGTTGCGGGGGGTCTGGCCGCGGTAGGAATGGGCGGCGGGATCGCCCTCGCCCAGGTAGGCCTCCGTCTCCACGATGCGCGCGGCCAGCGGCGTCCCGCGGCGCCGGCGCACGAGCACCTTGCCCAGCAGGAACCGCGCCGCCGCCTCCGGCGGCTCGGCCAGCCCGGCCAGGAGCCGGCGCCGCTCGGCCGGCCCGGGCGGAGAGAGAATGGACGGGGGCAGGGGGCCAGTATACGGGGGACTCCATGAGCGACCTTGGACTGCGCGTCACGATGGACGAGATCGCCGCCGGCATCCCCACGCCGGACGGAAAGAGGTTCCGGCGGGCCTTCGCGCGCGGGACGCTGGAGGTCGAGCTCTACGCGCCGCGCGGCGCCGATCCCCAGCAGCCGCACGACCGGGACGAGCTCTACGTGGTGGCCAAAGGGAGCGGCACCTTCGTCTGCGGCGAGGAGCGGATGCCCTTCGGCCCCCACGACGTGCTCTTCGCCCCCGCGGGCCTGGCCCATCGCTTCGAGGGCTTCGGCGACGACTTCTTCGTGTGGGTGATGTTCTACGGCCCGGAGGGCGGCGAGAAGGCCGAGGTCGAGCGCTAGGTGGGTGCGCCGCCTCCACCGGGCCCAGCCTCGACCCGGACGATGGCCGTCGGCGACCTGGTCCGCCGGCGGTTGGCCAACCAGGGCCTGGTCCCGGCCGGCGCGCGGCGGCCGGAGGACGTGGTGGCCCGGCTGGGCGCGGTCCAGGCCCAGGACTACCCCGGCGCGAAATGGGCCCTCGCCTGCCGCGCGCGCGGCCTGCGCGACACCGACGTGCAGGAGGCGTACGACGCCGGCCGCATCCTGCGCACCCACGTCCTGCGGCCCACCTGGCACTTCGTGTCCCCCGCCGACATCCGCTGGCTGCTCGCCCTGACCGCGCCGCGCGTGCGCGCCGCGCTCGCCTCCTACGACCGGAAGCTGGAGCTGGACGGGGACGCCCGGCGCCGGAGCCGCGCCGCCATCGGGCGCGCCCTGCGAGGCGGCAAGCACCGGACGCGTGCCGAGCTCTCCGGCGCCCTGGCCCGGGCCGGCATACGCGCCACCGGCCAGCGCCTGGCCCACGTGATGGCCCACGCCGAGCTGGACGCCCTCGTGTGCAGCGGCGCGCTCCGCGGCAAGCAGTTCACGTACGCGCTCCTGGAGGAGCGCGTCCCCCCCACCCGGGCCGTCTCGCGCGAGGAAGCGCTGGCCCTGCTGGCCGCCCGCTACTTCGCCGGCCACGGCCCGGCCACGGTTCGGGACTTCGGGTGGTGGTCGGGGTTGACGGCGGCCGACGCGCGCGCCGCCGTGGCCCTGGCCCGTCCCGCGCTCGTCTCCGCCGCCGTGGACGGTCTCACCTGCTGGATGGCACCGGCGGGCGGGACGCGGCGGACGCGCTCGCCCGCCGTCTACCTGCTGTCCAACTACGACGAGTACTTCGTCGCCTACAAGGACCGGGCGTGGACCACGGCCGCGTCGCAACTCCGCCTGGGGCCCGCCCGGGAGTTCCCGCACCAGCTCATGATCGACGGCCACCTGGCCGGAAGCTGGCGGCGGACCATCGGCGCGCGCGCGGCCGCCGTCGAGGTGCGGCCGTACCGGGGGCTGGGCGCCGCCGAGCTCCGCGCGCTGCGCGCGGAGGCCGAGCGCTACGCCCGCTTCCTGGAGCGGCCCGTCACGCTGGCCGCCCGCTAGGCGTGCCCGGTGCCGGCGCCCCGATACGCTTCCGCGCGAGGAGCCAGAGCTGGGCGGACACCACGCGCTCCTCGAGGACGTCGAGGCCCGCGCCTTCGAGGGTCGAGACCAGCTCGCCGGTGGTGCAGGTCTGGCTGCGGTCCCGCCAGCCAGGCAAGAGCTTCAGCATCCCGAAGACGAAGCGGGTGACGCTCGGCGGAGTGCCCTGGTCGGCTCCGCACCGGACCATGCCCAGGGCCACCAGCCCGCCCGGGCGCAGGACGCGGTGGACTTCGGCCAGGAAGCGGGGCGCGTCGCCGACCCAGTGCAGTACGGACAGGCAGAGGCTGCCGTCGAAGGAGCCGCCGGCGATGGGCAACCCATCGTTGATGTCCGCCCGCGCGAAGGCCACGGCGCGGGCGTTCCTCGTGTTGGCCCGCGCCCTCTCCAGCATGGCCCAGGCGAAGTCGATCCCGACCACGGCGTAGCCGGCCTCGGCGAGCAGGGAGGCATGGGCCGCGGTGCCGCAGCCGACGTCGAGGATCCGCCCCCCGCCTGGTCGGCCGTGACCGGCGAACCAGCCCTCGAGCAGGCGCACCCGCTCCTCGAGGACCCCGGGACGCAGGCGGTCGTCCCAGAACCGGCTCTGGAAGCTCCAGTACGCGCGACGAAGCCACGGGCGCCGGTAGAAGGGGCTCCGCCGCGAGCGTCCGATGACGAGGTCCAACCCCGGGCCCTACTTCGAGCCCAGCCGCCAGCGCGCGCCCAGGCGAACGAGGAACGGCACGCCGATCTCCTCCAGGGCTCCGTTGCGCCCGATCGGGTTCTCGCGGTCGAGCAGGTTCTCTCCCGAGAGGAAGAGGGTCAGGCCCGTGCGCAGGTCGCGCTCGAGAGCGGCGTTGAGCGTCACCAGGGAGCCGATGCGCAGGACGTTCAGGTCGTCGTCGTAGCGCGGTCCGACCCAGCGCGCGTCCACGGCGAAGGACAGTCCCTTCGGCCCGGTCAGCCGCGCCCCCACGCCCGCCATCGCTTCCGGGGCCATCCGGCCCTGCTTGCCCACGAGCTGGGGGAACTGCGGTGCGCTGGTCACCTCGGAGTCGAGGAGCATGAGCTCGCCGTGGGCGCTGAGCCAGGACGTGACGCGGCTCTGGAGGGTGAGCTCGACGCCCAGCGAGCGCAGGACGCCGACGTTCTGGCGCTGACGGCAGGAGCCCCCCGCGGGCAGGAAGCCGCACGGGGGAATGGTGGCCGGCCCGCCGTCCGCCCGCCCGATCGTCACGCTGAAGACGGCCCGCTCGAGCTCTGTCCAGAAGAACGTGGTCTCGGCGTGGAAGGCGCGCCCGGGGGAGAGCACGACGCCGAGCTCGGCGCCGCGGACGCGCTCGGGCTCCAGCGAGGGGTTCGCCTCGGTGATGTTGTCGCCGGCGACACGCACGGGACGATAGAGCTCGTTGATGGTGGGCGCGCGAAATCCTGCGTACGCAGAGGCCCGCAGCGTCCACGCGCTTCCGGGGCGGAACACGACGCCGAGGCTCGGGCTGCCCACCGTCACCGAGTGCGCCTCGAAGGCGACGGGCTCGAGGGCGATCCCCCGCGCGAGGTCCTCCTCCTGGCGGAACCCGTCCCGGCTGTGCCAGGAGTCCAGGCGGGCGGCGCCGAGGAGCCGCCACCGCGGCGCGAGCTGGACGATGTCCTGCACCCACAGGCCGCCCAGCACCTGCTCGCCGCCGGTGTGGCGCCGCCGCGTGAACGCGCCGTCCACGAAGCGCGAGTCCTCGTTGGTCTCCCCGCGTACCCACTGGCCGTCGATGCCCACCGTGAGCTCGTGGCGGGCTCCCCGGCGCACCCACTGTGCATCGCCGCCCCCGGCGCGCGAGGGCACGTCGTACTGGTCGGTGGCGGGCGACACCGTCGTGCGCGCGGCGTTCACGGAGCTGGAGCGGGCGGCGAACGTGTTGTGGCTGAAGTAGCCATGGAACCGCC
>DATBIO010000057.1:0-14575 GCA_036556965.1 Vicinamibacteria bacterium
CGCTCGCGGGTTGCCTCCTCGCCGCCGCGGCCCCCTCGTCCCTGCGGGCGCTGCTCGGCGCGGGCGCGGTGCGGGCCAGCGGCGTGGACGGCGCCGGTCGGACCGTGGTCATCCCGCTCGTACTGCACGGTCCGTCGCGGGAATCGATGGTCATCCTCACCAACCCGGGGCCGGAGCCCGTGCTGGTATCGGGGATCTACGTGGGAGCGGAGGGCACGCCGCTGGCCGCCTCCAAGGTGGGGCCGCGCAGCTGCCCCCGCCGGATGGTGGATCCCTTCGCCAGCCTGGCCCTGCCCCTGCACGACTTCTGTCCCGACCTCCGGACGCCCGACGTCGAGAACTTCGGCTACCTGGAGATGACGTCCCTGGCCGACACGCAGGGCAACTTCTTTGCCACCAGCCGCGTGGACACGAGTCGGGGGACGACGTTCGGGGTGCCCGGCCAGCCCGTGGGCGCCTTCGACCCGAGCCAGCCCATCATCGTGCCGCCCGGCCAGATGCGCGGCCTGAGGGTCATCGGCCTGTCGTCCACCCTGTGGGAGCAGCCCGTGTGCTACCTGGCCTCCCTGGGGGAGCCCAAGACGATGCTCGTCACCGCCACCGACGGTCAGGGGAGCCCGATCGCACCCGCGCAGGGCATCGGCCTGCCCGCGCGCCGCATGGTGCGCGTCTCGCCCCTCAACGGGTCCAAGATCACGGCCAGCAACCTGCGGGTGGAGATCGCCTCGAACGACCGCGCCCTGGTGGTGGCCGGCTGCGCGGTCGAGTACGCCCCTACCCTCACCATCGACTACACGCCGGCGCAGACGCCCGTACCCCTGGACGCCGCGCGCCTGCGCACGGTCCGCTCGGACGAGCTCCTGCTGCCGGGCACCTACCAGGTGGGCTTCATCTGGGGCGACCCGCTGGTGGGGCTGGCCCCCCAGACCGTCACCCTGAGCACCTACCTGCGCTGGGACGACATCGTGAGCTGCTCGCTGGCCGCTCCCCTCAACCCCCTGCACTTCGACGGCAGGTTCTGGCTGCAGATCCAGGTGCGCGACCCGCTGGGGGCGGTGGTGGCGGGGGGGCCCGGCGCGAAGGACACCGGGGTCTTCAGCACGCGCGTGCGCGGTGCCTATCCGCCGGGCACGACGCAGCGCTGGCTCATCGAGGTCTCGTACGACGCCGCCGCGCACGCGCAGCTGCCCTGGCCCGGCAACCAGACTCCCGGCCGCTGGGCCGTGACCTGCTCGAGCGCGGCCGGCATGTCGGAGCCGATCCCCGTCCATTTCTGATGTCGAACGAGATTTCCGGGACCCATGTCCCGGGCTGGAGGATGGTCATGACTCGACGCACGTCGCTTTCCTGGCTGGTGGCCGCGATGCTGGCCGCCGGCACCGCCCCCGCCGTGGCCGCCAGCGCCGACGACGCTGCCGCCCGCGTGGTGGTACCCCTCGTGGCCTACGGCCCGACGCTCTCCAGCCGCGTGTTCATCGAGAACCACGAGTCGTTCCCCGTGGCCTTGCAGGTGCTCTACGTGGGCGACCGGTCGGGCCCGCATGCCGGCAAGCGCACGTGCTTCGCGGGCAGCGGCGGCATGCTGGTGGTCAACCCCCTGAGCGTCGCCGACATCGATCCCGCCTCCAGCTGCGCGCTGACCGGGGTTCCCGACTTCGGCATGCTGGTGGTGTCCGTGCGTTCCCGCAACGTGATGGCGCGGATCTCCGCCCGCGCGCGCGTCGACGTGCGCGCCACCGCCGGCTACTCCGTGCAGACCTTCATGGTGGACGGCGTTCCCGTGGGCTCCCTGGACAGCACGGAGAACCTCCACCTGGCGGCGGGCCTCGCCCAGGGCCCCGGCCCCTTCAACTCCTCGCGCAGCGTGGACTGCTCCTTCGCCACCCTCGACCACGGCAGCAACGCGGGCAGCGTGCTCGGACGCCTCGGGGTGAGGGACGATCGTGGCGTGACCCTGGGCACCGACCAGTTCTTCCTGCTGCGGCCCTTCGACCTGGCGCGCTTCAAGGACGTCTTCAAGCTGGTGGGAGCGCCGGCCGGTTCCTACGAGGGCGCGCGCGTGGAGTTCGGGCTGGCGGGCGGGGGAGACGTGGTCCTGGGCCACTGCTGGACCGTCCAGAGCAATCAAGGCGCCGTCGTCCGCACCTATGCCCTGTCCACGGCCCAGGTGGCGGATCCGCAAGAGGAGACCCGCCGCCGGTCCATCCGCGTGGAGGCGACGCCCGGGGTGACGGCCCCCGGCTGGACCTTCGTCCTCGCCCCCCCGGCCACGAGCGAGGTGGTCCACGGGCTCTACGTGCGCCATCCCGACATCGTGAAGTGCAGCGTCCTGTCGAACCACGGGCTCCGCATCGAGGCCGTGCCGCCGGACGGGGTCAGCATCGGCGCCCTGGGGCCGGTGGTCGAGTTCGCCACCGTGCCCCATGCCGCCGTCAACGGCGGCCAGGCCGACCTCTGGGGCCTGGAGATCTCCTGGGCCCCGGGCGCGGCCGCGCTGGCCGCCGCCCCCTATGCCATCGACTGCCGCAGCGGCAACGGCACCAGCCTGGCCGACCAGCTGTTCCGGCAGTGAGGGACGGCGCCCGGGCCCGTCCGAAACCACGCGCCTGGGCCGTTTGATCCATTGCCGTCGGCGCCGTCTCGTGGCCAGGCTCGAAAGTCTGGCGTCCGCATGGCCCGCACGCGGGCCTCTCCGCGGGCCGGCCCGGCGCCGCCGGATCGATGGAGGTTGCGATGAAACCCCTCTTCCTCACCACCGCGGCTCTCCTGGCCCTGGCGCCGGTGTCGGCGCCAGCGGCCGAGGCGCCGGCGCCCGCCAATCCGGTGACGATCCAGCTCGCGTCCGGCACGGAGACGCTCCATCCATTCACCACCCACCGGTTCCCCGTGGCCTCGCCGGAGCAGGAGGACCCCGTCAACCTGGTCTTCGAGGGCGCCGCCGACCCGCGCGAGGTGCGCGCGGCCCTCATGTCCGTGGACGGCGACCGGACCGCCTTCGGCCTCCCCAGCGCCTTTCCCTTCAACTGCACCTGGACGGAGGCCGCGGGCGACGAGCAGGCGACCTGGACCGCCGGCGCGGGCTGGGAAGGCGGCGCCATCCAGCTCGCGTGCGGCGCCTACGCGATGCGCTTCCACCTGCGCCTCTTCCGCCACGGCGCGCGCACGCTGGGCGGCGCCCACCTGGACCTGCAGGTGCCGGCGACCACCCAGCACGAGGTCATCGCCTGGAACTTCCCGCAGACGCTGGTCAAGATCGACCTGTTGCGCAGCGGCCTCCTGGGCTCCGATCCGTACACGACCGAGGTCTTCGGCCCCACCCCGTACCACCGCGCCATGCCGTACTACATCCACAACGCCCTGCCCGTCACGCTGCGCGCCCTGCTGGAGCTGCCGCTCGAGGACACGGATCCCGCCGTGAGCCTCACGGTCCCCATTCCGTCCAACGGCAAGGCGACCGTCCTCGACGTACTGCCCAGCTTCGTGCCCGCCCAGTCCGACACGCGAACGGAATTCGCCGTCGCGTTCAACCAGGGCATCCCCAAGCCGTTCTGCAACGACGGCACGCAATGGGTGTGGGTGCGGGGGCCCGTGCACTTCACCGTGCGCGTCCAGCTCAACCCCTCGGGACGCTACCTGCGCACCCAGCTCATCTCGGGGCAGCTGGAGGTGACGCCCTACGACCCGCGGACGGGCCAGCCGACGGGCCCCACCGTGCCGGCGTTCGTGTTCGAGAACCACCGCGGGATGCTGACGGACAACTACGGCGAGATGAACTGGTCGCTGGGCCAGACCATCTCCGGGGAAGTGACGCAGGTGCTGTCGCAGGACTTCCGCGCCGGGCAGCACGACGCCTACACGGCGGCGCTGGACTGCGGGCCCGCGGCGCCCTGAATCGTCCGCGGCGCCGGGCCCGGCGCGCGCCGGGCCCGGCACTCTACCGACCCGCGCAGCACCCGCGCGCCCGACGGCGCCGGGCGCGGCCTCAGGCGTAGACGCGGATGGACGTCGCCTTCACCGAGGCCCAGACCGGCCGCCCGGGCGCCAGGGCCAGCGTGGCGGCGGCCTCGCGCGTGACCTCCGCCGTCAGGGTGGCGCCTGCCTCCACGGTGACGCGCACGCGGTCGGGGAGGGGCAGCAGCGCGCGCACGTGCCCCCCCCACGAGTTCCGGGCGGAGGCGGTGAGGGGCGCCGCGGAGAGCAGCACGTCCGCGGGGGCGAAGGCGGCGAAGCCGGCGCCGCTCACGTCGTCGGCGAGGACGTGCAGCTCCAGCCCCTCCGCGCGCGCGGCCTTGAGGCCGTGGCCCGCGTCCACCACCACCGGGTAGACGTTGAGGCCGGCCAGGTCGGCCACGAAAGGGGTGCGGGGCGCCGCCGCCAGCTCGGCGTGCGTCCCCTCCTGCGTCACCCGCCCTTCCTCCAGCACGGCCACGCGATGGGCCAGGGCGAAGGCGTCCACGGGGTCGTGGGCCACGAGCACCACGGGCAGGCGCGCCTCCTCCAGGAGCGCGCGCAGCTCGCCGCGCACGACGGAGCGCGTGCGCACGTCGAGGGAGGCGAAGGGCTCGTCGAGGAGGAGCAGGCGCGGCTCCGCGGCCAGGGTGCGCGCCAGGGCCACGCGCTGCCGCTGGCCGCCGGAGAGCGCGGCGGGGCGGCGGTCCGCGTCCGCCCCCACCCCCAGGCGCCGGAGCCACGCGCCGGCGCGCTCGCGCGCCGTCTCCGCGGGCGTGCCGCGCGCGCGCGGGCCGTAGGCCACGTTCTCCCGCGCGGTGAGGTGGGGGAAGAGCGCGTAGTCCTGGAAGAGGAGGCCGGCCCGCCGCCGCTCGGGAGGGAGGTCGAGGCCGGCGCGCGTGTCGAGCCACACCGCGCCGTCCACGCTCACGCGGCCCTCGTCCGGCGGGAGCAGCCCGGCGAGGACGGCCAGGCAGGTGCTCTTGCCCGCGCCGGAAGGTCCCACCAGGGCCAGCGTCTCGCCCGGGGACACGCGAATGGCCGCCGCCAGGTCGAGCGCGCCGCGCCGCAGGCGGATGGCCGCCTCGAGGCCCTCAGGCAAGGACGGCGGAGCGCCGGGCCGCCACCTTGGCCACCACCAGGGCGGCCAGGGCCAGGGCCAGCGAGAGGAGGGAGACGGCAAGGGCGGTGTCGAGGTCGGACTCCATGGCCGACATCACGGCCAGGGTCAGGGTCTGGGTGCGCCCCGGCAGGTTGCCCGCGAACATCATGGTGGCGCCGAACTCCGACAGGGCGCGCGCCCAGGCCAGGGCGGCGCCCGCCACCAGCGACGGGCGGGCCAGGGGCACTGTCACCGTCCAGAACGCGCGCCAGCGCGAGGCGCCCAGCGTGCGCGCGGCCTCCTCCAGGCGCGCGTCCACGGACTCGAAGCCGGCGCGCGCCGCCTTCACGAAGAAGGGGGAGGCGATGAAGACCTGGGCCATGACCACGGCCACCGTGGAGAAGGGGATGGAGAGCCCCATCAGCTCCAGGGGCCGGCCGAGCAGGCCCCGGCGGCCGAAGGCGAGGAGCAGGGCCACCCCCGCCACCACGGGCGGGATGGTGATGGGCAGGTCGATCACGGTGTCGAGGACCTCGCGCCCGCGAAAGGAGTGGCGCGCCATCAGGTAGGCGAGGGGCGCGCCCAGCGCGACGCACAGCAGGGTGGCCACGGTGGTCGTCTGCAGCGTGAGGAGCAGGGCGCGCGCGGCCAGCGGCGAGCGCAGGTGCCGCGCCGCCTCCGCCGGGCCCAGGGCGAGGACGAGGGTGAGCAGGGGCAGGGTGACGAAGGCCACCAGCACGGAGGAGGCGAGGGCGAGCCCGCGCGCGCGCGCGTGGGCGGCGCTCACGGCAGGAAGCCGCGCCGCCGCAGGGCCGCCTGGCCCTCCGCGCCGAGCACTTCCTCCATGAAGGCGGCGGCCAGGGGCGAGGTGCTGCGCGTGAGCACGGCGATGGGGTAGGTGGCGACCACGCCGAGGCCCTCGGGGAGGGCGATCACGGCCACGCGCCCGCGGGCGGCGGCGGCGTCGGTGGCGTAGACGAAGCCGGCGTCCGCCTCGCCCAGGGCCACCTTGGCCAGCACCGCGCGCACGCTCGTCTCCTCGCTGACCACGGCCGCGCGCACGCGCTCCGCGAAGCCGGCGCCGAGGGAGGCGTCCCCGTCCATGCGCTCCAGGGCCTTCCGCGCGTACCGCCCGGCGGGGACGGTGGCCGCGGCCAGCACCACCTTGACCCCGGGCGCGGCCAGGTCGCGGAGGGAGCGCACGCGCGGCGATCCCCCCGGCGTCACCACCACCAGCGCGTTGCGCGCGAAGGCGCGGTGGGGGCGCGTGCGTCCCGACGCCGCCAGGGCGTCGGCGTGGAGGAGGTCGGCGGAGGCGAAGACGTCGGCGGGGGCGCCCTGCTCGATCTGCGCGCGCAGGACCTGGCTGCCCGCGAAGTTGAACTCGACCTTCACCCCCGGATGGGCGCGCTCGAAGGCGGCCCCGATGTCCTGGAAGGCCTCGGTGAGGGAGGCGGCGGCGAAGACGACGAGGACGCCCCTGCTCACCGGAACAGCATCACTTCCGTGGCCTTGACCACCGCGGTGGCGCGCTGCCCCTTGCGCAGGCCCAGGCGCTCCGCGGAGCGGCGGGTGATGACCGCGCTCATCTCCTGCCCGTCCCCCAGCCGCAGGACCACCTCGCAGAGGAGGCCCTCGCCCCGCACGCTGACCACCGTGCCCGCGAGCTGGTTGCGCGCGCTGAGCCCCTCCAGGTCGCGCGCGGCGGGGCGTGCCGGCGGGGAGGGCGCATCCCGGCCCAGGTGGCGGCGCAGGGCGGCCACGTCCCGCGGGGTATAGGCGCGCCAGCCGCGCCGGGTGCGGCGCGGCGGACGCACCTGGCCGCTCTTCTCCCAGAGGTAGAGGGTCTTGGGGGCCACGCCCAGGAGGGCGCAGAGCTGGGGGCGGGTGAGGGTCTGCTCCATGACCGGGATCATACCCGGTATGACCCGGTCAGGCAGGCCAGCCCGCTCCCGGTTACGATACCCGGTGGTCCGCGAGCTGCTGGTGGCCAGCCAGAACCCGGGCAAGCGCGAGGAGATGCGGCAGCTCCTGGCCGGCCTGCCCTTCGCCCTCCTGCGGCCCGCCGACGTGGGCATCACGGACGGGCCCGAGGAGACGGGCGCGTCCTTCCGCGAGAACGCCGCCCTCAAGGCGCGCTGGTACGCGGCGCGCTCCTTGCGCCTGTGCGTGGCCGACGACTCCGGCCTGAGCGTGGACGCGCTGGGCGGCGGGCCCGGCCTCTACTCCAGCCGGTTCGGGGGCCTGGGGGCCAGCGACGCCGACCGCAACCGCCTGCTCCTCGAGCGGCTGCGCGGGGTGCCGGAGGAGCGGCGCGGGGCGCGCTTCACCTGCGCGGTGGCGGTGGCGCGGGACGGCGCCATCCTCTTCGAGGCGGAGGAGAGCGTGGAGGGACGCATCGCCCGGGAGGCGCGGGGGGCGAACGGGTTCGGCTACGACCCCCTCTTCTGGTACGCCCCCTTCGGCACCACCTTCGGCGACGTGCCGCGCGCGCTGAAGGACGGGGTCAGCCACCGCGGGCGCGCCTTCGCCCGCCTGCGCGCGTTCCTCGAGGGCCTGGAAGCCTGAAGGGCGGGGGGCCGCTCAGGCCTTGGTGGCGGCCCGGTCCTTGCGCGGCGCGAAGCCGGGCAGGGCCTTCCCCTGCAGCGCCACCAGCTCGTCGATGCCCTTCTGCGCCGCCCCCAGCAGGGCGTGCATCTCGTCCTCGCTGAAGGGCGCGTCCTCCGCCGTCCCCTGGATCTCCACGAAGCCGCCGCGCCCCGTCTTGACGACGTTCATGTCCACCTCGGCCTTGGAGTCCTCGTCGTAGTTGAGGTCGAGGAGGATGGCCCCCGCCACCTTGCCCACGGAGGTGGCGGCCACGAAGTCGGTGACGGGGATCTCCTGCAGGCCCCCCGCCGCCTTCAGCGTGCGCATGGCCTCCACCATGGCCACGAAGGCGCCGGTGATGGAGGCGGTGCGCGTCCCGCCGTCGGCCTGGATGACGTCGCAGTCCACCCAGAGCGTGCGCTCGCCCAGCGCGCGCAGGTCCACCACCGCGCGCAGGGAGCGGCCGATGAGGCGCTGGATCTCGTGGGTGCGGCCCGAGGGCCGGCCCTTGGAGACCTCGCGCTGGGTGCGGGTGGTGGTGGAGCGCGGCAGCATCCCGTACTCGGAGGTGATCCAGCCCTCGCCCCCGCCCTTGAGGAAGGGGGGCACGCGCTCCTCCACGCTCACCGTGCAGACCACGCGCGTGTCGCCCACCTCGATGAGGGCGGAGCCCTCCGCGTGCTTGATGAAGCGGGTGGTGATGGCCACCGGGCGCAGCTGGTCGGGGGCGCGCCCGTCCCCGCGCATGCCGTCCGGCCTCTGCAGGACGCCGGGGTCGATGCGGCCCTTGAAGTCGCCGATGCGGAAGCTCACGAGGAGGAGAGGACGGCTTCCTGCGCGGGGGGCAGGCCGTAGAGCCGGCGGTAGTGCTCGCGGTGGGTGAGGATGCCCATGACGTAGTTGCGCGTCTCCGTGAAGGGGATGCTCTCGATGAACTCCTCGGCGGGCACGTCCGGCTTGCGCGCCGTCCAGGACCGGACGCGGCCCGGGCCGGCATTGTACGCCGCGAGGGCGCGCTCCACCCGCCCGCCGTAGCCGTCGAGCATCTGCCGCAGGTAGCGCGTGCCCAGGCGCATGCCCACCTCCGCGTCGTAGAGGGCCGCGTCGCGGTACTTCATCTTCAGGCCGCGGGCCAGGGAGCGGCCGGTGCGGGGCATGATCTGCAGCAGGCCGCGGGCGCCCACGGCGCTGGTGGCGCGAGGGTCGAAGGTGGACTCCTGCCAGATCAGCCCCGCCACCAGGGCGGCGTCGAGGCCCTCGGCGCGGGCCGCCTCCGTCAGCTCCTGCTCGTAGCGGATGGGGTAGAGGATCCGCCAGACGACGTCCGGCAGCGCGTCGCCGTCCTCGCTCCCCCAGTCCGGGAAGGCGCGCTTCATGCCGGTGATGGCGGGCCGCAGGCGCCCCGCCCGCCAGTCGATCCAGGCGATGGTGGCCTGCACCTGGGCGCTGGGCTGGGCACGGCGCAGCTCGTCGCCCGCCTCGTCCAGGCGGTGGATGAGGAGGAGCTGCCGGATGCGCGTGAGCTGCGGCTCGGGGACGTCCGGCTCCTCGGGCGCGGGCAGGAAGGAGGCGGGGTCGGTGGAGGAGGCGCCCCCGCGCACCTGGCCGAGCATCTCCCCCGCGCGCTGGCCGTGGTAGAGGTGCTTGAAGCGCCGTGCCGTCTCCTCCAGCAGCGGCCGCGCGCGCGCCTCCTCGCCGATGGAGGACCAGGCGCGGCCCGCCCAGTAGAGGTAACGGCCCGCGTACGTCCCCCGCGGCCGCTCGCGCGCCTCGTGCTCGAGGGCCAGCGCCGCCTCCTTGGGCTTGCCGTGGCGGAGGTCCCACCACGCCCCCGCCCAGGCCGCGCGGTCCACGTAGCGGCCGGTGGGGAAGAGCGCGGCCAGGCGCCGGTAGTAGGGGAGGGCGCCCGCCTCGTTGCCGTCGCGCTCGTGGTGGAAGGCCATGGTGTAGAGCGCTTCCTCCGCCCAGCTCGAGTCGGGGTGGCGGGAGACCACGTCCTCGTAGACGGCGAGCCGCCGCGTGCGTCCGAAGGAGATGCGCGCCAGGTTGAAGGCGGCCTCGGGGGCGAAGGGCGAGGTGCCGGGCACCGTCTTCAGCAGCGCCTCCGCCTCCTTGTCGCGGTCCAGCACCACCAGGGCGCGGGCCAGGCGCACGCGCACGGCCTGCGCCTGGTCGGGAGGGAGGGAGGCCTTGCTCAGCGCGCGCAGCAGGGGGAGGGCGGCCGTGTAGCGGCCGGCGTCGAACAGGGCCTGCGCGGTGTCGAGGTCGCGCCGCCGCTTCTCCTCCGCGGGGAGGGCGGGCAGGTGCGCGCGCAGCGGTCGCAGCCGGCGCTCGGCCTCGCGCGCCTCGTAGGCCGCGGGGTACTCGCTCACGAGGCGGTCGAAGGCCGCGGCCGCCGCGCGCTTCTCGCCACGCTTGTCGTGCAGCACGCCGAGGCGGTAGAGGACCTCGGCGCTGCGCGAGGAGCAGTTCCCGAGCAAGGGGACGAGCGCGCCCAGCGCCTCCTCCGAGCGGCCGGCCGCGGCCAGGGCGTCGGCGCGCCGGAAGAGCGCGGTGCAGCGCAGGGGGCTCGCGGCGTGCTCGGCCAGCAGCCGGTCGTAGGCGGCCAGCGCCCGCTCTGCGTCGCCCGCGCCCTCGTACGCCCGCGCCACCGCCAGGAGGGCGTGGTCGGGGAGCGCCGTCCGCGCGATGTCGGGGTGCTGCAGCACGGGCAGCGCCTCCTCGAAGCGGCCGGCGTCGAGGAGGATGAAGCCGGCGGCCAGGCGCGCCAGGCCGCCCCCGGAGGTGCCGGGGTGGGCGGCCGCGGCCTCCGTCAGGGGGCCGACGCGCGCGGGCAGGGCGGAGGCGTCGGGCAGGTCGCGGAGCGCCTTCTCCACCGCCGCCTCGCTCCCGTTCACGGGCCGCGGCTGGATCCAGGAGACGGGGGGACGGTCGCCCTGGGCGTGGGCGGAAGGGATGGCGCCCGCGAAGAGCGCGGCGGCGAGGAGCCGCCGGCCGAGGTCACATGGGGCCGAGCGCGCTCTCGTCTCCACCGGCCAGGATGCGGACCAGCTCATCGTAGAAGTAGTTCGTGGTGGCGCGCACGCTGGGAGCGACCCGGTCCCCGTACATCTGGCGGCCCCGCTCGATGTCCTCCTTGAGCCGCTCGTACAGGTCCTTGCTGCGGCGGCCGTCCGCCACCTTCGACTCATTGTAGAGCTTGATCTCGCTCACCACGAGGCGCGCGAAGCGCTTGGCGTCGTCGTGGGACTTCTGCTCGTCCGGGGACAGGGCGGCGGCGGGGCGGGCCGCGGGCGCCGCCGGCGCGGCCACCGACCCCATCTGCTGCCGGAAGGCGGCCATGTTGCCCGGGTTGAACATCACGGTGGACGAGCCCTCGTCGTGGGCGGCCGGCGCCGGCGAGGGCGGCGGCGGGGGAGGGGCGGGGGCGGGCACGGCCGCGCGCTCGCGCACCTCGTCGCCCCCGGCGCGGATGGCGGCGGCCCGCTCCGCGGAAATGCCGGTGCTGGCCACCTTCCCCACCCCCGTGCGCGGGGCGGCGGAGAGCAGCTCCACGATCTTCTCCGCGAACTTGGTGAAGACGGTGACGAGGTCGGCCACCGGCTCCGGCACCTCGTCCTGCATGGTGTCGCAGTAGAGGACGGCGGCCAGCTTGTCGCGCAGGATGAGGGGCACGGCCAGGACGCCGCGGGCGTGTCCGAAGCGGGCCATCGCCGCCTGGGTGCCGGGCGAAGCCGCCAGCCGCGTGCGCACGGGCTGGCGCGAGGCCTGGACGGTGCGGAACACGGTGTCCGCGGTGAGGGACACGTTGGTCTGCTTGAGGGCGTCGGCGGGCTCGAAGCCGCGCGCATACCAGCCGATGGCCGCCGTCCCCTTCACGATGAACATGGCCGCGCGGTCCACGTACTGCGCCGCCTCGTTGAGGGTGTAGGTGAGCACCTCGCTGAGGCTCGAGCCCTTCTCGATGTTGGCGATGGAAGCCTTCAGCCGGTCGTAGCCGGGGCCGGCGGCCGGCGGAGGGGGCGCGGCGGCCAGGGCCTCGAGCATGGACCGCCCGATGCCGTCCTCGTCGATCTTCTCGTCGTAGCGGACGACCATCTCGCTCAGCTCGTCGAGCGAGCGCACGAGCGACTCCTGGTGCTGTCCGATGTGGCGCTGGATCTCCACCACCCACGAGGCCATCTGCTGGCTGACGAGGGCCAGCGCCCGGGCCTTCAGTTCATCCTCTAGACTCATTCCCACCTCGTGGGCGGCAAGCCACGGCCAACAAACAGGTTTCGGAATTATGGCCCAGGCCGACCGGGTGTCAACGACGGCCCCGCGGGCGTAAGGTGGGAGCGGTGCGCCGGCCCTCCCTCCTGACCGTCTACCGGCGTCTTCGCCGGCGCTTCGGGGCCGCGGGATGGTGGCCCGGGGACACGGCCTTCGAGGTCTGCGTGGGGGCCATCCTGACCCAGGGCACCGCCTGGACCAACGTGGAGAAGGCGCTCTCCGTCCTCCGGGCGCGGGGGCGGCTCAGCTATGCCGGGCTGGCCGGGCTGCCGCCCTCCCGCCTCGCCCCGCTCATCCGGCCCGCGGGCTTCTTCCGCGTGAAGGCGGCGCGGCTGGCCGCCTTCGTCCGCTTCCTCGGGCGCGGGTTCGGCGGGCGCGTGGAGGCGATGCGGCGCGTGGACCGGTGGTCGCTCCGCGAGAGGCTTCTCGCCGTGCCGGGCATCGGACGGGAGACCGCCGACGCCATCGCCCTGTACGCGGCCGGCCGGCGGCTGTTCGTGGTGGACGCCTACACCCGGCGCGTCTTCGCGCGCCTGGGCTTCCTGGGGGGCGGCGAGACCTACGACGAGGTCCAGGCCCTCTTCATGGACCGGCTCCCGGCCCGGGCCGCGCTCTACGGCGACTTCCACGCCCAGATCGTGCGCCTGGCCAAGGACCACTGCCGCAAGAACCCGCGCTGCGGGGGCTGCCCGCTCGACGACGTCTGCCCCCGCGCCGGCCTCCCGGAGGTGAGCCCGTGAAGAACGCCCTCGTCCCCGTCGCCCTCCTCCTCTCCGCCTGCGCGCGCCCGGTCTCCGCCACCGCGCCCGCGCTCCCCGCGCCCGTCCCGGGCTTCTGGGCCCACTGGTCCGACAACAAGGCGGAGATGAACGGCTATCGGCTCGCCCAGCCGCGCTACGGCGCGCTGCGGCGGGGGACGGCGGCCCTCGTCTTCGTCACCGAGCCCTTCAGCGACGCGCTGCGCGTGAAGGCCGACCCCGGGCGGCACCCGGAGGCGGACGTGTACCCGGTGCTCAAGCTCAACGCGGTGCGCGATTTCCAGACCGGGATCTACGACTACAACGTGATGACCTCGGTGTTCGTGCGCGTGGCCGAGGGCTGGCCCGTGGCGAAGGTCAGCTTCTCGAGCCAGGAGTGGTGCGGCCACGTCTACCACCAGCTCCTGCCGGGCCCCGGGCGCGCGACCGGCGTCCTCCACAGCTACTTCGACGGCGAAGCCGACCGGACCGAAGAGCTGTCCCTGCCGGACGGCGGCGTGTTCCAGGACGCGCTGCCGATCCTGGTGCGCGTCTGGGGAGGCGAGTACTTGAAGGCCGGAGAGACCCGTGGCGTGCCGTACCTGCCGAGCCTGCTGAGCCGCCGGCTGGCGCACAAACCGCTGGCCTGGGGCAGAGCGACGCTCTCCCGTTCGGCGCAGGCGTCCACGCTGACGGTGCCTGCGGGCGCGTTCCGCGTGAGCACCTGGAGCGTGGCCGAGGAGGGCGGGGCCACCACCCGCTACGCGGTCGAGGTCGCGCTCCCGCACCGACTGATCCGGGTGTCGAGCGACGCCGGCGAGCAGCTCGAGCTGCTGGGATCGACGCGGCTTCCGTACTGGCAGCTCAACGGCCCGGGGGGAGAGAAGCACCTTCGCGAGCTTGGGCTGCCGGTGCCCCGTTGAGCGCCTCGCTCGCGTTGCCGTTGGGTCGGCCCCGCTTCCGTGCTAATCTGGAAGTGACCTCAGGGGGCGTAACGGATTCGACGGGAACGACGACCCCGGGAGACGCAGGCCGAGCGTGCCTACCGGCTCGATAATGCGGTGGGAAAACACAGCTGCCAACGATAACTTGGCGCTGGCTGCCTAACTAAAACCTAGGCAACCCGTCCTGCCGGGGCCCCGCCCACGGGACCTGGACCAGGGCGTCACCAAGGTGGGCTGGCCCCGAGCCCTCGGTCCGGGGGCGACGGGCGAGATCAATCGGACTAGCCGGTGCCGGTTTCGTCCGGCCTTCACGGTGTCGGCGAACCATCAGGTCGGACTAAGCCTGTAGGGTCTTCCGCCGGCGCGCTTCCGGACGCGGGTTCGACTCCCGCCGCCTCCACCATCGCAAAGGACTCGAACCGTCCCCCAAACCGGGGGACGGGTCCGTTTCTTGGAAGGGTCAGCGCGCGAGGAGGGGATTCGACGGGCGTATCGGCGCCTGGATCGCCGCAACGTCCCAGCACTACAACGCGGCCCACAATGGCGCCCGCTTCGCGCTGTGCGTGGTCAGCGACTACGCCACGTCTGCTTCGACCCAACGCCGCCTACGCCCGCCTCGGGTCGGAGAACGTGCTGACCCCGAAGAAGCTCCTGCCTGGGTCGGACGGCCGCATGCCATAATCCCGCCCGCCTGGCAGGTTTCAGGCGAGGAACGCCATGCCCCTGAAGATCCGCGTGGATGGGGTGACGAGATGAAGGGCTTCGCGCTGGGCGCGGTGGACGACATCACCAAGCCCATCTCCTCGCCGGCCGCGGGAGTCGATTCGACCCCGACGTCGTGGACGCCTTCAGCGCCCTGGGCGAGGAGTTCATGACGATCGCGCGCAGTTACGCGGAGTGACGGCGGCGAGGCCGCGTTGGTCTGGGCCTGCGCCGTCTTCCTCGTTGCGTGGTCCTGGGTCCGTCTGCTCGTCGCCGGCCAC
>DATBIO010000058.1:0-10635 GCA_036556965.1 Vicinamibacteria bacterium
CCTCCAGCGGGCGCCCGCCGTCGGCCTGCTCCACGCGCAGGCGCGAGCCCTGCAGCCGCTCGCGCAGGAGCGCGAGGCTGCGCGGGAAGCCCGAATAGCAGTAGAGGACGAGGGGGCCGGGCTGGGGGCCGGGCGTCAGGCCCCGACCTTCTTCAGCGGCAGCTCGGCCGCGAAGGAGGCCGTCTCGTACGCCGGGCGGTCCTTCATCACGGTGGCGAAGGGCACCATCCGGATGGCGTCGTAGTCGTCGGGGCACCACTTCTCGCAGGCCATGCAGCCGATGCAGGTGTCGAGGTTCACGGTCACCACGCTCAGCTCCGGCGCCTGGGGGTCGGTGGTCAGCGTCATGCAGTCGGGCACCGGGCACACCGCCACGCAGTACTCGCAGCCCCGCCCGAAGCAGCGGCCGGGGTCGACGATGGCGAGCATCTTGGGGTCGCGCTTGCGGACGTTGGTCGCCTGCGGCTGCGGAACCGGCAGCTTGTCGTAGTCCTTCGGCAGCTTCCCCTGCGGCGGTGCGGGCATCGGCCTCCTCTTCCGTCCCCAGTATAGCGTCGGCGGCGCTCCGCGCCTGCGCGTTGCGCGGGGCCGCGCCCGCGTGGTTGAATGACAGGCTGTTCGTCGGCCTGGTAGCTCAGCTGGTAGAGCAGCGGACTGAAAATCCGCGTGTCGGCGGTTCGATTCCGTCCCAGGCCACCAATTCCCCGGCCGCCTGAGCCGACGCGCAGAGGGCCCCCGGCTCACCAGCCCATCCTGGCCGGGCAGCGTCCGGGGCGTCCGTTCGGGGCCCGCGATAGGATGCCGGCGAGGATGTCCGGCCGGCCCTGCTTCCGCTTCGCGGAGTTCACGCTGTCGCCCGCGCGCCGGTTGCTGCTGCGCGAGGGGCGGCCCGTGCCCCTGATCCCCCGCTACCTCGACCTGCTGGTGGTGCTGGTGGAGCGGCGCGCCGAGGCGCTGCACCGGCGGGAGCTTCTCGACGCGGTGTGGGCCGACGTGGTCGTCTCGGAGGGGGCCCTCACCCAGGCCGTGCGCACGCTGAGGCGGACGCTCGAGGCCGACGGCCCCGGGCGCGATTTCATCCGCACGGTCTCGCGCCACGGCTACCAGTTCGTGCACCCCGTCGCGGAGGAGGCGGAGACAGGCAGCGCCCCGGCCACGGAGGCCGAGACGGAAGCAGCGGCGCCGCCCCCGCTCGCCCACCCGACGGCGGCCGATCCTTTCGCGGCGCCCCTCGCCTGCCTGCTGGACGCGGGTGCGCGCGACGAGGAGCGGCGGGAGGCCGCGGAGACGCTGCATGCGCTCGGCACCGCCGAGGTGCTCGCGCGGCTGCCGCGGGACGGCTCGGGCGCGCGCGCCTGGGCCACGCTGCGCGACACGCGGTGGAACGTGGCGGGGGCGGGGGCGGTGCCGCTTCGCTCGGCGCCGGGCGGCGCGCGTGCCTGGCTCGAACTGGTGCGGTCGCGCCTGCGCCAGGCGCGGCGGCTGGCCGCCGAGCGCTGGGCGGCCGCCAGCGCGGGAGGCGCCGTGGCCGGCCTCCTCGCCGGGTGCGCGGGAGGGCTGGTCCTGGCGGCCCTGCGCCCCGAGCCGTTCGACGCCGCGCTGCTGGCCACGCTGATGCTCGTGGGAGGACTGATCGGCGGCCTGGGTGCGGCCGGCGTGGGCTGCGGCCTGGCGGCCGCGGAGGCGCTGGTGCGGTCGCGCCGCACGCTCGCGCTGGTGGCGCTGGGCGCGGTGGGCGGCGGCCTGATCGGCGCCGTGGCGCAACGGCTCGCGCGGAGCGTGCTGGCCGCGATCACGGGCCGGGACGTCGTGCCGATCGGCGGCGGCTTCGAGGGACTCGTGATCGGCGCGGCTGCCGGCCTCGCCTACGGCTGGGCCACGCCGCGTGCGCAGGGCGGCATGGCGACGCCCCACGGGTCCCGGCGGGCCTGGGCCGTGCTGCTGACCGGGCTGGCCTGCTCCGCCGCCGCTGCGCTGCTCACGCTGGCCGGAGGCACGCTCGGCGGGGCCAGCCTGCACCGGTGGGCGGAGGCGTTTCCCGGCTCGCGCCTGCGGCTGGACGTGCTGGGCCCGCTGGCCGGTGAGCCGGGGTTCGGGCCTGCCACGAGGGCCGCCGTGGGGACCTGGGAAGGCCTGCTGTTCGGAGCCGGCCTTGCCCTGGGCCTCACCCGCCGCCCCAAGCCCCGCTCGCTCAGCGACTCCTGATCCGACGCTCACCTTTCCCTCAGGCCGTCCCCGCCCCCGCCGCCCACTCTCGGGCGTATGCACTTGCCCGCGCCGTCCCCGTTCCCCGCCCTGTCCGCCACGAGCGCCGCGCTGCGGCTGCGCACCGCGGCCCCCGTCGAGCTGATCGACATCACTCCCCGCCTTCAGGACTTCGTCCGGCGGTCCCGCCTGGGCACCGGCTGGCTCAACGTCCAGGTGCTCCACACCACCGCCTCCCTGGCCATCAACGAGGACGAGCCCCTGCTCCGCTCGGACCTGCTGCGCCTCCTGGAGCGGCTGGCCCCGTCCGCCGCGCCCTATGCCCACGACGAGCTGCACCGGCGCCGGGACATCGAGCCGGGCGAGCGCCCGAACGGCCACGCGCACGCCAAAGCCCTGCTGCTGCGCACTTCCGAGACGCTCAACGTGGTCGGGGGCGCCCTGCAGCTCGGGCGCTGGCAGCGGGTCTTCCTGATGGAGATGGACGGCCCGCGCGAGCGGGAGCTGTCCCTGGTCGCGCTCGGAGACGGGCTGGACAGCGGAGTGGGGACGCGGTGAGGGTCAAGTTCATCCTCCCCGCGCTCACGGAGGCCAAGAGCCCCTTCTTCCGCCCCATCAAGTACTCGCTCTTCCCTCCCCTCGGCCTGGCCACGCTCGCCGCCTACCTCCGCCCCGAGGACGCGGCCACCCTCCAGGACGAGCACGTCGAACGGCTGGACCTCGACGACGAGCCCGAGCTGGTGGCGATCCAGGTCTACATCACCTCGGCGCGGCGCAGCTACGAGATCGCCGACCACTACCGCCGCCGCGGCGCCTATGTCGTGCTCGGCGGCCTCCACGTCACCTCGCTGCCCGAGGAGGCGGCGCGGCACGCCGACACCATCTTCCTCGGGCCCGGCGAGGACACGTGGCCACGCTTCCTGGCCGACCTGCGGGCGGGCCGTCCCGAGCCCGTCTACCGCTCGGTCACGCGCACGCTGGAGGCCCTTCCTCCCATCCGGCGCGACCTGATCAAGCGCCGGCTCTACCTGGTGCCCAACTCGATCGTGGTCTCGCGGGGCTGCCCCCACGTCTGCGACTTCTGCTACAAGGACGCGTTCTTCGAAGGCGGCCGCTCCTTCTACGTCCAGCGTGTCGACCAGGCGCTGGCCGAGATCGAGCGCCTGCCCGGCCGCCACCTCTACTTCCTCGACGACCACCTGTTCGGCGATCCGCGCTTCGCCTCCGCGCTGTTCGAAGGAATGCGCGGAATGGGCCGGCTGTGGCAGGCGGCGGGCACCGTCAACTCCGTGCTGCGCCCCGGCCTCCTCGAGAAGGCCGTGGAGTCCGGCCTCCGCAGCCTGTTCGTCGGCTTCGAGACCCTCGACCCCGCCGCCCTGCGCGCGCAGGCCAAGTACCAGAACCTGAACCGCGACTACGGGGCCGCCGTGCGCCGCCTGCACGGGCTGGGGGTGATGGTCAACGGCAGCTTCGTGTTCGGCATGGACGAGCACGACGAGGCGGTCTTCCCGCGGACGGTCGAGTGGGCCGTGTCTCAGGGCATCGAGACCGCCACCTTCCACGTGCTCACGCCCTACCCCGGCACCGCGCTCTATTCACGGATGGAGGCGCAAGGGAGGCTCCTGCACCAGGACTGGGACCTCTACGACACGCGCCACACCGTCTTCCGTCCTGCGCGACTCACCCCCGCCCAGCTGGAGCGCGGCTACTGGGGGGCCTACCGCGACTTCTACCGCTGGGGCTCGATCCTGCGCGGCGCCCGCACCAAGCCCACGGCGGTGGCGGCCCTCCGCCACGCCGCCTACGCCGCGGGCTGGAAGAAGTTCGAGCCGCTGTGGGACCTGCTGATCCGGCTCAAGCGCGCGGGAGAGGCGCTGCCCGTGCTGGAGCGGGTGCTCGACGCCGTGCGGGGTGACGACGAGAAGGCCGTGCGTCCCCCGGTGCCGCGCGAGGCCGGGCTTCGCCCCGCCCCGGCTACCGTTTCTACTGCCGGCCCTTGAGGGCCAGCGACGCGACGGTGGTCACGAGGTCGCCCGGCTCCACCGGCTTGGTCAGGTACGCCTGGAAGCCGGCGTGCATGACCTTGGTCGGCATCTCCGCGGAGTAGGCGGTGAGGGCGAGCGCGGCCGTGCGGCCGCCCAGGAGCACGGGTAGCTCGCGGATCTGGCGAATGAAGGCGTAGCCGTCCACGCCGGGGAGCCCGAGGTCGCACACCAGCACGTCGGGCAGGCTGTTCAGGAAGGACTTCAGCGCCTCCGGCGCCGACTCGGCCGTGGTGACCGCCGCTCCCTCCGTCTCCAGGATGCGGCGGATGGCCTCCTGCGTGTCGGAGTCGTCCTCGACCACGAGCACGTTGAAACCGCGGAGGGCGGACTTGCCGAGCATGCCGCCGGTCATGGGCGCCGTGACATTAGCACGCGCGGGCGGTGTGCGGCCGGGGGTCCGGCACCGGCACATGGCCCGGCCCGGACGGGGTCCGGGGGGCCGGCATCGGGGCCGGGTCGGGCCCCGGCGTTGGCGTGGTGAACGGCGGCGGGTTGCCCCGCGGCGCGGGCGCCGGGTACGGGCTGGGCGGCGGGGACGGCTCCGGATCCGGGATGTGGCTCATGGCAGTGGCGGCGGCGGGGAGGCGATGCGCCCCCCCGCCCGCGGACTACTTCTTCCGGCGAGCCCTGCTGCGGCGGGAAGACGGCTTCGGCGGCACCTTGGCGCCGGCCCTGCGCGCCTCGGACAGGCCGATGGCGATGGCCTGCTTGCGGCTCGTGACCTTCCTGCCCGATCGCCCGGACCTGAGCTGGCCGCGCTTCCTCTCGTGCATGGCGCGCTCGACCTTCTGCGACGCCTTGGCCCCGTAGCGGCGCCGGCTGCTGCTCTTCCTGCGCTGAGCCATTGGTTCACCTCCGTGGCACGAACGACACCACGACCGGGCATGCAAACGGCCGGCCAGACGGCCTCAGGAGAGGCGGGCGCGGATGGGGTCGAGCCGCTTGCCCTCGACCCGCTTGCCGCCCAGGGCGTCGCGGCTCAGCGCCTCGAGGGCGTCCTCCAGCTCGAGGAGGAGGTCGTGCTCGGCCTTGGCGGGCAGGCCCGAGCCGAGGAGCCGGGCGCGCAGGGCGGCGCCGTCGGCCTCGCGCTCCGCCTGGAGATAAGCGGTCAGCACCTCGCCGATGCCGGCGGAGGTGGTGGCGGTCAGGCGGGAGACGAAGGTGACGCCGGCGTTGTTGATGACGTGGTTGACGGCGGCGGTGGCCACGATCTCGCGGCGGAGGGTGTGCTCCCGGAAGTGCGCGCCGAACGGCTCGCGCAGCCGCCTGGGGAAGTAGGCCTCCAGGAAGGGGCGGCCCGCCTCGCTGTCCGGGAAGTCCGTCTCCATCACCATCTGGAACGCCCACATCTTGGTGTGCCCGAGGAGGACGGCCAGGAGCGGCCGCGGCAGGCCGCGCTCGCGGTGGGCGCCCGCCGCCAGCTCCTCCCGCGTGGGCACGGCGTCGTCGGCGCGGTTCAGCACGCCCGCCCCCACGAGGTCCTCCACGAAGGCCACGTGCTCGTCGTGGCGGGCGGCGCTGCGCAAACCGTCGAGGGTGAGGGCGCGCGCCTGGCTCTCGTTGTCGGCCAGCACCAGGGCCGCCACCTCCTCCGTCATCTCGGCCAGGATCCGGTTGCGCTCCGCGCGGTCCTTGACCACGCGCTTGTGCAGGAGCAGGTCCATGAGGATCTTGATGTTCACCTCGTGGTCGGACATGTCCACGCCGCCCGAGTTGTCCACGGCGTCGGTGTTGAGCAGGCCTCCCCGGCCCCAGTACTCGAGCCGGCCGCGCTGGGTGAGGCCGAGGTTCCCGCCCTCCGCCACCACCCGCGCCCGCACCTCGCTACCGTCCACGCGCACGCGGTCGTTGGCGCGGTCGCCCACGTCGGCGTCCTCCTCCGCCGAGGACTTGACGTAGGTGCCGATGCCGCCGTTGTAGAGCAGGTCCACGCGCGCGGTGAGCAGGCGCCGGACGACCTCCTCCCCGCTCGCGCTCTCGCCCTCCAGGTCCAGCAGCTTCTTCATCTCGGGGCTCAGGGGGATGGCCTTGGCCGAGCGGTCGAAGATCCCCCCGCCCCTGCTGACGAGGGCGGCGTCGTAGTCGCGCCAGCTCGAGCGCGGCAGGCGGAAGAGGCGCTCCCGCTCCGCGAACGTCTTCTCGGGGTCGGGGTCGGGGTCGATGAAGATGTGCAGGTGGTTGAAGGCGCCCACCAGCTTGATGGCGCGGCTCTGCAGCATCCCGTTGCCGAAGACATCGCCCGCCATGTCCCCGATGCCCGCCACCGTGAACGGCTCCCTCTGGACGTCCACCCCCAGGTTGCGGAAGTGGTGCTTCACGCACTCCCAGGCCCCGCGCGCGGTGATGCCCACCTTCTTGTGGTCGTAGCCGACGCTGCCCCCCGAGGCGAAGGCGTCGCCCAGCCAGAAGCCGTACTGGGCGGAGACGCTGTTGGCGGTGTCGGAGAGGTGGGCGGTGCCCTTGTCCGCCGCCACCACCAGGTAGGGGTCGTCCCCGTCGTGGCGGACCACCTCGGGCGGGTGCAGAACGACGCCGTCCACGATGTTGTCGGTGACGTCGAGGAGGCCGGAGACGAACTCCCGGTAGCGGTCCACCAGGTAGGAGTCGAGGGCGGGGCGCGGGGGCACGTTGCCCTTCAGCACGAACCCGCCCTTGCTGCCCACGGGCACGATGATCGAGTTCTTCACCATCTGGGTCTTCATCAGGCCCAGGACCTCGGTGCGGAAGTCGTCGTGGCGGTCGCTCCAGCGGATTCCCCCGCGCGCCACCTTCCCCCCGCGCAGATGGATGCCCTCCAGCAGCCGCGCGTGGACGTAGACCTCGAACATCGGCCGCGGCGAGGGCATGCCCTCGACCCTCCGGCTCTCCACCTTGATCGAGAACACGGGCCGCTCCGGGCGCTGGTAGAAGTTGGTGCGCAGGGCGGAGCGGATCAGGTTGGCCACGCCGCGCAGCACCTCGTCCTCGGCCAGGCTGCGCACGGAGGCCATGCTCCGGGCCAGCTCGTCCTCGCGGCCGGCCACGGCCTCCGCGCGGTCGCCGGCGACGGCGGGGTCGAAGCGCGCGGCGAAGAGCGCGAAGAGGGCCGCCGCCACGGGGGCGTTGCGCAGGAGCACGCCGTTGACGGTCTCCACGTTGTAGTGGGGGCGGATCTGCAGCAGGTGGTTGCGCACCGTGCGCAGCAGCTCCACCTCCCGCCAGGTCAGCCCCGCGGCCAGCACCAGGCCGTTGAGGGCGTCGTCGGTGGCCCGCTCCTCGTCCAGGGCGCGCAGGGTGTCCGTGACGCGGTCCACCCCCGCCAGCAGGGCGGCCACCCGCTCCGGGGGGGCCTCCAGCTCGAAGCGGAAGAGGTAGCCGCGGCGGCCCTCGGGGAGCACCAGGGGCACGCGCATCTCCTCCGTGGCCGTGAGGCCGAGGTTCTGCAGCGTGCGCAGGGTGTCGGTCAGGGCCAGCGAGCGGACCGAGTAGAGCTTGAGGGCGACGAGGTCGGCCGTGCGCGGGATGAGCCGGACCTCCAGCCTCCCCTCCAGCGACTCCAGCCGCCGGATGTCCTCGGGCACCTCCTCCGGGGGCGTCACCTCGCGGTACAGCCCGCTGCGGCTCTCCGCGGTCACGTAGCGCCGGAAGAGGCGGCGGCCCTCGCGCTCGCCGAACGTCTCCACCAGGGCCTTGACCGTGCGGTCCTCCCAGGTGGTGATCAGCTCCGCGGTCAGGCGCCGGACCTCCTCGATGTCCAGGGGGTGCTCGAGGAGGGAGGCGTCGAAGTAGAAGAGGAGCAGGCTCACCGTGCCGCAGTCCGCGGAGGTGGCGAAGGTGATGGGCCCGAAGGCGTCGGCCAGGGCGGACTGCAGCCCCTGCTCCACGGTGTAGGAGTAGCGCGAGCGGGAGAAGGCGATGGCCAGGCACTCGTAGCCGGGGCCCTTGCGGGAGCGGGCGGCGATCTCGTCGTCGCCCGACATGTTCACGACGCGCTCCGAGAGCTCCTGCAGCGCGCGCACGTTGGCGTAGAACAGCTCGCGCAGGGGGAAGCGGTTGAAGAGCGCGCGCATCTCCCGGTAGGCGTAGCTCTTGGGCACGGCGCCGCTGTTGGCCAGCATCCAGTCGTGCTTCTCGCGGAGGAGGGGGATGTCCGCCGGCTTCTGGGTGAAGGCGCCCTTGGACAGCCGCCCCAGGAGCAGGGTGGCCTCGCGCAGGCTGCCGTCCTCGTTCCACTCGCGCACCACGATGTCGTCCACGGGCTCCACGTGGTGGATGGCGGAGGCGCGGTTGCTGTAGTCGATGTCGATGATCCGCTCGTCGTTGTCCGCGGGGCGGATGTGCGCCTCGACCTCCTCGATGAGGCCGGGGTAGACCACGGGCAGCAGGGCGGCGTCGGTGAAGACGCCCAGGGCGCTCTCCGGCACGCGGTCGGGCAGGCCGTCCGGGCCCAGCCGGTACTTCACCAGGCCCTGGAAGATGTAGTTGTCGTCGAGCAGCCACTCCAGGAAGGCCCGGGAGGCGGCGGCGTCGCCCTCCTTGCCCCGGCGCGCGCGCAGGCGCTCCGCCGTCTCGCGCACGGTGGAGCGCATCTGGGAGAAGTCCTCCACCGAGGTGAAGACCGTCTTGAGGACCGAGTAGATCTCGTGCTCGATGTGGCGGAGGCGCTCCGTGCTCTCGATGCGCTCGATGACGAAGTGGCAGTAGACCTCCTTGCTGCCCTCGTCGTGCGGCCCCCCGATCCAGGCGATGCGCTCCCACTGGCGCCGGACCGTGAACATGGGGTGGATGGCCGAGAACACCCGCAGCCCCGCCTTGCGGAAGTAGTTCTTCAGGCTCTCGAAGATGAAGGGCGCGTCCACGGTGTGCGTCTCCACCACCGTGATCTCGTTGGGCAGCCCGTTGGCCGGCCCCTGGTGCACCCACGCCCCCACGTCGGGGTTGCGCGCGGCCACGTGGATGCCGGGAACGCCGCGGTACAGCTGCGTGGGCGGCGTCATCTCCCGGGCCACGAACCGGAAGTGGTCGTGGAGGCGGGCGGCCATGGCGTCGGGGCTGAGGTGGAGGGCGATGCGGTCCGGCGTCTCGCCGTAGGCCACGCGCGCGAAGGTGCGGAGGAGGTCGCCTTCCTCCGCGGGAGCCTGGGCCGCCAGCCGCGAGAGGACCTCTTCGAGGCGCTCGAGCCTCTTCTGCGGATCGGAGGTCAGCATGGGGGCGCCCGCGGATGATAGTCGCCCTCCGCCCGCGCGTCCACGGCGGCGCGCCCGTCCGCGCGGCGCCCGCGGTCCGCGCCCGCGGCCAGCGGGCGAACGGCGGGTGTGATATTCAAGGGGCCCCATGCCGCTGCGCGTCGAGGTGCGCTATCCCACGGGGGCCGTCCACCAGGTGACCCTGCCCGGGCGCATCGCCATCCTCGGGCGCGACCCCACCTGCGACCTCGTGCTCAACGACGCGAAGTGCTCGCGCCGGCACGCCGTCATCGAGGAGGACCCCGGGGGCCCCGTCATCCGCGACACGGGCAGCGCCAACGGGCTCTTCGTGAACGGCCGCAAGATCTCGCGCGCGGTGCTGGGCCCCCGCGACGAGATACAGGCCGGCGACCTGCGGCTGCGGCTGCTCCCCGAAGGCGAGAGCACGCTGATCGTGAGCATGCAGCAGGGCCTGGCCCCCGTGGCGGTGTCCCCGGTGGCCCCGACCATCGGGGAGGCGCTGTCGGCCGCCGAGGTGGCCAGGGAGCTCGACCGCATGGAGGCCGCGGGGGGCCTCACGGGCGGGAGCGGCGCGGGCAGGGTGGAGGCGCCGCGCGCCGAGGCCGAGCCCCCGCCCGCGGCCACCCCCCCCGCCGGCCGCCGGGAGCTCGCGGGCGAGATCCTGCTCCAGCCCTCCCGCACCTCGGCGGCGGCGGAGGCCTCCCGCAAGCGCGCCCTCCCCACCGCGCTGGTGGTGGGAGGGGTCGTGCTCGCCTTCCTGCTGGCCGCGCTGGTAGTGGTGCTGGCCATGGTGGTCCTGCCCCGCCTGCTGCGCAGCGGCGAGAAGGCGGCGGCCGAGCAGCTCCGCGCGCTGGCCGCGGCGCAGGACGCGTTCCGGCAGGTCTGCGACAGCGGCTACGGCGACCTCGAGGCCCTCCTCAACCCCTCCTCGGTGTTCCCCGACTACCCGCGCTCCGGGCCCGCCTTCCTCAAGGACCCGTCCTTCCGCCAGCCCGTCCGCGCCGGGTATCGCTTCGAGCTGGTGGTGGCCGACCCCGCGCCGGCCACGCCCTCCTGCCCCTTCCGCAGCTATCGGCGCTACGACTACCGCGCCGTCCCCGTCTCCGGGAAGGGACGCACGCTGGTGGTGAGCAACGACGGCGTGGTGAGGGCCGCCGCCGCTCCGTGAGCGGCCCGCCGCGCGGCGCGGCGCCGGGCCG
>DATBIO010000059.1:0-27929 GCA_036556965.1 Vicinamibacteria bacterium
ACGGAGCGCTCGGGTCCGGCCAGGAGCGGGAAGACGAGCTCGGCCGCTTCCGCCAGGGGCGACGCCGCGTCGTTGGTGACGCCCAGGGTCACCGCGCCCTGCCGGCGGGCCTCCGCCACCACGGCCACGATGTCCGGGGACTGGCCCGACTGGCTGATGCCCACGACCAGCCCGCCCTCGAAGCGCGGCGCCGCCTCGTAGCGCGTGAGGATGGAGGGCGCGGCCAGCGCGACCACCATGCGGTTGCGCACGCCGAAGAGGTACTGGCCGTAGCGCGCCGCGTTGTCCGAGGTGCCGCGGGCGGCCAGGACGGCGAAGTGCGACCCGCGCGACCGCACCGCCTCTGCCACCGCCCGGGCCGGCTCGCGGCCCGCGGCCAGGAGGCGGGTCAGGACGTCAGGCTGCTCTCGAAGCTCCGCGTCGAAGGTCACGGCGCATCAGCCCGGGGAAGGAACGGGCGGCGGGCCGGAGGGCCCACCGCCCGTCTAGGGGGAGGAGGATCAGAAGCTTAGCCGGACACCCAACTGCACTTGTCGCGGGTCTGCGGCCCGGTTGAGCTGTCCGAAGCCGCCGGCGGGGGTGGCGCTGAGAATCCGTGTCGCCGTGGCCGCGTCGCCAGTGTCGAACACGACGTTCTCGGGCGTCCAGTTGGTCTGGACGTAGCCGTCGTCGGCGAGGAAGTTCGTGCGGTTGAAGACGTTGAACATCTCGGCGCGCAGCTGCAGGGCCACGCGCTTGCCGAGCTTGATGTTCTTGAAGAGCGCCAGGTCCACCCGGAAGTACCCCGGGCCGTCGCACACGTGGCGAGGCGAGGTCCCGTTGGTGCCGATCGCGTGGCCGTTGACGGTCCACGCGTTCGGGTTGAACCACTGGGTCTTGGACCCGCCGCTGGACTGGCAGTCCTCGCCGGGAACGAGGTCGGGGCGCTGGACGCCCGCGTAGCCGACGCCCGTGAGGTTGCCGTCGCCGGAGAGCCCGGGCACCTGTCCGACGAAGATCGTGTACGGGTAGCCCGAGGAGGCCTGGACGATGCTCGAGATCTCCCAGTCGCCAAAGATGTTCTTGATCGTCGACGACTTGTCCTCGAAGCTGGGAAACGCGTAGACGATGCTGCCGCTGAACACGTGCCGGCGGTCGATGGCTGACCGCGAGTCCTCCAGCTGGGGCTGGGTGCTGTCCGTGTAGACGTTGCGCGCGCTGATCCCGGGGCCGTCCGCGTTGCCCAGACCCGTGGTGGCCCTCGAGCTGGCCAGGGTGTAGGCCACGGACAGGATCGAGCCACGGCCGAAGCGGCTCACGAGCTGCGCCTGCAAGGCGTGGTAGATCGAGTCGCGGTCGCGCGTCATGAGCGTGACGTTGCCGCCGATGCCGGCGATGCCGTTGAGCGGCCGCAGGGACGCGTCGCCGGTGCGCGAGAACTGCAGGCGGTTGGCGGGGGCGATCTCGTTCTGGTTGGTCTGGCCCAGGAGGTCGAGGCCCTTGTTGCCCACGTAGGCCAGCTCGACCACCGTGTTGCGCATGAGCTCGTGCTGCACGGAGACGTTCCACTGCCAGTTGTGGCCGTTGCCCGCCTCCTGGACGATGCCCGCGGTGGGCGCCCCGAAGGCCTGGCCCACGTCGCCGGTCACGGACTGGTTGGAGGCCAGGGTGCGGACCACGCGCGTGGCTCCCGAGAACGGCGGGTTCAGGCCCAGGGAGAGGCCGGCGCTCAGGCGCTCGCGCGCGTAGAACAGGCCGAGGCCTCCGCGGATGGCCGTCTTGCCGGTGCCGAAGATGTCCCAGGCGAAGCCGAGGCGGGGCGCGACGAGGAGCGCCTTGGTCGGCTGCAGCGAGCGGTTCGGGCCGTCGCTTCCCCCGGCCAGCCCGAGGGCGGGACAGGGGTTGTTACCCGGCACGTACAGCATGCCGTTGCAGGGCGAGTTGCCGAAGGCGGGGTTGGCCGTCGAGGCATCGAAGGTCGCCATCTCGTCGTTGGCCTCGTACGGCATCACGAAGTGGGTGAAGCGCACGCCGGCGTCCAGGGTGACGCGGGGGTTGATCTTGATGGTGTCGGCGATGTAGGCCTCGTAGTCCTTCCACCGCTGCAGCACGGGCTTGTTCGTCCGGATCTCGTCGGTGTTCCAGACCATCCCGCTCAGCAGCCAGTTGGCGATCGTGTTCTCCGTGGTGAGGCTCGGGACGAAGCCGTTGGGGCCCAGGAAGCCGGCGGTGCCCACCACGCCCACGGATTCCTGCGAGGTGTTGGCCGGCTCCTCGTTCTTCTTGTTGAAGCTCACGAGGATGCCCGCCTTGATGAAGTGCTTGCCGAAGACGGCCGAGTAGTCGTCCTTGATCACGAACAGGTCCTGGTTGTTGGCCCAGGGCGCCTGGTTCCACAGCGTCCCGTCCGAGTAGTTCCCCAGGGAGCCCCACAGCGCGGCGGGCATGCCGTCGCCCCCCTGCTGCTTGATGTCGGAGGGGAACAGGGTGGGGATGGCGGCCTGGAGCTGGGTCACCAGGTCCTCGTCGCCCGCCCGCGCCACGTCGATCTTGTTGGCGGAGTACGAGAAGGTGAGGCTGTTCACCATGGTGGAGCCGATGTTCTGGTTGAGCTGCGCCACCAGGGACCGGCCCGGCTGGTTCCACAGCGAGCGGACGACGGGGAAGGGGTCGTCGCCCCACTGGTTGCGGTCGGCCTCCCAGGAGTCGTGCGTCCAGCGGACCATGAGCCGCGTGCTGTTGGTGACCGTCCAGTCCAGCCGGATGTTCTCCTGGCGCCAGTCCACGGGCGTGGGGACGGCCTCCACCCAGTTGTTGCAGCTCCCGCCCGTGGGCGTGGTGTTGGGCAGGGAGAAGAGCTGCATCATCAGCAGGCCGCCGGGATCGAGGCGGTTGGAGGGGATGATGTTGCCGGGGAAGGGCAGGCCGGTCAGCGGGTCGATGGGCTTGGGCGGCGAGCAGCCGGGGAGGCCAGGACCGCTGAAGTCGCCGCGGCGCTCGGCTTCCGTGGGCACGAAGCGAGCCCGCACGTCGCTGCGCTTGTCCTTGTTCCACTCCAGGGAGACGAAGAAGTGGAGCTTGTCCTTGATGATCGGCCCGCCCAGGGTCCCTCCGTAGTCGTCCCACTTCAGGGGCGCCTTCTCCTGGCCCGCCTCCTTGAGGAAGAAGTCGGTGGAGTTCCACTCGTCCCGCCGCGCGTAGTAGTAGGTGCTGCCGTGGAACTCGTTGGTTCCGCCGCGCGTGACGAGGTTGATCTGTGCCCCGCCTGCCTGTCCGAACTCCGCGCCGTAGTTGTTGCGCTGGATCTTGAACTCCTCGATGGTGTCCACCGAGGGGTAGACGAGGATCGTGCGGCCGGAGCCGAGGTCGATGTTGTTGGCGCCGTCCACCATCCAGAAGTTGGAGGTGACGGACCCGCCGCTGACGGAGATGTCGGAGCCGCTGCCCAGGCCCTTGTCGATGGTGTTGAGGCCGTCGATGGCGTTCACCCCGGGCTGGAGGAGCGTGAGCTGCATGAAGTTGCGGCCGTTGAGGGGCAGCTCGCGCGCTTCTTCTCCCGTGACCAGGCCGGCGATGTCGCCGCCCACCGTCTTCACCGCCACCGCCGCCACCTCCACGTCGATGACCTCGGTGAGGTCGCCGGTCTGGAGCTGGACGTCCACGGCGCGGGCGTCCGCGACGTTGAGCACGATCCTGCTGCGCACCTCGGACTTGAACCCGGTGTGCTCGATCTGGACGCGGTAGCTCCCGACGGGCAGCTCCGCGAAGGCATAGAGCCCCTCGGAGGTCGTCTGCATCGTGCGCGTGAGGCCGGTGCCCTCGTTGGTCACCGTGACCTTCGCGCCCTGGATCACCGCCCCTTGCGGGTCGGTGACGGTGCCGCGGATGGTTCCGGTGATCTTCTGGGCGAAGGCCTGCGCCGACAGCAGGACCAGTGAGACAGCCACAGCGAACAAGCCCCTGCGCATGGCCTTCCCCTCCGATTGGCTTAGGTAAACGTCTTTAGAAAGGCTTATAGCGATGTCGTCATACGGCTGTCAAGGACTTTTTTCAGGAGTTTTCAGAAGGTCCCCGCCGCCACCGTAGAATCGGGGCCAGTCGTGACTCGCCCCTCCACCCGTTCAGCGCTCTGGCTGGTCCTGGCCGCCGCTGCCCGGCACCCTCCGGCACTTCCCGCGCAGGTGCCCGAGGACCCCGCGGCCGCCATGGAGCGGGCGGCGGCGGGGGCCGAGAGCAGCCTCCGCGAGGGCAACCTGGAGGCGGCGGGGGCCCACTATCGCGCCGCCCTGCTCGAGGCCTGGATGCTGCGCGGCGCCCTGGCCGCGGCCGATGGGAAGGGCACCGAGGCACGCGAGGCGTTCCGCGAGGCCTCCCTCCTGCTGGCCGCGGCGGTCGAGCGCGACCCGCGCGACCTCGTCGCGCGCCGCCGGTTGGCCCAGGCCCAGGTCGCGGCCGGGGACGCGGAGGAGGCCGCGCGCACGCTGGAAGCGGGACGGGCGGCCGCCCCGGACGACCTCGAGCTGCTCTACGCCCTGGGGGCGGCCTACCTGCGGGTGGGGAAGGCGGAGGCCGCCGCGCCCCTGTTCGCCGAGCTCGCCCGCCACAGGCCCCTCCCGCAGACCCACGTCCTGATCGGACGCACCTATCGTGATGCCGGCCAGTATGCGCGCGCCCGCGCGGAACTCGAGGCGGCCCTGGCCCAGGACCCGCGCGCCCGCCGGGCCCACTACTACCTGGGGATGGTCACGCTCGCGGAGAGCGGCACGGCGCGCCTCGACCAGGCCATCGCGGAGTTCCGCGCGGAGCTCGCGCTGGAGCCGGGCGACCCCCTGGCCAACCTCCAGCTGGGCATGGCCCTGGCCGAGGAGCGCCGCTGCGCCGAGGCCCTGGGTCCCCTCGAGGCCGCCGCGGCCGCAACGCCTCCCCAGGGCCTGACGCTGTACTACCTTGGCCGGTGCCAGCTCGCTCTCGAGCGGCCGGCGGAGGCCTGCTCTTCCCTGGGCGCCGCGGCGGACATGGCGCGCGCGCGGAAGGCGGACCCCGCCATCGTGCGCGCAATCCTCGTGCAGCTCGGTCCCGCTCTCCGCGGGGCCGGGCGAAAGCAGGAGGCGGACGCCGTCTTCGCCGAGCTGGCCCGCCTCTCCGCGCGGGGCGCGGAGACGGAGCGGGAGACCATGGCCCGCTACCTGGCGGACGTCCCCGATCCGGAGGCGGCCGGGATGCCGGGAGTCCCCCTGGCGGAGGCCTCGCGGTTCGCCGGCCTTCCCGCGGGGGAGCGGGCGGCGCTGGCCGCCCGTGTGACGCCGGTGCTCGCGCGGGCCTACCTCAACCTGGGCATCATGCAGGCGCACGGCGAGCGCTTCGCGGAGGCCACCGCGCTGCTGGAGAAGGCCGCCGCGCTGGCCCCCGACTTCCCGGGGCTGCAGCGCTCGCTGGGCGTCGCCTACTTCAACGCGAAGGCGTTCGACAGGGCGGCGCCGACGCTACGGCGCGCCCTGGCGGAGGGCGCGGCCGACGCCGACGTCCGGCGCATGCTGGTTCTTGCCCTCCTCAACACCGACGCCTTCGACGAGGCGGCGGGCCTGCTGCGGAGCGACCCCCGCCTGGTCCAGGACCCGGCGCTGCAGCTCGCGTGCGGACTGGCCTTGATGCGCGGCGGCCGCCCCGCCGACGCCGTGGAGCACCTGGCGGCGGCGGCGCGCCTGGCCCCCGGGGACGGCAACGTCCGCTACGCGCTGGGGCGCGCGTACCAGGCGCTGGGCCGGACCGAGGAGGCCGAGCGCGAGTTCGAGGTCGTCCGGCGGCTGGCCGGGGAGGGACGGCCGGACCCTCCTTGAGCCGCCTCAGGGACGCGCGGGCAGCAGGGCCTCGAACAGGAGGTCGGTGCGGTTGCGCCAGCTCGCCCAGCCCGTCCCGTCCGGCGCCTCTCCCCCCGACGGCGCGTACCCCTTGCCGCGCAACAGCTGGTTGAAGCGCGCGTTCGTGACGCGCATGTCCCAGGCCTCCCGCGTGGCATGGGCGTCGTACTTGCCCCAGTCGTGGTACAGGCGCAGGGGCCGCTCCGCGGCCGTCCGCACCAGGGGCAGCAGATCGGCCTCGTCGCTGTCCAGCATGGCCAGGGACTGGAGCCCCAGCGACCCGAACGGGGCGGATGCGTCGAAGGCGGCGCGCACGGCGCTGATCCCGGCGAAGAAGTTGCCGACGACGGCCCGGCCCTTCGCCTCGGCGAGGCTGCGGAAGCGGCCGTCCACCAGGGGCACCACGTCACCGACCAGCACCTGGGCGACGGCGGCTCCCTGGTCTTCGGGCGGCGGGCCGCCCCACTCGAGCCGGCCGAGGAAGACGACGAGCGCGGGCTGGACCCGCGCGGGCATGAGGAGGTCCAGGCTGCCCGGCACCAGGCCCTTATCGCGTGCGCCGTCGCCGTCCAGCACGTAGGCCACCGGGTAGCGCCGCTCCGAGCCGTCGTATCCGGCGGGCAGGTAGACGTGCACGGCCCCTTTCGCCCCCGGCCGCGCGCGGCTAGCGAACTCGACCTTCTCGAGGCGGCCGACCTGCGCGGGGGGAGCGCCGCCCAGGTGGCTCGGCTCCTTCCATCCGGGCATGGCCAGCGAGGACGCCTCCGTCGGCCCTTGTCCGGGGACCCGCCGCGGGTTGCGCGGATCGGGCATGGGCGGCTCGAAGTCGCGCACGAACTGGTAGCTCACGCGCGAAGCGGGATCCACGCGCGCCTCGTAGAAGAAGAGGTCCGTGCCCGGCACGCGGCGCATCGGGTCCTCGCGGCGCGCGCCGATGAGGTCGGTGGCGATCCCCACGTCCTTCGCCGCGCCCCGGTACAGGAAGACCACGCGGTCGGGCGGATCGACGAGGGGGCCCGCGGGAATCCCCGCCAGGAACGCGTCCACGGCCGCGGTCTTGTCCCCGGCCCGCTCCACCTCCTGCAGGAACCGCGCGAAGGCGGGCGACTGCGCTGCGTCTCCCCCGGCCGCGGACGCGAGCCCGGGGGCGGCGGCGCGCCACTCGACGCGCGCCAGCTCGCCCTGGCTGCGCGCGAACACGGTCCCCGCGGCGAAGCTGGGCGCCGTCCAGACCAGGTCCTTGAACAGGTCGAGGCGCGCGCGCTCAATCCACCCCTGCGGGCTGGCCGCGCCCACGTGCAGCGTGCGCGCCTTGGTCAGGAACACGATCTCGTCGCCCACCAGGGTGGGGAAGCCGTCCCCCGGCTCGCGCGACCGCCACTTCGTCTCGCCGGTGGCCGCGTCCACGCACGTGAGCACCGTCCGCCCGTTCATGCCGTAGAGGTGGCCGGCATGGTAGACGGGCACGCTGTAGGTCGTCTTCAGCGCGGGCGCCGTCCAGAGCACCTGCACCGCGATCTTCCCGTCCGCCTCCTCCTTCAGCGCGAGCATCGTGGACGTGTCCAAGTGCGTCTTCACGAAGACCCGTCCCTCCCCGGCCGGCACGGGCACCGCGCTGCCGGCCGCGATGTCGGCCGACATCCCGCCGTGCGCGTGCTCGAAGCGCACGGCGCCGGTGGCGGGGTCGATGCCGAACACGCGGGCGTTGCCCACGGCCACCACCAGCGCGCGCCCGCCCAGGGTGACCACCGCCGGCGACTGGTAGTGCACCTCGTCCTCGCCCGCCGTCCAGCGGCGGGCGCCCGTGGCCACGTCGAAGCCGGCGATCGCGCGCCCCTTGTCCGCGCCCACCTGGGCCACCAGCACGCCCGCCGCCACCACCGGCGAGGAGGCAAAGCCGTAGTGTGGCTTGCGCGCCCCCTCGCGCGCCGCCACGTCCACCTGCCAAAGCGTGCCCCCGGAGGCGAGGTCCACCGCGAGGAGCTGGCCGCGCGGGCCGAAGGCGAACACGCGCCCCTCCGCGATCACGGGGGTGGCGATGGGGCCGTCGAACGACCCGTCGCCGCCCTTGTAGGCGTCGGCCACGGGAACCCGCCAGGCCGGCCGGCCGCTGGCGGCGTCGAAGGCCGCCAGCACGTCCTGCGCGCCGTCCGTGAACATGGTTACGGCCCGCCCGCGCGCCACCGCCACGCCGGAGTAGCCGGAGCCCAGCGGCGTACGCCAGCGCACGGCGAGCTCTCCGGCGTCGGTCGCGAACCGGCTGCCCCGCGCCGCGCTACCGTCGTGGTGGGGGCCGCGCAGCCCCGGCCATTCATCGTCTCCCTGGGCGCGGCCGTGCAGCAGGGCGACGGTAGCCAGGACGGCGAGCGAGAGGGTGCGCGTGGACATGGAGCCGGCTCCTCGGAAGGGAGCCCGCATTGTAGTGCCCCTCGCGGACCTATTCCGGCTCGCGCACCACCAGCACCTGGTCGGCGGCCACGTCGCCGAGCGTCTGCGTCCGGCCCGACGGCCACCACACGCTCAGCTCCTTGACCACGCGATCGGGCCCCAGGCCGAAGTGGACGCGGCGGTCCGAGGCCCCCCCGTAACCCACCGCGGTGTTCACGTGGTTGTGCTGGACGCCGGAGGCGGTGACCACCTTGACGACGGCCCCCATCCCGTCGCGGTTGCTCCGCGTCCCCACCGTCTTCACGAGCAGCCAGTGGTGGGGCGCGGGGGACACGTTGCGCCAGAGCTCGAGGGGGCCGTCCAGGGCCGTGACCACCACGTCCACGCGGCCGTCGTTGTCCACGTCCCCGAAGGCCGCGCCCCGGTGCACGGCCGTGCGCGCGAACTCGGCGCCGGCGGCGGGCGCTCCGTCCCGGAAGCGCCCGTCCGGGCCGGCCAGGAAGAGGGCGTTGGCCTGGGGCACGCGCGCCCCGAAGGCGCCCTTCGGGTCCATGACGTCCGCGCAGGCCACGAACAGGTCCTTGCGCCCGTCGTTGTTGAGGTCGTAGATGCCGTTGCCCCAGCCGGAGCGCGGGGAGGCGAGGGCGGCCAGCCCCGTGCGCGTGGTCACGTCCTCGAAGGACGCCGCCCCCAGGTTCCGGAAGAGGGGGAAGGTCTCGTTGGCGAGCGCGCTCTGGAAGATGTCGGGGCGGCCGTCGCCGTCCACGTCGCGGGCGTCCGCGCCCATGCCGGAGACCGCCTCCGCGCGGTCGGTGAAGGCCACGGCGCGCTCGAAGGCCGACTCCTTGAAGGTGCCGTCGCGGTCGTTCATGAAGAGGAAGGAGGGCACGGCGTCGTTGGACACGAAGACGTCCACCCAGCCGTCGCCGTCGAAGTCCGCCACGCCGAGCCCCATGCCCTTCCCCACGTGCGCGCGCACGCCGGCGGCGGCGGAGACGTCGGTGAAGGTCCCGTTGCCCTCGTTGCGGAAGAGCGAGTTGGGCAGCCCCTTGTACTGCCTGGGGTGGCAGTAGTCGGGCGCGGCGGGATCGCCGCACCGCGGCTCGGTGGCGGGATCCCACACGCAGTAGTTTGAGACGAAGAGGTCGAGGTCCCCGTCGCGGTCGTGGTCCAGGAAGGCCGCCGCCACCGCCCACAGCGTGCCGTGGTCCGGGTCGCGGCGGGCCAGCCCCGCCGCCTCGGTGACGTCGGCGAAGGTGCCGTCGCCGTCGTTGCGGTAGAGCGTGTTCCGGCGCAGGCCGGCCACGAAGAGGTCGCTGTCCCCGTCGTTGTCGTAGTCCCCCGCCACCACCCCCAGGTCGTACCCGCGGCCGGCCACCCCCGCCCGCGCGGTCACGTCCGAGAACGCGCCCGTGCCGTCGTTGCGGTAGAGGCGGTTCCAGTGCTCGGGCCCCGTCTTGGCCAGGCCGGCAAGGGGCGCGCCGTTGACGACGTAGAGGTCGAGCCAGCCGTCGCCGTCGTAGTCGAAGAGCGCCACCCCCGCCACCATGGTCTCCGGCTGGTGCTTGCGCGGCGTGCGGCCGGAGTGGGTGACGAAGCGCACGCCCCGCTCCGCGGCCACCTCGTCGAAGACCACGGGGTCGAAGGGAAGGGGAGCCGCCGCCCCCGCCGCCAGCGCGGCCGCGAGCAGGACGAGGGGAGCCCGCGCGGTGGTCGCCATCCCCGCGAGGCTAGCGACGTGCACGCGCCGGCGTCAAGGCATCGGCGTCTCCTCGCGCCGGGCGCGCCGGGGGCCGGCGGTACAATGCGCGGCGGTCGGACGGCCGAGGCAAGGGCCGGGGGAGGACGAACACGATGCGCACGCGGTCCGGGCGGGCGGCGCCGTTCCTGGCCGCGCTCGTGGCCGCCGGCATCGGCGCCCACGCCCTGGCCCAGGGGACGTCGCGGCCGCAGGTCCGCTTCCCGGACCCCGACGAAGGCGTGGACACCCTCGCCGGGCGTCGCAAGGCGCAGCTCGAGAGCGCCTCCCGCTTCAAGGTCTTCCACGGGTTCCAGCTCGTCGACCGCCTGAAGGAGAGCGGCATCACCTTCGTCCATCGGGCGGTGGACGACGTGACCAAGCATTACCGGGCCGTCCACTACGACCACGGCACGGGCATCGCCGCCGCCGACGTGGACGGCGACTCCCTGCCCGACCTGTACTTCGTCAACCAGGTGGGCGGCAGCCAGCTCTGGAAGAACCTCGGCGGGGGGCGGTTCCGCGACGCCACCCTGGCCGCGGGCGTCGGGCTGCCCGGACGCATCGGCGTCACCGCGTCGTTCGCCGACGTGGACAACGACGGCGACCAGGACCTGTTCGTGACCACCGTCCGCCACGGCAACGTGCTCTTCGAGAACGACGGCGCCGGCCGCTTCCAGGACATCAGCCGGCCGGCGGGGGTGGACCTGGTCGCCCACTCCTCGGGCGCGGTCTTCTTCGACTACGACCGCGACGGGCGGCTCGACCTGTTCGTCTGCAACGTGGGCCGGTACACGAACGACGAGGTGGGGGTGGACGGCCAGTACGGGGGGCTGGCGGACGCCTTCTCCGGCCACCTGCACCCGGACCGCTACGAGTACCCCGTCCTCTACCGCAACCGGGGCGGCAACCGCTTCGAGGAGGTCAGCGCGGCCCTGGGCCTGCGCCCGCGGGGCTGGTGCGGAGACGCCAGCGCCGCCGACCTGAGCGGCGACGGCTGGGCCGACCTCTACGTCCTGAACATGCAGGGCGACAACCACTACTACGAGAACGCGGCGGGGAAGGCCTTCGTGGAGAAGACGGCCCAGCGCTTCCCCAGGACGCCGTGGGGCAGCATGGGCATCAAGTTCTTCGACTTCGACAACGACGGCCGCCTGGACCTGTTCGTGACGGACATGCACTCGGACATGAGCGAGAACATCGGCCCCGAGCGCGAGAAGCTCAAGTCGCGGATGCGGTGGCCGGACGACTACCTCCAGGGGGGCTCGGACAACGTCTTCGGCAACGCCTTCTTCCGCAACCTCGGCGGCGGCCGGTTCGAAGAGGTGTCGGACGCCGTCGGGGCCGAGAACTACTGGCCCTGGGGGGTCAGCGTGGGGGACCTCAACGCGGACGGGTGGGAGGACGTCTTCATCACCTCGGGCATGGGCTTCCCGTTCCGCTACGGCGTCAACTCCCTGCTCCTGAACAACCGGGGCGAGACGTTCCTGGACGCGGAGTTCCTCCTCGGTGTCGAGCCGCGCGCGGGCGGACGCACGCACACGCCGTGGTTCGACATCGACTGCGCCACGGAGGGGAAGGGCGGACCGCTGTGCCGCGGGCAGACGGGCACCGTCACCGTGGTCTCCCCCCTCTCCAGCCGGTCCTCGGTGATGTTCGACCTGGACGACGACGGCGACCTCGACATCGTGACCAACGACCTCCACTCCGAGCCCCTGGTGCTGGTGAGCGACCTGGCGGCCAGGACGCAGGCGCGCTGGCTCAAGGTGGCGCTCGTGGGCACGGCGTCGAACCGCAACGGCCTGGGCGCCATGGTGCGCGTGCGCGCCGGGGGCAAGGTCTACGCGAAGCCGCACGACGGCAAGTCCGGCTACCTCTCCCAGAGCGTGCTCCCCCTCTACTTCGGGCTCGGGGACGCCGCCCGCGTGGACGAGGTGACGGTGGAGTGGCCTTCGGGCCGCCGCCAGGTCCTGGCCGCCGGCCTCCGCACCAACGAAACGCTGCGGATCACCGAGCCGGAATAGCGGTCCACCTCGCGGCGGCCGTCCGCCGCGCTTCAGTAGAATGGGCTTCCGGTGCCCTGGGGTTCCCGCGTCCCGTGCCGCCGCGCGGCCGGCGTGCTGCTGGCCGCGCTCCTCGCCCGCGCAGGCGCCGCCGGCGCGCCGCCCGCTCCCCCGATGGCGCCGCCCGACACCGCGGGCGGCCGCTTCGACCTGGCCATCGCCGCCGCCGAGGCGAGCCTCCGGCAGGGCCAGCGCGAGCCGGCGCAGCGGGCCTATCGCCTGGCCCTCTTCGAGGGCTGGCTGTCGCTGGGCGCGCTGGAGAGGCTCGAGGGGCGGCCGGCCGAGGCGGGGGCCGCCCTCGCGCAAGCGGCCCGGTTCGCCGGCGAGGACGTGGTGTCCCGGCGGTCGCTGGCGGGGGCGTACCTCCTGGCCGGGGACACGGCGGCGTCCCTGGCCATCCTCACGCCGCTGGCCGCGCAGCACCCGCGCGACGCCGAGACGCGCCGGGTCCAGGCCAAGGCCCTGGCCGCCTCGGGACGGCTCGATCGCGCGCTGCTCGCCCTCGACGAGGCCAGCGCCCTCGCCGAAGGCGACCCCGAGGTCCAGTTCCTGCTGGCCTCCGAGTACCTCTGGCTCGGGAAGCCGGAGGCGGCGGAGCGCCTGTTCGCCCGGGTCCTGGCCGCGCGGCCCATCCCGCAGACGCGCGTCCTCATCGGCCGCGCCTACCGCGACGCGCGCGAATACGAGCGCGCGCGGCGCGAGCTGCGCGCGGCCCTGGCGCAGGACCCGCGCGTCCGCCGCGCGCACTACTACCTGGGCATGGTGGTCCAGGCGGACGCGCGCACGGGGCCGGAGCGGCTGGAGCAGGCCATCGCCGAGTTCCGCGCGGAGCTCAGGCTCGCGCCCGGCGACGCGGTGGCCGGCGACCAGCTCGGCGCGGCCTTGCTGGACGCGGGGCGGCCCGCCGAGGCGCTGCCCGTGCTGGAGGCGGCGGCGCGGGAGAAGCCCCGCGCGCGCTACCTCTACCACCTCGGCCGCGCCCAGCTCGCCCTGGAGCGGACGGCGGAGGCCGTGGTCTCCCTGCGGCGCGCGCTGACCCTGGCCCGGGAGCAGGGCGCGGAAGGCGCGGAGCTGGAGCGGACGCACTACCAGCTCGGTCTCGCCCTGCGCAAGCAGGGCGCGGCCCGGGAGGCGGCCACGCACCTGGCGGAGGCCGGCCGCATCGCGGCCGCGCGCGCGGACGGGGACGCGCGGACCGGGCAGGGGCCCGCGGAGGCGCTCGCCGAGCTGTCGGTGGCCGAGCGGCAGGAGCTGCGCCGCCGCCTGACGGGCGCCCTGCCCCGCGCCTACCTCAACCTGGGCGTCATGGAGGCGCAGGAGGAGCGCTTCGCGGAGGCGGCGGCGCTCTTCGAGCAGGCGGCCGCCCTCGACCCCGACTTCCCGCAGGTGCAGCGCTCGCTGGGCGTGGCGTACTTCAACGCGAAGCAGTGGGACAAGGCCACGGCGCCCCTGACCCGCGCCCACGCGGCGAGCCCGGAGGACGCCGCGATGAAGCGGATGCTGGCCCTGGCCTGGCTCAACACGGGCGTGTACGACAGGGCGGCGGACCTCCTCCGGGACGACCCCGCGCTGGGCAGCGACCCGTCGCTCCAGTTCGCCTACGGGCTGGTGCTGGTGCGCAGCGGCCGGGCGGCCGAGGCCGAGCCCATCTTCTCGCGGCTGGTGGCCGAGAACGCGGAGTCCGCGGAGCTGGGCGTGCTGCTGGGCCAGGCCCACGCGCAGCAGGGGGACTACGACGCGGCCGTCGCCTCCCTCCAGCGCGCTCTCCGCCTGAAGCCGGGCGTGGCCGAGGCCAACGCCACCCTGGGCGTCATCTACCTGAAGCAGGGGCGGCTGCCCGAGGCGGAGGCCGCGCTGCGCGCGGAGACGGGGAGCCACCCGGGCGACACCCAGTCGCGGCACCATCTGGCCATGGTCCTCGAGATGCAGGGCCGGCCGGAGGAAGCCGTCCCCCTGCTGCGCGACGTGGTGGGGGCCTCGCCCGACCTGGCCGACGCGCGGTACCTCCTGGGCAAGATCCTGCTCGCGCAGGGAAGCGCGGCCGAGGCGGCCTCCCACCTGGAGGCGGCGGCGCGCCTGGATCCCGAGGCCGCCAACGTCCACTACCAGCTCGGCCAGGCCTACACCAAGCTCGGGCGCGCCGAGGACGCCCAGCGCCAGTTCGAGCGCTTCCGCGTCCTCAAGGACCGCGCCCGGGAGACCCCGTGAAGGCGGCGGCCGGGCTGGCCGCCGTGGCCGCCCTCGCCCTCGCCCCGCCGGCGCCGCTCTTCCGTGACGTGACGGCGGAGGCCGGCATCACCTTCCGGCACCACTCCGCGCCGGAGAAGCGCTACATCGTCGAGTCCATGAGCGGCGGCGTGGCCGTCTTCGACTTCGACAACGACGGCCGGCGCGACGTGTACTTCCTGGACGCCCTGACCGTGGACACCGCCCACGACGCCACGGCGGCGCGCAGCGCGCTCTACCGGAACCTGGGCGGCTTCCGCTTCGCGGACGCCACCCCGCGGTCGGGGCTGGCCCACCCCGGCTGGGGCATGGGCGTGTGCGTGGCCGACGTGGACGCCGACGGCCGGCAGGACCTGTACGTGACCGCGCTGGGGAGGAACCGGCTCTACCGCAACAACGGAGACGGCAGCTTCACGGACATCGCCGAGCGCGCGGGGGTGACGGGCGGCGGCTGGTCCGCGGGCTGCGGCTTCGCGGACTACGACCGCGACGGCGACCTCGACCTGTTCGTCAGCCGCTACGTGAAGATCGACCTCGCGCGCCTGCCCGAGTTCGGCAAGGAGAAGACCTGCCAGTACCGGGGCATCGCCGTGCAGTGCGGACCGCGCGGCCTGCCCGGCGAGTCGGACTTCCTCTTCCGCAACGAGGGCAACGGCCGCTTCGCGGAGGTGGGCGCGGCCGCCGGCGTGTCCGACCCCCGCGCCTACTACGGCCTCGGGGTGGCGTGGGTGGACTTCGACGGGGACGGCTGGCTGGACCTCTACGTGGCCGTGGACTCGGGCCCCAGCCTGCTCTACCTGAACCAGAAGGACGGCACCTTCAAGGAGGCCGCCTTCCCCATGGGGGTGGCGGTGAGCGACGACGGGGCGGAGCAGGGCGGCATGGGGCTGGCCATCGGCGACTACGACAACAGCGGCCGGCTCGGCATCTACAAGACGAACTTCGCGGAGGAGTACAACAACCTCTACCGGAACGAGGGCACGCACTTCACGGACATGGCCTTCCGCTCCCGGACGGCGCCCCCCAGCCTGCCCTTCGTGGGGTGGGGCACCGCCTTCCTCGACTACGACAACGACACCTGGCTCGACATCGTGGCCGTCAACGGCCACGTGTACCCGCAGATGGACCAGGCGAAGCTGGGGGCCTCCGCCGGCTATCGCCAGCGCAAGCTGCTCTTCCACAACCGGGGGGACGGCACCTTCGACGAGGTGGGGGCCGCCCAGGGCGCCGTCTTCACGGAGGTGCGCGTGAGCCGGGGCCTGGCGGTGGCGGACCTCGACGACGACGGACGGCTGGACCTGGTGATCAACGACCTCGACGGCAGCCCGCAGGTGCTGCGCAACGAGGCGGCTCCCGCCGGCAACTGGCTGATCGTGGAGCTGGAGGGCGCCAAGCGCAACCGCAACGCCATCGGGTCGCTGGTGACCGTCCGTGCCGGCGGCACGCGGCAGCTCCGCGACGTGCGCAGCGGCACGAGCTACCTCTCGCAGTGCGACATGCGCGCCCACTTCGGCCTGGGCACCGCGGCGGAGGCCGAGGTCGAGGTGCGCTGGCCGGACGGCTCCACCTCCCGCCAGGCGGGGGTGAGGGCGAACCAGGTGCTGCGCCTCAAGCAGCCGCGCTGAACGGGACCCCGCCGGGCCCAGGTCCGCCGCGACGTCGAGGGGCCGGTCCGCTAACGGGGCAGCGGGTACATGGCCCGGCGCACGTCGTTCCAGGTGACGACCACGAACCCCTGCTCCTTCAGGAAGGCCTGGAAGGTCGGGCTCTTGACCAGGTCCACGTCGTACTGGCGCCAGGCCGCGCCCCAGTCGGGGTGGTCCCCGGTGGCCCCCCACATCTCCGCGTCGGCGTCGGCCAGGTGGAGGACGAGCAGGTGCAGGCCGGGGCCGGTGGCCTTGAGCAGCCTCTCGTACTCGGCCTGCCAGTTCTTGGGGTCGACGCCCGGGTTGACGGCCACCACGCTGTCGAGGGGCATGTCGGACGCGGGCACGGAGGCGCCCGCGGGCAGCGTCATGCCCTTGATGAGGCGAATGGGCAGGCGGTACTCGCGCCCGAGCCGGACGTAGACGTCGAGCAGGCCCGGCGTGCCGTAGAGCGCGTTCATGTGCGAGTCGAGGTGGGTGAGGCGGATGCCGGCCGCGCGCGCGCGCTCGATCTGCGCGCGCAACTCCTTCTCCGCCTCCTCGGGGCGGGCGCGCTGGGCGACGGTGGTCTCCACCAGGGGGAGGTAGCCGTCGGGGTCCATGAGGCTGGGCACCGACTCCACCGCGGTCAGCGGCCGCCAGCGGAAGGTCGTCCACTCGCTGGTGAGGGCGAGGTGGATGCCGAGGTCGGCCTCGGGATGCGCGCGCGCCCAGCGCACGACCTGCGGGAACCAGGGACAGGGGACGAGGATGCTGGCGGAGTTGATCCACCCCCGCTCGAGGGACTCGTGCGTGGCGCGGTTCACGGACTGGGCCATGCCGAGGTCGTCGGCGTGCAGGATGAGCAGGCGCGCGGTGGCGGGGTGGCCCATGCGCTCCTGCAGCGTGGCTTCCGCCCCCTCCCCGGCGGGGGCCAGCCACGCCGCCACCGCCGCCGCCAACGCCGCCACCGTCCCGACCCTCGTCCTGGCCATCGCGCTCCTCCTCAGCCCGCGCGCCGCGGCTCGCGCAGGTGCAGCCTCAGTTGGCGGCGCGCCTCGTTGGCCGCCATCAGCAGCGTCCCCCACAGGGGCGCCTCCTTGCCCAGGGCCGACACCACCATCTGCGGCGGCTCCGGCACGATCTGCTTCACCACCTTCTGCACCGCGGGCAGGAGGGGCTCGTCGTCGGCCATGAGCACCCCCGCCAGCACGATCAGGGACGGGTCCACCACCACGCTCAGGTTCGCCACCGCGATGCCGATGAGCAGGGCGGCGTCCTCGACCACCTTGCGCGCGCGCTTGTCGCCGTTCTTGGCCCCCCGGAACAGGTCGGCCACCCATTGCGCGGGGTCGGAGCCCGCGCGCGCCCAGCGCGCGGCCAGCGGCTTGAGGCTGGCCAGGGCCTCCAGGCAGCGATGCGCCCGCGCCTTCACGAACTGCGGGCCCATGCACATGAAGGCGATCTCCCCCGCCATCGAGTGGTGGCCCCGGTGGAGCAGGCCGTCCACGATGATGCCGGCGCCGATTCCCGTGCCCACCGTGATGTACACGCAGGTGTGGTGGCCCCGGGCCGCCCCCCGCCAGCGCTCGCCCAGGATGGCCAGGTTCACGTCGTTCTCGACCACGGTGGGGACCTTCAGCTCGCGCTCGAGGATGTCGCGCATGGGCACGTGCGACCAGTGGCCGATGTTGGGGGCGAAGGTGACGACGCCGGTGTCCCACTCCACCGCTCCGGGCGCGCCCGCCCCCACCGCGAGCAGGCGGTCGGGGGCGACCTTGGCCTCCCGCATGAGACTGCGCAGGGCGGTGGCCAGCCGGGCCAGCAGCGTCTCCGCCGACACCTTCTGCGGGGTCTCGATCACGTCGTGGGCCAGGGGCTCCCCGCGCAGGTCGGCCACGGCCAGGCGCGTGCGCGTGGGGCCCAGGTCGATGCCGGCGATGAAGCCGTGGCGGGCGTTGAACTCCATGAAGGACGGGCGGCGCCCCCCGCGCGAGGGGCCGGCCCCGAGGTCGCGCACCACGCCGCTCCGGATCAGGTGGGAGACCAGGCTGCCCACGGTGGGGGCGGAGAGGCGGGTGGCCTGGATCAGCTCCGCGCGCGTGAAGGGGCTCTCGTGGTCCATGACCACCCCCAGCACGCGGTCGAGGTTGAGGCGGCGGAGGTGACCCGCGTCACCCCCGCCGACTTCGGCGGGCGCGCGCAGCGACATGTCAGTCGTCCCCCGGCATGGGCGGAGGGTGTTCGGGACCGTCCGTGGACGGCAGGGCGGGAGCGCTCACTCGGGCGGGACCTCGAAGGACACGAGGTTGCGCCGGAACCCCCGGGTCTTGACCGCGCCGTACAGCACGCCCGCGGCCAGCCAGGCGCCGCCGGCCAGCTTGGCCGGCCAGCGCAGGCTCCACCAGAGGTAGAAGCAGATCGCGAACCCCAGCAGGGGCAGCACGAAGTCCTGGGCGCGCCTCTGCGTGCCGCGCGCCCAGTAGTGCATGAAGGCGGCCAGGTTCACGCCCATGAAGGCGATGAAGGCGCCGAAGTTCAGCATCTCCGCCCCCAGCTGGTAGCTCAGGGAGAGCCCGCCCACGAGGGCCAGCGCCCCCACCAGGATCACGTTGTTGCGGGGGATGTTGCGGCGCGCGTCGATGGCCCCGAAGAACCGGCGCGGCAGCGCGTCGCTGCGGCCCATGCCGTAGAGGAGCCGGGCCGCGCCGAGGTGCGCGCTGGTGCCCGAGCCGATGTTGGCCACGAGCAGGGTGGTGTTGATGAGGCCGAACAGGAAGACGCCGCCCGCCTTGCCCGCCACGTGCACGAAGGCGGTGTCCACGTCGGGGAAGCCCTTCCAGTCGCCCCACACCAGCTGCGCGGCGTACACCTCCAGCGAGGCCAGCACGCCGGTGACCAGGCACACGAGCACGGTGGCGCGGAGGATGTTGCGCCGCGGGTTCTCCACCTCCTCGGAGAGGGTCGAGATGCCGTCGAAGCCGATGTAGGTCAGGCAGGCGATGGACGCCCCCGTGAGCACGACGGGCAGGGAGAAGGTGGCAGGGTCGTAGAAGGGCCGCACGAGGTCGGCGCGGCCCAGGCTCAGCCCCAGGATGTAGCGCAGGGCGGCGGCGAAGAAGATGAGGACGACCACGAACATGGCCACGGCGAGGACGGAGCTGGTGCGCGCGCTCTGCTTGACCCCGCGCAGGTTGAGCACGGTGAAGAGGACGGCGAAGAAGACGACCCAGGCCGCGTAGGGCGTCCCGGGCAGGAAGTTCATGGCCGCCTTGCTGCACCAGATCGTGCAGATCATGGGGTTGAGCACGTAGTCCATGACCATGCTCCACCCCGTCACGTAGCCGAGGCCGGGGTGCAGCTCCTGCCCCACGTAGGTGAAGGCGGAGCCGGCGCTGGGATAGGCGGCGGCCATGCGCCCGTAGCTCAGGGCGGTGAGCAGCATGGCGCACATGCCGATGAGGATGGTGGTGACGACGTGGCCGCGCGCCTCCTGGCTCACCACGCCGAAGATCCCCATGGGGGCCACGGGCTGCACGAGGACGATCCCGTAGAACACCAGGTCCCACAGGGTGAGCGTCCGCCGGAGGCGTGGAGCCTCGGGGGACGCGGCCACGGCTTCCGCGCTCACGCCATCCCCCGCCCATGGTCGTGGGTCATCCGCCTCCCCAGTTGTCCGGTGCGCGAACCATAGCGCGCCCCAGGGGGAATAGTAAAGTCCTTTAAAAAAGTCTTGAAGTGGACGGCCCCCGCGGCTACCTTTTGCCCGCGTCGCCGGCCGTCCTCCCCATTTCTCCGAGGTAAGGCATGACCCTTCTCGCGCGCGCCGCCGCCGTCGCCGTACCCGTCGCCCTCGCCCCGCTGGCCGCGGCGGGGGCCGACGCCCCGAGCCGAATGGCCCTTCGGCAGGGCTGGGCCCTCCAGTCCTCCGCGCTGGTGCCGGCCAAGGGCGATGCGGTCTCGAGGGAGGGCTTCAAGACCACGGGCTGGCACGAGGTGACCGTGCCCAACACCGTGGTGGGGGCGCTGGTGGCGAACGGCACCTACCCGGATCCGACCTTCGGCACGAACCTGCGCCGGCTGCCGGGCGCGAACTACCCGCTGGCCAAGAACTTCTCCCACTCGCCGATGCCGGCGGGAAGCCCCTTCCGCCGCTCCTGGTGGTACCGCACGGAGTTCGAGCTGCCCGCGGCCCTGGCCGGCCGCACCGTCTGGCTCCATTTCGACGGCATCAACTACCGGGCCAACGTGTGGATGAACGGGAAGAAGGTGGGCGCGGACAAGGACGTGGTGGGCGCCTTCCGGCGCTGGCAGTTCGACGTCAGCAGGCTCGCCCGGCCGGGGGCGCGCAACGTGGTGGCGGTGGAGGTGACGGCGCCGCAGGTGACGGAGCTGGCCTTCAACTGGGTCGACTGGAACCCCATGCCTCCCGACAAGAACATGGGCCTGTGGGGCGACGTCTACGTCACCCATGGCGGCCGCCTCGCCCTGCGCAACCCGCAGGTCGTGAGCCGGCTCGCCCTGCCCGGGCTGGAGACGGCCGACCTGACGGTCTCGGCCGAGGTCTGGAACCCCACGGACAAGCCGGCGCGGGGCACGGTGCGCGGGTCCATCGAGTCCATCCGCTTCGAGAAGGCGGTTTCCCTGGTGCCGGGCGAGCGCACGGTCGTGCGCTTCACCCCTCGCGAGGTCGCGGGCCTGCGCATCATGAGCCCCCGCGTGTGGTGGCCGTACCGCCTGGGGGCGCAGGAGATGTACACGCTCACCCTGGAGGTGGACGCCGAGGGCACGCCCTCCGACCGCAGCGAGGTGCGCTTCGGAATCCAGGAGATGGCCTCGGAGCTGACGGCGGAGGGCCACCGCCTGTTCAAGGTGAACGGCAAGCCTCTCCTCCTGCGCGGCGGCGGCTGGGCCTCGGACTTCATGCTGCGGCGGAACCCCGAGAAGCTCGAGGCCGAGATCCGCTACGTGCGCGACATGGGGCTCAACACCATCCGCCTGGAGGGCAAGCCCGAGAGCGAGGAGTTCTACGACCTCACCGACCGCTACGGCATCCTCGTCCAGACCGGCTGGTGCTGCTGCGACCACTGGGAGCAATGGGAGAACTGGGACGGGGAGGACCACTGGGTGGCGGTGGAGTCGCAGCGCGACCAGCTCCTCCGCCTGCGCAACCGGCCCAGCATCATCGCCTGGTTCAACGGCAGCGACTTCGCGCCGCCCCCCGACGTCGAGCGCCGTTACCTCGACGTGCTGGCCGCGGTGGAGTGGCCCAAGGCCGTGGTCTCCAACGCGCGCATGGAGTGGTCCACCGCCGGCGCCTCCGGCGTCAAGATGAAGGGCCCCTACGACTACGTCCCGCCGTCGTACTGGCTGATGGACAGCAAGGCGGGGGGCGCCTTCGGCTTCAGCACCGAGGCCACGGGCGGCATGGGGGTGCCGCCCCTGGAGAGCATGCGGGAGATGGTGGGGGCGGCCCACCTCTGGCCCGTCGACCGCGTGTGGATCTACCACGCGGGCGGCCAGGAGTTCGCCCAGATCAAGCGCTACACGGACGCCCTGGAGGCGCGATACGGCAAGGCCCAGGGCGTGCTGGACTTCACCCGCAAGGCGCAGGCCATGGCCTACGAGGGCCACCGCGCCATGTTCGAGGCCTTCCCGCGCAACAAGTACAAGGCCACCGGCGTCATCCAGTGGATGCTCAACAACGCCTGGCCCTCCGTGATCTGGCACCTGTACGACTACTACCTGCGCCCGGCGGGGGCCTACTTCGGCACCAAGAAGGCGGCGGAGCCCGTCCACATCCAGTACTCCTACGACGACCACTCGGTGGCGGTGGTGGACGACACCCACCGGGGCGCGCGCGGCCTCAAGGCCACCGCCACCGTCCTCGACTTCGACCTGAAGCCGCGGTTCACGAAGACGGTGGACGTGGACCTGCCCGCGGACGGCGTGGTGCGGGCGCTGGCCCTTCCCTCGCTTCCCGACCTCACCCCCACCTACTTCCTGCGCCTCGAGCTGGCGGACGCGGCGGGCAAGGCCGTCAGCTCGAACTTCTACTGGCTGTCCACCCGGGCGGAGGCCTACGAGTGGGAGAAGACGACCTGGTTCTGGACGCCGGTCACCGCGCAGGCGGACTTCACCGCCCTGGGCGCGCTGCCCCCCACCACCCTCGCCGTCTCCACCCGCCTGCACACGGAGTCGCCGTCGGCCACGGTGACGGTGGAGAACACGGGCACCGCGCTCGCCTTCCAGGTGCGGCTCCGGGCCACGGCGGAGGGCAGGGAGATCCTGCCCGTGGAGTGGGAGGACAACTACTTCGCGCTGATGCCGGGCGAGAAGCGCGAGCTGCGCGTGGCCTGGCCGATCGGGCCGCGGCCGGCCGCGCCCACGGTCAGCGCGGAGGCCTGGAACACGCGCTAGGCCGTCCTCAGGTCCAGCGGAAGAGCTTCAGGGCGAGCACGAACGACACGGCCGCCCACGCCGCCAGCAGGGCGACGGGGCCGGCCTGGGAGGCGAGGCCCGCGCCCTCCAGGATCACCGCGCGCAGCGCGTCGTTGAGGGCGGTGAGGGGCAGGGCGCGGATGAGGGGCTGGGCGGCCTCGGGGAAGCGGTCGGCGGAGAAGAAGACGCCGGAGAAGACCCACATGGGCAGCATGACCAGGTTCATGAGCCCGGACACGGTCTCGATCTTGCGCGCCCGGCTGGCCACCAGCAGGCCGAGGCCGGAGAAGACGAAGCCCCCCAGCACGGCCAGGAGCGCGATGAGCAGCAGCGAGCCCTGGATCACGAGGTCGAAGGCCAGCCAGCCGAAGGCCAGGATCAGCACCACCTCGGTGAACACGAAGCTCAGGCGGCTGGCCATCATGGCGCCCAGGAAGTCGGCGCGCCGCATGGGCGTGGCCAGCAGGCGCTTGAGCAGCCGGCGCGCGCGCATGTCCACGATCACGAAGCCGACGCCCCACATGCCGCCGCTCATGATGTTCATGCCGATGAGGCCCGGGATGAGGAAGTCGATGTAGCGGGCGCCGGGCTCGGTGACGTGCGTCTCCCTGACGGGGACGGGGTCCCGGCGCCCGCCGCCGCGCTGCAGCGCGTCGTCCACCCGCTGCCGCGCCATCACGCTCTCCGGCCGCGTGGGGTCGAAGACGTACTCGTAGACCTCCGCCGGCACCACCACCAGGTCCACCTTGCCCAGGCGGAGCGCCCGCCGCGCCTGGTCGGCGGCCAGTTCCTGGGGACGGAAGCCCGCGCCGGGGGAGAGGGCGCGCCGGGCCTCCGCCACCCGCGGCCCCTCCACGATGCCCACCGCCACCTCGTCCGGCGGCTTGTTGCGGAAGGCGATGCCCAGCCCGATGGCCAGCAGCACGGGGAAGCCGAACACCCAGAAGACCACCTCGGGCTCGCGCAGGAACTCGCGCAGCCGGCTCAGGTAGAGCTGGAGGAAGGCGCTGCCCTCACTCATCGCGCAGGTGGCGTCCGGTCAGCGACACGAAGACGTCCTCCAGGCTCGCCTGGCGGGTGGTGAGGCGCGAGAGGGTGCGCCCCTCGGCGGCCAGGCGGGTGAGGAGGGCGGGGATGGCCACGTGCGGCTCCTCCACCGTCATCTGGATGCCGCCCGCCTCCGCCCGCACCGCGCGCACCGAGGACACGTCGGCCAGGGCCTCGGGCACGAGGGAGTCTCCCTCCACCGCGAACTCGAGCACGTGCTCGCCGCCCAGGGAGGCGATCAGCTCCGCGGGCGAGCCCAGTGCGATGCGCCGGCCGTGGTCCACCACCGCCACGCGGTCGCAGAGGCGCTCCGCCTCGTCCATGTAGTGCGTGGTGAGCACGATGGTGCGCCCGCGCTCGCGCAGCCCGCGCACGATGTCCCAGAGCTGGCGGCGCGACTGGGGGTCGAGGCCGGTGGTGGGCTCGTCCAGGAAGAGCAGCTCGGGGTCGCCGACCAGGGCGCAGGCCACGGCCAGGCGCTGGCGCTGGCCGCCCGACAGGTTGACCACCCAGGAGGAGGCCTTCTCGGAGAGGCCCACCTCCGCCATCACCTCCGCCGCCTTCCGCCCCGCCCGATAGAAGGAGCCGAAGAGGCGCAGGGTCTCCGCGACGGTCAGCTTGTCGGCGAGCTTGGTCTCCTGGAGGGAGACGCCCAGCTTCTGGCGCAGCGCGTCGTCGTCGCGGCCCCAGCGCATGCCCAGCACCTCGACCTCGCCCCCGCTGGGCTCGAGGATGCCCTCCAGGATCTCGACGGTGGTCGTCTTGCCCGCCCCGTTGGGGCCGAGGAGGCCGAAGCACTCGCCGGCTTGGACCTCGAGGTCGAGGCCGCGCACCGCCTCCACCGGGGGCTTCGCGTCGTAGGTCTTGAGCAGCCCGGCGCAGCGGACCGCGTGTTGCCGCGACAAGGGACCATGGTAGCCCGGGCCCTCAGGCCGCGCGGGCCGGCTCCTCCGCCTTCTTCCCGCGGCGCCGGCGGACGGCGCGGAAGACCTTCCAGGCCACGAAGGCCACGAGCAGCCAGGGGAGCAGGGCCACCGCCGCGTAGATCAGCGCGGCCACCGAGTTGGCCAGCAGCTCCGCCGACTCCTTGAAGGCGTTGCCGATGGGCGCGAAGGCCCCGGGCTCCACCAACGCCGCCGGCTCGTGCATGGTGACGGTGATGGTGGAGAGCGCCACCTGCTGGTCGTAGAACCGGCGCTCGCCCTCCAGCGTCTCGATCTCCTCCGTGATGCGGGCCAGCTCGCGCTCGGCGCTCAGGATGTCGTCCAGGTCGGCGGTGCGGTTGCGCAGGAGCTCGGTGAGGCGGGCCGCGGTCTGGCGCTTCACGCCCAGGCGCGTCTCCAGGTCCGTGTAGGCCTTGGTCACGTCCTGCGCGGCCACGTTCTCCAGGCGCACGCGACCCAGGGCCTTGATGCCGGCCACCGCCTGCGCGAAGGCCTCCGCGGGGACGCGGATGGTGATCGTGCCCTGCAGCCGGTCCTGGTTGCCGCGGGTGGTTTGGCTGTCGGCCAGGTAGCCGCCGAGCGAGTCGGCCAGGGCGCCGACCCTCTTCGCCGCTTCCTCGAAGCCGGCCACCTCCACCGTGATCTGCGCGGTGCGGATGAGCTTGCGCGCCGCGGCCATGGCGGCGAGGCCCGCCGGCTTCGCAGGAGCCTGGCCCCCCGGAGCGCCGAGCTTGCCGGCGGCGCCCTCCGCCAGGCGCGCCGCCTCGGCGGGGGCGGCGCCCTGCGCCGCCACGAAGGTGGCGGGGGGAGCCGCCGCCCGCGTGGACTCGGGCGCCGCCTTGTCCTGGCCGCGCATGCAGCCGGTCGTGAGCGGCATCACCAGGAACGGCACCATCAGCGCGCGTGTCGTCATCGTTCTTCTCCGCGCGGTATACGGCCCGCGGGCTGCGGTCATTCCCGGGAAGGCTCCCGGGCCGCATCCAGCCGCTGCCGCAGCCAGTCCGGCACGGGCGTGCTGCGGAACCCGTCCATGTCCACCACCACCACCGTGTTGCGCGCCCGGAACACGGGCCGGCCGGCAACGCTTCCCTCGTAGCGGATGCGGATGGAGCTGCCGCCCACGTGCTCCACCACGACGCCCACGTCCACGTAGTCCCCGTAGTGGACGGGGGAGAGGAACTCCATCTCCAGCTTGACGGTGGGGCAGGCCAGGCCCTCCCGGAAGACGTCCGGATAGGTGCGTCCGACGTGGCCGCGGAAGAAATCCTCGAAGGCCTCGTGGAGGAAGTTGACCAGCCGCGGGTAGTAGGCGATGCCGGCCGCGTCGAGGTCGCCGAAGCGAACGAGTATCCTGGTGGTGAACATGCGCGCCGGATTATCCACTGGAGCCGGCTGTCCTCCCGCGCTGCGGGCGGTGTCCGTGCCGGGTGACAGGGGTCCGGGGGGACGAGGAGCCGGGTTCGTTTCCGGCCCCGCGGTCCCCCCGGCGTTCGCGTGGGACCCTCCGTGTCGGTCCCGCGCGAGCGAGATGAAGATCCCGGGCCCGCTTCTTGCTCAGGAGGGGGCGTGCTCCTGACCATGCGCCGCCTCGCCCTGCCCGCCCTGGCCCTCTCGTCGGCCGCCCTTGCCGCCCAGGAGGTCCCGACCTTCCCCACCACCACCGAGCTCGTCTACGTGCGCTTCCACGTCGAGCGGAAGGGCGCCTTCCTGGACAAGCTGACCAAGGACCAGCTCCGGGTGCTGGAGGACGGCAAGCCCCAGGAGATCGCCCTCCTCGAGACGCCTTCCACGCGCGAGCGCACCGTCCCCCCCGAGGTCGTGCTCGCCCTCGACGTGAGCAGCAGCGTGCTGGACGAGGGCCTGCTCGACGAGGCGCTGGTGAAGGACGTGCTCTTGGCGACGCTCGGGGAGCAGGCCAGCGTGGGGTTGTGCGCGTTCGGCGGGACCCTGCGCTGCCTGGCCGCCCCCACGCGCGACGCCGACGCGCTGCTCCGCGGCTTCGGACAGGCCATGGACTTCGGGGTGGAGTCCCGCCGCGGCGGCACGCGTCTCTACGGCTCCCTGGCCGACATCATGCGCATGGAGCCCACGGCCCCGCGCGCCCAGCGCGCGCTCATCGTCTTCTCCGACGGCATCGACAACAAGGGCGGCGGGGTCAAGGACGCCATCGACGCCGCCCTGGCCGAGGACGTGCGCGTCTATGCCGTCACCCTGAGCCAGGCCTTCCAGGCCACCTCGCGCTCCGCCGGCCCCTTCGGCCCGCCGCCCAACCGCACCTATTTCGACTACAAGAAGCTCGACCTGCGCCGGCTGGCCGAGGAGACGGGGGGCACGGGCTACGAGCCGGGCAACCTCGACGCCAAGGGCATGGCCCGCATCCTGCGCGAGATCGCCACCGAGATCTCGATGGAGAACGTGGTGGGCTACGCGCCGGAGGGCCCCGCCACGGGCGCCCGCCACAAGGTGAAGGTGGAGCTGGCGGACAAGTCGCTGGGCAAGGTGCGCAACGGCGAGCGCACGGTGGTCCGCTAGCGGCGGCGCCCATCCTCCCGGGCGACGCCGCGGCGAGGCGGTGGGCGTCTCCCTAGGCCTTGCTGCCCAGGTGCTCCATGACGGACAGGCTCAGGATCTCGGCCAGGCTCTCGAAGAGGGCCTCGCCCTCCTCCGAGCTGGCGGCGGTGGGGTCGCCGAAGTAGGCGTCCTCGCCTCCGGCCTCCAGGAAGGTCTTCGCCCCCTTCTTGATGGCGGGCATGAGGCCGTCCATGGGGGGAAGGGAGATGCGCTCGCGCTCGCGCACCATGCCCGGGGCCGCCGCCATCATGAGCGAGGTCTCGAAGGCCCCGCCGTGGTCGCCCTGCTGGAAGGCCTCCCCGAGCTGCTCCGCCCAGCGCTTCTTGGTGATGTCCACCCAGGTGACGCTGGCCCCCGCCTTGCGCGCCTCGTCCACCGCGGCCTTGACGCACTCCACGTGCTTGGGCTCCAGGTGGATGTTGATGAGGGCCACGGCGCGGTACTTCTTCGACGCGGCCATGGCCACGTCGCGCAGGAGGGCGGTGGCGGTGGCCGCGGGCAGGCTCAGGGTGCCCGCGAAGTCCGCCGCCCAGTCCGAGACGGTGAAGGCGACGGGAGGGAGGATGAGGGACGGGACCCCGTGCTCCTTGAGCTTGGCCGCCCCGCGGCGCGCCATCTCGGTGGCGATCACGGTGTCGGTGGAGAGCGGCAGGTGCGGCCCGTGGGCCTCGGTGGCCCCCACCGGCAGCAGCGCCACCGGGCGGTCCTTTCCCGCCAGGTCCACCTCCGTCCAGGTCATCTCGGCGATCACGATGTTGTCGGCCATTGCCTTAGCAGGAAGCTTCCTTCCTCTCCTTTCTCGTTCTCATGTGCGGGATGGCGCGGCTGAGGTGCGGGCAGGCTCCTAGGTGCTTGACCCCGGGGCGCTCAGCCGCCGGCGGTCGATCTTGCCGCGGTCGTTCTTGGGCAGGGACGTGGCGAACTCCACCACGCGGGGGTACTTGAACGGCGCGAGCCGGCTCTTCACGAATTCCTGAAGCTCGCCGGCCAGCTCCTGGCCGGGCTCTCCTTCGCGACACACGACGTAGGCCTTGGGCTTGATGAGTCCG
>DATBIO010000060.1:0-11528 GCA_036556965.1 Vicinamibacteria bacterium
GGGCGGCCTCGCCGTCTCCCTCTCCCGCCCCCACGCCGGCGCCGTTCGCGTGGCGGTTCCACGTCTACCGCCGCGACGCGGCCGGCTCTTACGACGAGCCGCTGACGCCGTCGCCGGTGGCGCTCGAGAAGTTCGTGGACGACACGGCGGCGGCGGGAGCGAGCTGGTGCTACATGGTGCGCGCCGTCCTCTCCACCGCCCCGCTGGTGGAGAGCGTGGACTCGCCGGAGGCGTGCGTCACCGTGGAGGACGTCTTCCCGCCCGCCTCCCCGTCGGGGGTCACCGCCCTCGTGCGCGACGACGGGGTGGAAGTCTCGTGGAGCCCCTCGACGGAAGGCGACCTCGCCGGCTACCGCATCTACCGCACCGAGCCCGACGGGGCACCGGTGCGGCTGGGCGAGGCGCCCCTCACGGAGACGCGCTTCCTCGATCCCAGCCCCCGCCCCGGGGCGCGGTACTCGGTGACCGCCGTGGACGGCCGCGGCAACGAGAGCCCGGCCTCCCCGCCCGTGGAGGCGGTGTCGCCCTGAGAGGAGAGCAGCCTCCGATGGCACGGTACGTCCGGCTGGCCACCACGGACGGCCCGCGGTGGGCGCGCGAGGAGGGCGAGGCCTATCGCCTCCTGCGCGGCGACCCCTTCACGGATGCGGCCGCGGAGGACGCGCGCGTCCCGCGCGCGGGCGCGCGGCTGCTCGTTCCGGCCACCCCGAGCAAGATCGTGGCCGTCGGCCTCAACTACCGGGACCACGCCGCGGAGCGCGGCCAGGCGCTGCCCGCGGAGCCGCGGATCTTCCTCAAGCCGCCGAGCGCCCTCCTGGGGCCGGAAGGCGTCATCCGCCGTCCCGGGTGGGCCGGGCGCGTGGACCACGAGGCGGAGATGGGGATCGTGATCGGCCGCCTCGCCCACGACCTGCCCTCCCCGGAGGCGGCGGCCGCCCACGTCTTCGGAGCGGTCTGCGTCAACGACGTCACCGCGCGCGAGCTGCAGGACCGGGACGTGCAGTACACGCGGGCCAAGGGCTTCGACACCTTCTGCCCCGTCGGCCCCTGCCTGGCCGCCGGTCTCGACTACGGCAACCTGCGCGTGGAGGGGCGGGTGAACGGCGTCGTGCGCCAGAAGAGCAGCACCGCCCAGCTCGTCTTCCCGGTGGGGCACCTGGTGTGGTTCGTCTCGCGGGTCATGACCCTCCTCCCCGGCGATATCATCTCCACGGGGACTCCCGCCGGCATCGGCCCGCTGGAGGGAGGCGACGTGGTGGAGGTCGAGGTCGAGGGCGTGGGCATCCTGCGCAACACGGTGGCCTGAGGGGGGAGCATGAAGATCTTTCTGGACACGGCGAGCCTGGACGAGATCCGCGAGGGGGCGCTGCTGGGAGTGGTGGACGGCGTCACCACCAACCCCAGCCTGCTGGCCAAGGAGAAGGGCGACCCGGAGGAGATCCTCCACGCCATCTGCGAGACGGTGAAGGGCCCGGTGTCCGCGGAGGTGGTGGCCACGGACGCGGAGGGCATGATCCGCGAGGGCCGGCACTGGGCCACCGTGCACGAGCACATCGTGGTGAAGTGCCCCTGCACCCCCGACGGCCTCAAGGCCACCAAGGTCCTCGGCGGCGAGGGCACGCGGGTGAACATGACCCTGATCTTCTCGCCCACCCAGGCCCTGCTCGCGGCCAAGGCGGGCGCCCGCTTCGTCTCCCCCTTCGTGGGCCGGCTCGACGACATCGCCACCCCCGGCATGGACCTGGTGGCGGACATCCTGCAGATCTTCGACAACTACGACTACGACTGCGAGGTCCTCGCCGCCTCCCTGCGCCACCCCATGCACGTGGTGGAGGCGGCCAAGGTGGGCGCCCACATCGGCACCATGCCCTTCTCCGTCTTCAACGCCCTCCTCAAGCACCCCCTCACCGACATCGGCCTCAAGCGCTTCCTCGACGACTGGGAGAAGGCCCGGAAGGAGCTGGGGTCGAGGTCCCGCGCCTGATGCCGCTCTACGAGTACCTCTGCGAGGCCTGCGGCGCCCGTTTCGAGCTCTACGTGCGCGCCTTCGGGGAGGAGGTGCGCTGCCCGGCGTGCCAGGGCGCGCGCGTGGAGAAGCAGCTCTCGTCCTTCGCCCTGGCCGGCGTGGCGGCGGGGAGCGGCGGGGGGGGGTGCGGTTGCGGGCGAGGCGGCTGCGGCTGTGGCCACTGACCGGGCCTCGCCCGAGGCCCGCGCCGCGCGCGGCGAGGCCCTGCGCGACCGCGTCCGGCGCGCCCAGGAGGGGGGCGGCGCCGAGCGCCGCGAGCGGCAGCACCGCGACGGCAAGCTGACCGCGCGCGAGCGCGTGGAGCTGCTCCTCGACGAGGGCACCTTCGAGGAGCTGGACCAGCTCGTGGAGCACCGCTGCATCGACTTCGGCATGCAGGAGCAGAAGGTGCCGGGGGACGGGGTGGTCTCGGGGCACGGGCGGGTGGACGGCCGGCTCGTCTACGTCTTCGCGCAGGACTTCACGGTCTTCGGGGGCAGCCTCTCCGAGACCAACGCCCAGAAGATCTGCAAGGTCATGGACCTGGCCATGAAGATGGGCGCCCCCGTGGTGGGGCTCAACGACTCGGGGGGCGCCCGCATCCAGGAAGGAGTGGCCAGCCTCGGCGGCTACGCCGACATCTTCCTGCGCAACACGCTGGCCTCCGGGGTGGTGCCGCAGATCAGCGCCATCATGGGACCCTGCGCCGGCGGCGCCGTCTACTCGCCCGCCATCACCGACTTCACGGTGATGGTGAAGGACACCGCCTACATGTTCGTGACCGGCCCCGACGTCATCAAGACGGTCACCCACGAGGAGGTGAGCAAGGAGGACCTGGGCGGCGCCCTCACCCACAACGCGAAGTCGGGGGTGGCCCATTTCGCCACCGAGGACGACCGCGCCTGCCTCCTCCTCATCCGCGACCTGCTGCGGTACCTCCCCTCGAACAACATGGAGGACCCGCCGCTCGTGGCCACGGAGGACCCCCCCGGCCGGGAGGACCCCCGCCTCGACACCCTCATCCCGCCGGAGCCCAACCAGCCCTACGACATCAAGGACCTCATCCAGGCCGTGGCCGACGAGGGGCGCTTCCTCGAGGTGCACGAGCACTACGCGGGCAACATCGTGGTGGGCTTCGCGCGCTTCGGCGGCCGCGCCGCCGGCATCGTGGCCAACCAGCCCGCGGTCCTGGCGGGCTGCCTGGACATCGACGCCTCCGTGAAGGGGGCGCGCTTCGTGCGCTTCTGCGACGCCTTCAACATCCCCCTCGTGGTCTTCGAGGACGTGCCCGGCTTCCTGCCCGGCACCGCGCAGGAGTGGGGCGGCATCATCCGCCACGGGGCCAAGCTGCTCTACGCCTTCGCGGAGGCCACGGTGCCCAAGGTCACCGTCATCACGCGCAAGGCCTACGGCGGGGCCTACTGCGTCATGGCCAGCAAGCACATCCGCACCGACCTCAACTACGCCTATCCCACGGCGGAGATCGCGGTCATGGGGCCGGAGGGGGCGGTGAACGTGCTCTACCGCCGCGAGCTGGGCAAGGCCGCCGACCCCGAGGCCCTGCGCGCGCAGAAGGTGGCGGAGTTCCGCGAGAAGTTCGCGAACCCCTACGTGGCGGCGGAGCGCGGGTTCGTGGACGAGGTGATCGAGCCGCGCCACACCCGGCGCAAGATCATCGCCGCCCTGGAGATGGCGCGGAACAAGCGCGAGAAGAACCCGCCGCGCAAGCACGGCAACATCCCGCTCTAGCGGCCAATCCGCCGCTCGCTGCGGAGCCGCCGCTAGCGCCCGGCCACGAGCCAGAGCATGACGAGGGCGGCGAGCACGACGGCCGCGCCCATGACCACGGATCGCCACCGGTAGCCACCCGCCACCGGTTTCTGGAATCGATCCGGCTTGGCGGAATCGAGTCCGCCCCTGTGCGCCAGCCACTCGGGGAAGCCTCGGGGAGGAGCGGGCTCAAGAAGTAGTGGGCCCCTCGGCTCGTTCGCAGACATGGTCCCCAGGGCCGCGGAGGCGCCCGCACGAACCGCGGGGTCGGCGTGGGCCAGGGCCCGGCGCAACGGCTCCCGGAGCAGGCGCGCGACGTCCGGTCGTGGCGCCAGGGCACGTGGCGCGCGGGCCGGAGCTCCAGCGGGCGTGAAGACGGCGTCGGTGGGCTGGTGGGCGAGGCCGAGCCGTGCCTGGCGGAGCGCAGCGAGGAGCTCCGGGCAGCCCGGATACCGCTCGGCGGGGGACTTGGCCAGGGCCCTCCGCAGGACCGGGACCAGGGCGTGGGGAAGTTGAGCGGCCACGGAACCGTCCAGGGGCGGTTCTTCCTCGAGATGGGCCAGCATGGTGGCCACCGGCGAGTCGCGCCGGAAGGGAACGCGGCCGGTGAACACCTCGTAGGCGAGGACCCCGAGGGAATAGACGTCGCTCGCGAAGTCCAACGGCCGTCCGCGCGCCTGCTCCGGGCTCATGTGCTCCGGCGACCCCACCACCTGGCCCGAGCCGGTGAGGCCAGCGGTGTTCTCTTGGCCCCAGAGCTTGGCGATCCCGAAGTCCATCACGCGGACGGTCCCGCGCGGGTCGCGCATGACGTTCGCGGGCTTGAGGTCGCGGTGGATCACGCCCGCCTCGTGGATGGCGCGCAAGCCTTCCGCCACCTGCAGGACGACGTCGTAGGCTTCCTCCCAGGGAAGCGCGCCGCGCTCCTCGATGGTCCGCTTGAGGTCCGTGCCCTCCAGGAACTCCATCGAGATGTAGGCCAGCTCGCCGTCCTCCCCGTACTCGTGGATGGCGCACACGTTCCGGTGCCGGACCCTCCGCGCCAGCTTGATCTCGGAGCGGAAGCGCTGCGCGGTCTGCTGGTCGCGCGCCGGGCGCACGACCTTGAGGGCGACCGTCTCGTCGAGGGTCCGGTCGTGGGCGCGGAACACGACGCCCATCCCGCCCGCGCCGAGGGGCGCCTGGATCTCGTAGCGTGACGCCACCAGGGAGCCGGGCCCGAGGGGGAGGTCGGCGGGCCAGCGGCAGACCGCACAGGCCCGCCCCTCGGGCTGGTCCGGAGCGCCGCAGTACCGACACGTCATCGGGAGACTTCGGGGAGACGATACGACGGCCTCGCGCGGCGCCTCAAGCTTGACGCCCTCGTTGCCCGGGCCGTATCGTCGCGCGCACGCACCCTTCGGCTCCAACCGTCTGTTCGTGAGCGCGCCCTCTCCCCACGCCTTGCCGCCGCGGCCTCCGGAGGCGACGCCCTTCGTGGACCGCTCGGCCGAGATGCGGCGTCTGGACGGCCTGCTGCAGCAGGCGGCGGGCGGCGCGGGCCGGATGGTGATCGTCACCGGCGAAGCGGGCATCGGCAAGACGGCGCTGCTGAGGGCCTTCCTGGGCCGCGCCCGCCAGCGCGCGGACGATGCCTTGACGTTGCTCCGCTTCCATTGCGTCGAGCAGTACGGGGCGGGTGACGCGTACCTGCCCTTCCTCGACGCGCTGGGCACCCTCCTCGTGGGCAAGGGGAAGGAGCCCACCGCGGCGCTGCTGCGGTCCTACGCCCCCACCTGGTGCCTCCACCTGCCCGCCCTCTCCGCCTCGCCCGCGGACCGGAGCGCGCTCCAGCAGCAGACCATCGGCGCAACCAAGGACCGCATGCTGCGCGAGATGTGCGACGTGCTGGAGGCCGCCGCCTCGGCCTCGGTCCTGGTGGGATTCATGGAAGACGTGCAGTGGCTGGACTCCTCCAGCGCGGACCTGGTCCGCCACCTGGCCCGGCGCGTGAGCCGGCAACGGATGCTCATGATCGGCACCTTGCGTCCCGCGGAGATGCAGGCGGAGCCCCGGCTGCGCGCGTTCCTGGACGAGCTGCGCACGCACGAGTACTGCCAGGAGGTGTCGCTGGGCCCGCTCTCGGAGGGCGACGTCGCGGACTACCTCGAGCAGCGCTTCCCCGACCATGGCCTGCCCCCGTCGTTCGCGCCGCTGCTCCACCTCAAGACGGAGGGTCACCCGCTCTTCGTGTGCAGCCTCGTCCAGCACCTCGTGGAGCGTGGAGACGTCGCCTGGCGCGAGGGGCGCTGGGGCCTGGCGCGCGTCTTGTCGGAGGCGGACCTCGCCGCGCCGGAGAGCGTGCGCGGCATGATCCGGAGGAAGGTGGAGGCGCTCGACGAGGAGGAGCGCGCGGCGGTGGAGCACGCGAGCGTCCTGGGTCGCGAGTTCCATTCCTCGGCCCTGGCCGCCATGCTCGAGGCGGACGAGCTGGCCACGGAGGAGCGCCTGCAGAGGCTGGACCGTGCCCACCGGCTCCTGGACGTGGTGGGCGACGAGGAGCTGCCGGACGGGACGCTCGGCACCCGCTACCGGTTCACGAACGCGCTCTACCAGGAGGTCCTCTACGAGGCCATGGTCAGCCGGCGGCGCGTGCAGCTCCACGGGCGCGCGGCGGCGGCGCTCCTCCGTCACCACGGGCGCGTCACCGCGCGCCTGGCCACGCCTCTCGCCCTGCACTTCGAGCGGGCCCGCGACTTCGAGCGGGCGGCGGCATGCCGGATCGAGGCCGGCGACAGCGCCGCCCGCCTCTACGCCAACACCGAGGCGGAGCAGCACTATCGCCAGGCCATCACCCTGCTGGAGAGGCTCCCCCCCGTGATCAGGACGGATCAGGAGATCCGGACGTACCAGCGGCTCGGGGCGGTCGACCTGGCCTCGGGCCGCTTCGCCGAGGCGGTGGCGAGCTACACGCGCATGCTGGAGGCCGCCCGCACCGCGGGCGCGGCGGCGCTGGAGCACGCGGCCCTGAGCGGGCTGTGCAACGCCCTCTTCTTCTCGAGGCGCATCGAGGAGATGGCGGTGCGCGCGCACCAGGCGCTGGGCGCCGCGGAGCGCGCGGGCGACGAGTCGCTCCAGCTCGAGGCCATGCTGCTGGTGGCGCAGATCCTCCAGGAAGAGGGGGACCTCGCCGACTGCCGGTCGCTCCTGGACGAAGTGCGCGCGCGGGCGCGTGCCCTCGGAGAGCAGCGCACGCTCCTCGCCGCCCTGCTCTACCGCGGCTGCGTGCACTACTGGCAGGCCGACTTCGAAGAGGGCCAGCCGACGCTCCGCGAGGCGCTGGGCCTGGCCCTCGAGCAGCGCGAGGGCTTCATGGCCCTCATCGGCTACCAGTTCCTGGGCCTCACCCTCGGTGGGGTGGGGCGCGTCGGCGAGGCGCTGGCCACGCTGGGCGAAGGCATGGCCATGGGGCGCCGCAACGACGACCGGTTCTGGCTGCCGCGCCTGGCCAGCCACGTGGGGTGGCTCCACCGCGAGATGCAGGACTTCGAGGGCGCGGCCGCGCACGACCTCGAAGCGGTGGAGACGGCGCGTGCGGCCGGCGTGGAGCCGGCGCGGGCGAGTGCCCTCATCAACCTCAGTCTTGCCTACACCCATGGTGGGCGTCGGGACGAAGGACTCGAGATCCTGCGCGGACTCTCGGCCGAGGTCCGCCAGGCTCCCTGGTTCAGCTGGCTGTTCGAGATGCGCCTGGAGAGCGCGCTGGCCGAGCATTGGCTGGCGCGTGGCGATCTCGCCCGGGCGCGCACGCACGCGCACCGCACGCTGGCCCATGCCCAGCCGCGCGAGGCGCGCGTCTACCTGGCGGGCGCCCACCGCTTCCTGGCCGAGGCGGCGCGCGCCGAAGGGGAGCTGGCCGAGGCGGAGGGCCATCTGGAGCGCGGCCTCGCCGTTCTCCGCGGGCGGGCGGCCCACCTCGCGGCCTGGAGGCTGCTCGCCTTGCGCGGAGCGCTCAGGACGGATGCCGGACGGCGGGCCGAGGCGCGCTCCGCGTATGCCGAGGCCGCCACGACGGTGCGCTTCATCGCCGCCCACGTGGACGACGCCCTCCTGCGCCAGACCTTCCTGGACGCGCCCTCGGTGCGCGCCGTCCTCGAAGCCGCCGGCGCCTAGGCCCCGAGTCCGGGCGCCCGCCGCGCGCACCGCCCAGTGCGGGGTCGGCCATCGCGCAGACGTTGGGCGATCGGGGCCCCGCCGTCCACAGAGCCGAGCGCGCGTGCCGTCCGGGCAGCCCTGGATTCAACGCCTTGCCCGATGGGTGGCCGGACGGAATCGAGTGGGCACGGCCGTTGCTCTTGCGCCGAAGCCGTGAAGAGCCACCGCCCCTCGCGCGACGGCGCGGGCCAGACGCCGGGCCCTCCCGGTCCCGGCCCCGAGCCCCATGCCGTATCATCGGCGCACCCGGAAGTCGCCGCCAAGAGACCGCCCACCCGCTGTCCTCGGGAGCATAGTGACTCGCGAGCAGCTCTTCCTCTCGGAACTCCCGCTCATCGAGCGGGTCACCGCCTGGGTTTGTGCCCGACACTGCCTGCGGGGAGCGGACGCGGAGGACTTCGCGTCCACCGTGAAGCTCCGGCTCATCGAGAACGACTACGCGATCCTGGGCCGGTTCGAGGGCCGGAGCTCGCTCAAGACCTACCTGACGGCGGTCGTCAGCCGTCTCTACCTCGACTTCCAGACGCAGCGCTTCGGGAAGTGGCGTCCTTCGGCGGAAGCGCGGAGACGGGGACCGGTGGCCTTGCGCCTCGAGTCCCTCCTGCATCGGGACGGGCTCACCTTCGAGGAGGCGTGCGGGGTGCTGCAGACGGACTTCCGGGTGGCGGAGAGCCGCGAGGCGCTCTACGCGCTCAGCCTCGAGCTGCCGCGCCGGAGCAGCCGCAGACCTGGCCCGGCGGGCGATCACGGCCCTCCGGAGCCCGTGGGCGGAGTGCCCGCCGTCGAGCAGGCCGAGCGGCAGGTGCTGGCGGAGAGGACCTTCCTCGCCCTCCGGCAGGCGCTGGGGCGGCTGCCCCCCCGCCACCGCGTCGTTCTTCGCCTGCACGTGGAAGCCGGGCTGAGCGTGGCCGACGTGGCGAGGTCGCTCGGCGAGGAGCAAAAGGCCCTCTATCGAAAGCGCGACGCGCTCTTCAAGCAGCTGCGCCTCGATCTCGAGGCCGAAGGGATCCGGTGTCGAGACGTGCACGAGCTGCTCTCCACCCTGGACTGGGAGTCGGCCCTCGCCGCCGAAGCGGCGGCAAGTCGTTCGTTCCTGGAGGAAGCCGGGTCGCGCCCCGCGCGCGTGGATGCGCCGAGCGCCCGGCAGGAAGGTGAGCCGTGACAGGAGAATCGGAGAGCGTGGGTAGGGCGGGGCACCCCGACCCGAGTCAGATCGCGGCCCACGCGGACCGCCGCCTCTCGGGTGACGAGGCCGCGCGCATGGACGCGCACGTCGCCGGCTGTCCCGAGTGCTACCAGGTGTTCGCGGAGACCCTGCAGTTCTGCCTGTCCGATGGGAAAGGGGTTGCGCGCGCGGGCGCGGAGGTCACGGTGCTCTCCGCCATCCGTCGCCGGCCCACCTTCAAGATCGCGGCCGGTCTCTCCATCGCCGCGATGCTCGCCGTCGCCCTCGGTCTCTGGTTTTCGCGCGCGGGCTCCGGCCGCGCTCCCGCCCCCCTCGTGGCCCAGCTCGCCCAGGCCATGGGCGACCGCCGCCTGGTCGAGCCGCGGCTGACGGGCGGGTTCCGTCACGGCCGGCTGGTGACGCTGCGCGCGGGCGACACCCCCCAGGGCCTCGACGCGCAGCCGGCCGCGGTCCTCGCCGCCGTGGCGCGGATTCGCGAGCAGGCCGAGGGCGACACGTCGCCCGAGGCGCTGGGTGCGCTGGGCATCACGTACCTGGTCTCCGGCGATCCAAGCGCGGCCGTCAAGGCCCTCGAGGGGGCCTCGGCCCAGGAGCCCGGGAACGCACGACTGCTGAGCGACCTTGCCGCGGCGTACCTCGTCCGGGCGCGCCGGCTGGACGAGCCCGCCGACGTCCCGAAGGCCCTCGAAGCGGCGGAACGGGCCATCGCCCTGGAGGACGCGCCCCAGGAGGCCTATTTCAACCGCGCGCTTGCCCTGGAGGCCTTGCACCTCGTCGATGCTGCCCGAAAGGCGTGGGAGGGCTACCTCCAGCGCGACTCGGCCTCGGGCTGGGCCGACGAGGCCCGGCAGCATCTCGAGGCCTTGCCCCAGCCGCGCCCGTCGTCGCTGGAGGAGGGCAAGGCCCGCGTCCGCGCGGCCCTGGGAGAAGGGGCGGCCGCCACCGACCGCCTGGCCGACGAAGCACCTCAGCTCCTACGCGATCACCTGGAGGACGAGCTGCTGCCGGCCTGGGCGGAGGCCTACTTGGTGGGCCATCCCGACGCCGGTGTCCACCGTGAGCGCGCACGCCTGCTGGGCGACGCGCTCCTGCGTTCGACCAGGGACGCGATGGCGAAGGACACCGCCCTCGCCCTTGCCGAGCCGCTGCCGACCGCGGCTTCACGAGATCCACTTCGCGCGCAGGCCCTCGGCTATCGAGCGTTCCGCGAAGCCAAGCGCCTTACCGCACGGCAGGTGCCTTCGTGCGCGCAGAACCGCGACGCCGTGCGCGACCTCGAAGCAGGCGGCAGCCCGTATGCGGCCAGGGCCCGGCTGCAGGTCGTCATCACCTGCCTCTTCCCCTCACAGCACGGCCCGGCCCTGGCCGAGCTCGCCCGGCTGGAGAGCGCGGCAGAGGCGGACCGCCACCTTCAGCTCCTCGGCCGCGTCCATTGGGTTCAAGGACTCATTCACGCGCATCGCGGCCAGCTGACGGAGTCGCTGAAGCGGTACCGCTCTGCGTATGCCGATTTCGAGACCAGCCGGAGTCCGGAGAGCCAGGCCGTGGCTCTGGCCTTGCTCGCCGAGAACCTCCAGCTGCTGGGGGAGAGCCGGGGCGCCTGGCGCGAGCGGCAGCGCAGCTTCGCGCTGCTCGAGCACGTGCGGGACGCGCCCCGGCGCCACGGCATCCTTGCCGATGCCGGCCTGGCGTGCGTAGAGGGACGCATGCCGAGGGTGGCGCTCCACTACGGGAACGCCCTCGTCGATTCGGCACTCGGTTCGTCGCTTGCGGCCGTGATCAGCGACGCCCTCGTCCGCCGGGCGGACATCCATCATTGGCTCGGGGCCGAGGATCGGGCCGCCGCGGACGTGATGGAGTCCAGACGCTGGATCCCGCGGATCGGCGACGAAGCCCTGGCGGCAAAGCAGCAGGCGGAGGCCGACGCCACGGAAGGCGAGATCCTCATCCGCCCGCAGCCCGAGCAGGCGGCTCGTGCTCTCGAGCGATCCCTGGCCTACTTTCGGGTGACCACCCCCGCTCGCGTTCCCGCGCTTCAGCTCCTGCTGGCGCGCGCCCACCTCGGCCGCGGCCTGGACGAGGCGGCGGAGCGCGAGCTCGCCACCGGCATCGAGGCCATGGAGCAGGGAAGGATCTCCCTTCGCGACGCCGCCCTCCAGGTGTCGTTCTTCGAGCTGGCCCTTCCGCTGTTCGACGACATGGTGCGCTTCCAGGTCACGAACCGCCAGGACCCGAGGCGGGCGCTGGCCTTCGTCGAACGTGGCCGTGCCCGACAGCTCGTGGACTCGCTGGCCGGGGCCGCGGTCAAGCCCTTCGACCCCGTGGGGCTGCAACGAGCGCTGCCCGAGGGCCTGGCCCTCGTCTACTACGTTC
>DATBIO010000061.1:0-30263 GCA_036556965.1 Vicinamibacteria bacterium
CCGCCCGCTGCCCTCGGGCTCGCTTGGCTCACGCGCTCGACGTTGACGATGGCGCCGCGGTGGATGCGCATGAAGCGCCTCGAGGCCAGCAGGCTCTCCATCTCCGCCAGCGTCCGCTCGACCAGGTGCGAGCGGCCCGCGGCGTGGATGCGGACGTAGTCGCCCTCGGCCTCGATGCGCTCGACTTCTCGCGCGCGACCATCGTCTTCGGGGCGGTGCCCGCGGTGCCTCCCGCGGCCCTCCCCGCCCTCGGCGCGGGCCTGCTCGGCCTGGGGGCGTGGGTGCTCCGCCGGCGCGGCCGGTCCCGGCCGCCGGCTCCCTGCGTACGCGTGCGGCCGGGCGCGGGCGCGCCCGGCCGCCCGGGTGCTGCTACTCGGGCTGCGGGACGATGCGGATGTAGGGCCGGGGCGACTTCCAGCCGCCCGGGTAGGTCTGCTTGGCCTCGTCGTCCGAGACCGCGCCCGAGATGATGACGTCCTCGCCCTGCTTCCAGTTCACCGGGGTGGCCACCTTGTGCCTGGCCGTGAGCTGGATGGAGTCCAGCACGCGCAGGACCTCGTCGAAGTTGCGGCCGGTGGTCATGGGATAGGTCAGCACGAGCTTGACCTTCTTGTCCGGGCCCACCACGAACACGGAGCGGATGGTGGCGTTGTCGGCGGCGGTGCGCTTACCGCCCACCGCGTTGGGGTGGATCATGTCGTACAGCTTCGCCACCTCCAGGTCGGCGTCGCCGATGATCGGGTAGTTGGGGGCCGCACCCTGCGTCTCCTCGATGTCGCTGGCCCAGCGCCGGTGGTCGTCCACCGGGTCGATGCTCAGGCCGATGACCTTGGTGTTCCGCTTCTGGAACTCCGGCGCGAGCTTGGCCATGTACCCCAGCTCGGTCGTGCAGACGGGGGTGAAGTCCTTGGGGTGGGAGAACAGCACGGCCCACCCGTTCCCGATCCACTCGTGGAAGCGGATGGTTCCCTCCGTGGTCTCCGCGGTGAAATCGGGCGCCTCGTCGCCAATGCGCAATGACATGACGGTCCTCCTCGGTCCCAGGAAACGACGATTCTAGCCCCGGGCGCCGCCCCGCGCCCGCCTTATGACGCGGGCCGAAAACCCGAACCTCCCCGGCCCGATTTTCGTCTTTTCCAGTGGACCGTTCTCCGGTAAGAAGGGGTGTGCCGTTGAGAGCTGATTTCGCCGACCTCCGCCAGCGCTTCGACGACTTCGCCGGGCGCTTCTCCGAGCGGGCCCGCCCCGCCGCCGCGCGGCCCCGCCACCCCGACTACTGGACGAGCGTGCAGGACCTCTTCACGCGCGACGTCACGGGCCAGGGCCTGCGCGACATGTTCGCGGGCGACAGCCAGGACACCGTGCGCTACTTCGCGCGCGCGGTGGACCTCTCCGACCTGGAGTCCGCCCCCTGGTACCGGCGCTGGCCGGTGGCGGGCTGGCGCGTCTTCCTGGAGATGGCCTTCCGCCTGAGCCCGGCGCGGCGCCTGCTCTTCGCCGCCTCCGTGCCCCTGATCGTGTTCGGCTGGGCGGGCTACGTGCTGCACTGGATGATCCACGACCGCAGCATCTTCTTCAGCGCGCCCGACCTCCTCCTGCTGGGGGCCAGCGCCCTGCTCTTCCTGCTCGTGCTGGAGCTGCGCGACAAGCTCACCCTGAAGAGCGACCTCGAGATCGCGCGCCAGATCCAGTTCGGGCTCCTGCCCTTCGAGCCGTACCGGCGCGACGGCCTCGCCGTGGACGCGCTCATGCGGCCGGCCAACACCGTGGGCGGGGACTACTTCGACCTCATCGAGCTGGGGGGCGGCCGCGTGGCCATCTGCATCGGCGACGTGGCGGGCAAGGGCATGCCCGCCGCCCTCCTCATGGCCCTCCTCCAGGGCAGCCTGCGCACGCTCCTCACCGCCGGCTTCCGCGGGCCGGAGGCGGTGGCCAAGCTGAACGAGCACCTCTGCGCCAACATCCCCGCCAACCGCCTGGTGACGCTGTTCTACGCCGAGTACGACACCGCCACCGGCGAGCTGAGCTACGTCAACGCCGGCCACAACCCGCCCTTCGTGCTCGCGCCCGACGTCTACGGGCGCGACCAGCACCTCGACCCCACGGGGATGGCCCTGGGCGTGCTGCCCGGCACCACCTACGAGGCCCGGCAGGTGACGCTGCTCTCCGGCGACCGCCTCCTGCTCTACACCGACGGCATCACGGAGGCGGAGGACCCGCACGGGGTGGAGTACGGCGAGACACGGCTGCGCATCTACCTGGAGACGCACCGCGCGCTGGCCAACGACGCGCTCCTCTACGGCGTGCGCGACGACGTGCTGGCCTTCTGCCGCCAGTCCCGCCCCCGGGACGACATGACGCTCATGGCGGTGGCACGGGAGCCGGCCCCCCTCCCGAGCTGAGGCCGGCTCAGGGCGTGGCCGCGGCGGGTCGCGGCTTCCGCCGCCAGTCCTCCGCCGCGTAGCGGCGCACGCGCTCGCTCGGGTCCCTGGCCAGGAGCGCGGCCGTGCCCGGATCCAGCGAGGGGTTGGTGGCCAGGTAGAAGCGCACCCTCTCGCTTCCATCCCCGGCCAGCCGCGCCATCACGGCCTCTTCGATGGCGGGGTTGAGGGCCACGTTGCCCCGCACGAGCTCGTCGGGGTGACCGGCCAGCGGGGCGAGGACGGAGGGCGGCGCGCCCGGGTTGGCGGCCAGGCGTGCCGCGGTGTAGCGGTCGCCGTCGCCGGCCAGCGCCTCCAGGACGTCGGCCGGCGTGTGACCGTTGCCGGCGAGGCCCCAGTGGACGAGGTAGCTGCCGCTGCGGCCGTGGATGGCGCGCAGGAGGGGCACGGGGGTGGCGCGGTGGGCGGCCACGTCGCCCAGCACGTAGTCGTCCGCCGAGCGCGCCAGCAGCGGCAGCGCCTCCGGCGGCAGGCTGGGGTTGCGCAGCGCCTTGCGCACCACCGCGAGCTGGTCGCGGTCGAAGGCGTCGATCGGCTCGCGGCGCTTGGCGTGCAGGAGCGGGTCGTCGCTCCGCGCCAGCTCGAGGAGGACGGCGGGCGGGGCCTTCGGGTGCGCGGCCACCGCCGCCAGCAGGAAGTAGTCGCGCCGGCGCAGCGCCTCGCGGTAAACGCCCTCCACCGCCGCCGGGCCCAGGCTCTCGTCCCCGAGGCGCTGGAAGGTCCAGAGGCGGCGGACCTGGCTGGCCCCGTAGACGCCGGTCGCGGCCACGAGGGCGGCGGCGACGGTCCATGTCGTCCGTGCCCGGGGACCGCCGCGCCAGGCCGCGCGCGCCTGGAGCACCCGGCGGAGGCACCAGCCCCACGCCCCCGCGGCCAGGCCGCCGGCGAGGGCCCACACCGGCACGAACAGCAGGCCGATGGACGCGGTGGAGGAGGTCGAGCGGAAGATCAGGACCACGAGCAGGGCGGCGGTCAGGGCGGCCCCCGCGGCGGCGAAGGCCGCCGTCCACCGGCCGTCGGGCGTCCTGAGGAGTCGCGGCAGGAAGAGGACGGCCAGCACCGCGGCGACGACGGGCAGGCCGAAGAACAGCGAGAAGAACATGCCGTCCCCAGCCTAGCGCCGCCCGCCGGCGCGGCGTGAGACCGCGGGGTGACGGTCCCGGAACTGTCCTTCCCTACTCCGCTCTCACGGCGTAGACGCCGGCGGCCACGATCACGGCGGCCCCGAACCAGAACGTGGTCCCGGGAAAGTCGCCGAAGACCAGCCAGCCCAGGGCCACCGCCCAGATGAGGCCGGTGTACTCGAGCGGCGCCACCACCGCCGCCCGCGTGCGGCGGAAGGCCTCCGCGATGCCGTAGTTGCCGGCGATGGCGAGCACGCCCATCCCCGATATCTGGAGCAGGGCGCGCGGCGACGGCGTCTCCCAGGGCGTGCCCAGCATGACCAGCCAGCCCGCCGCCCCCTGGCCCAGGAGCATGTAGAAGACGAACGAGCCCGTGCTCTCCGGTGGCTGCGCGGGGCGCGACATCCAGCGCGTCATGAACATCAGCGTCGCGTAGGCCACGCTCGTCACCAGCACCAGGAGGGCGGCGGGCTGGAAGCTGGCGCTGGTGGGCCGCACGATGACGAGCATGCCCAGGAAGCCGAGGGTGATGGCCACCCAGCGCCGCCAGCCCACCGGCTCGTGCAGGAAGACCCCGGCCAGGGCGGTCACGATGAAGGGGCTGCCGAAGGCGATGGCCACCGCGTCGGCCAGGCTCAGGTAGCGCAGCGACGTGTAGAAGGTGGCGAAGGCGATGACGCCGCAGGCCGCCCGCGCCGCGTGGCCGAGCGGCTGGCGCGTCGCCAGCATGCCCAGGCGGCCGGTGAGGGCCAGCGCGGGCACCACCAGGGCCAGGGCCACCGTGCTGCGGATGGCCAGCATCTGGAAGACGGAGTGGCCGGCCGCCACCGACTTGCCCAGGCCGTCCATGAAGGACAGCGCGGCCACGCCCGCGATCATGCACAGCACCCCGGTGGTCCGGTCCTCGCGCTCGGCGGCCATGAGCCGCCGATTCTCCCTCAGCGCGCGGCGTTGATCCTGCGGATCGACTCCTCGGCGGCGCCGCGCAGGGCGTCGTGGCGGGCGGCGGCGGCCAGCGCGGGCACCGCCTCGCGCGCGCCCGCGCCTATCGCGCCCAGGGCCTTGGCCGCCCACAGCCGCACGTTGCCGTCGGCGTCGCCCAGCGCCTTCACCAGCGCGGGCACGGCGGGCGACGCCGCGGGGCCCATGCTCTCCAGGGCCATGGCCGCGGAGAGGCGGACGGCGGGCTCGGCATCCGCGAGCGCCGCGCCCAGCGCGGGGGCGGCGGGGGCGGCGCGGGCGCCCAGGCCCCAGATCACGGAGGCGGCGGCCGCGCGGCGGCGCGGGAGCGGGTCGCCGAGGGCGGCGACGAGGGCGGGCACGGCGGGCTCGCCGATGTCGAGGAGCCCGCGCACGGCGCGCCCGGAGCGCGGGTCCTCCATGCCCAGGTCCTCGATGAGGGAGGCGATGCGGCTCTCGCGGCTCCGGCAACCCAGCGCGGCGAGCAGGACGAGGAGGGTCAGGCGGCGGGTCACGGCCCCAGGGTAGCGCGGGGCGGCGAAAAGGGCTTGACATGCTACGTTTGTAGCACTATGTTACGTCCGTAACAGAAAGGAGCGCGCCGCCCATGCCCAGCCCGCCCAGCCGCCGCGAGCGCGAGGTCCTGGACGCCGTCTTCGCCCTCGGCGACCAGGCCACCGCGGAGCGCATCCGCGAGCAGATGAGCGATCCCCCCAGCTCCTCCGCCGTGCGCGCCATGCTGGCCCGCCTGGAGGCCAAGGGCCACCTGCGCCACCGCGCGGACGGCCCGCGCTACGTGTACTCGCCCGTCACCCCGCGCCGCGCGGCCCGGCGCACGGCGCTGCAGCAGCTCGTGCGCGTCTTCTTCGACGGGTCCGCGGGACAGACCGCGGCCGCCCTCCTGAAGGACGAGAAGTGGACGGAGGACGAGCTCGCCGCCCTGAGCCGCGAGATCGAGCGCGTCCGCAAGGAAAGGAAGCGGTCATGACTTCTGCCCTCGCGCAGGCCGTGGTGACGGCCGGCCGTTCCCCGGAAGCCTCGTTGCTGGCCAAGGCCACGCTGGTGCTGGCCACGGGCCTCCTCCTGGCCTGGCTCGCCCGCCGCGCGCCGGCGGCGGTCCGCCACCTCGCCCTCTCCGCCACCTTCGCGGCCGCCCTCCTCCTGCCCGTGGCCACCGCCGTGGGGCCGTCGCTGGCGGTGGTGGTCGCGGTGGCGCCGGGCGCGCCGGACGCCGAGCCCGCGGAAGCCGGGCCGGGCCCCGCCGCCGTCGCGGAGCCGCCGGCGGCCCGCGCCGCCTCCGCGGGGGACGGTCGCTCGGGGCCGAGCGCTGCCGGCGCCGCCCGGGCCGCGTGGGCGGCGGGGGCCGCCCTGCTGCTGGCCTGGCTGGCCTTCGCCCACTGGCGCCTGGACGGGATCCGCCGGCACGCGCTCCCCTGGCTCGCGCGACGCGACCTCGCGCGGGCGCTGGCCGCGCCGGCCGGCGTGCGCCGGCCCGTGGAGCTGGTGATCAGCGAGGACGTGGCGGCGCCGCTGACCTGCGGCTGGCGCCGCCCGGCCATCGTGGTGCCCGCCGACGCCGTGGACTGGGAAGAGGAGGACCTGCGCCGCGCCCTCGTGCACGAGCTGGAGCACGTGCGTCGCCGCGACTGGCCCGTCCACCTGCTGGCCCGCGCCGCCTGCGCCCTGTACTGGTTCCACCCCCTGGCCTGGGTGGCCTGGCGGCGGCTGTGCCTGGAGGCGGAGCGCGCCTGCGACGACGCCGTGATGCGCGTGGCCGACGGCCCCGACTACGCCGAGCAGCTCGTGCTGCTGGCCCGCCGGCTGTCCGGCGGCGCGCAGCCGGCGCTGGCCATGGCCAGCCGCGGCGACCTGGCCCGGCGCGTCACCGCCGTCCTCGACCCGGGCCAGAGCCGCGCCCGCATCGGCCGCCTGCGCGCCGCCGCCGTGCTGGCCGCGGTGGCGGGCGCCGTCCTCCTGGTGGCCCCGCTGCGCGTGGTGGGCGCCGCCGCGCGCGTCGACGTCCTGGACGTGGAGAAGGACGAGGACGGCGAGGGCGCACGCGCCGGACTCTTCGCCGGACGCGCCCTCGGGCGCGCGCTGGTGGAGGCGGCCGGCGAGGGGCGGCTCCAGGAGGTGCAGGCCCTGCTCGACGCCGGCGCCGACGTCAACGCGGTGGTGGACGGCGACGGGACGGCGCTCATCGTCGCCGCCCGCGAAGGCCACGACGAGCTGGTGCGGCTGCTCCTGGAGCGCGGAGCCGACGTGAACCTGCCCGCGCGCGGCGACGGGAACCCGCTCATCATGGCCGCGCGCGAGGGCCACGACCACGTCGTCGAGCTGCTGCTCGACCGCGGGGCGAGCGTGGACGCGGTGGTGCCCGAGGACGAGAACGCGCTCATCCAGGCCGCCGGCCACGGGCGCCTGGCCGTGGTCAAGCTCCTGGTGGCGCGCGGGGCCGACGTCAACGCCCGCGCCTTCGCCGAGCCCGCCTGGGAGCGGCCCGACGGCGAGTGGCGGACGCCGCTGTCCATGGCCCGCCGGGGCGGCCACCGCGAGGTCGTCCGCTTCCTCGCCGCGTCCGGCGCGCGCGAGTAGCGCGGCGCACACCGTGCGACCGGGGATGCCGGCGCGCCCCCTGAACGGTGGTCAGCGCCGGAAGGCGCGCAGGAGGAGGGACAGCGCGAGCCAGAGGCACAACGCTCCCAGCGGCCACGCCACCAGCCGCGGCCAGAGGAACGCCACCGCCGCCACCACCGTGAGGGCCACACCTCCCGGCACCATGAGGCGCCGCTCGGCCGGGCCGTGGAGGCGGCGCGCGCGGAGGGCGGAGCCGATGGCGTTCCCGATCCGGAGCGCCCCCGCCGCGGCGCGGCCCGCGGTGCCTCCGGCGCCTCGCCGCCGCGGGACCCGCCCTCCTCCCGCCGGTCGCACGCGCCGCCGCTGCTCGAGGACGATCTCCGTGGCGTGGCCGAGGTCGTCCAGGTACATGGCCTCCATGGCCTGGCCGAACGGCTCGTCCTCCACCACCACGTCGAGCTCCCAGTTGCCGATCCAGCTCGCCAGGTTGAGGTTGGTGGAGCCGACACGGGCCCACCGCGCATCGGCCACCGCCGTCTTGGCGTGGAGCATGGGGCCGTCCCACTCGAAGACGCGCACTCCCCCGTCCAGCAGCGGGCGATACCCGGCGCGCGAGATCGCCTGCATCAGCCGGAGGTCGCTCCCCCGGCCGGGCACGAGGAGGCGCACGTCCACGCCGTCGAGCGCGGCGCCGCGCAGGGCCTGCACGTAGGAAGGCGTGCCCGCGTAGTAGGCGTCCGTGAGCCACAGCGTGCGGCGCGCGAGGGCCGCCATCAGGGTATCGACGCGGTAGAGCCCGCTCGTGCCCGACGTGGTGGCCACCACGCGCAGCGCGACCTGGCCTTCCCTGGGCAGCGTCCCCGGCGCCTCCCCTTCTTCCGCCAGCGGGCTGCCGCACAACGCCCAGGTCTCGGAGAAGGCACGGGCCACGTCGGCGACGGCGGGGCCGCGGATCTCGACCCCGGTGTCGCGCCAGCCCGGGAGCCCCCGCTCGGGCCAGCCCTCCCACATCTTCCCGATGCACAGGCCGGTGACGAAAGCGACGCGCCCGTCCACGACCAGGCTCTTGCGATGGTTGCGCGCGATCCATCCCAGGGGCTCGAGCAGGCGAGGCGGGTTGAACGTGCGCGCCTCGACGCCCCCCTCCCGCAGCCGGCGCCACAGGCGGCCCCGCCCGGCGCCGAGGGAACCCAGCCAGTCGAAGACGACCCTCACCGCGACGCCCTGGCGCGCCTTGGCCACGAGGGCCTCGACGAAGCGGTCCCCCACCTCGTCGGCGTGGGCCATGTACATCTCGAAGTGGACGCTGGCCGCGGCCGTCCCGATCGCCTCGAGCCAGGCGGGGTAGTTCTCGCGCGCGTCCCGGAGCAGGCGCACCGCGTTGCCGTGCACGAGCGGTGCTCCCGCGGCGCGGGAGAAGGCCTGGTCCGCGAGCACGCGGGCGGCCAGGGCCACGCTCGGCGAGACGGGGGGGCTCGGGCGCGGCGCACCTCGGCCTTCCCGGCCGCGGAGAGCCTGGAATCGTCTCACCGGATCCTGGAATCGGACATGGCCCGCCCTCGGCACGCCTTTTCCACGCTGACCTTACGGAGTGGGGCCGTTCTCGCGGAAGTCGGCGCTCGGCAAGTCTAAGGGAAGGGCATGAATGGACCGACGCGCAACCTTCATCATCGGGGGGATGCCCCGATGCCGATGATCGGGGATGACCGATCAGACGGACTCCGGGAAGGGCTGGCGCGTGGGGAGACGCCGCAGACGCGCGCTCATTGCGCGTCCACTACGAGACCGGACGGGTCGGGGAAGCGCCCCATCAGGCCCCAGCCGCCGAAGCCGTCCTGGACCACCACCGACAGCTCGTTGTCGCCCTCCCCCAGGGGCAGGAACACGCGCGCCTGGTCGTAGCCGATGAGGCCCTCGCGGCGCGGCTGGTCGTAGCTGTAGCTGCCTTCGCCCCGGAACAGCGGCTTGCCGTTCACGAAGACCGCGGCGTCGTCGCTGAAGCCGAGGTCGAAGGCCCGCAACCCCGCCTGCGCCGCGCGCACGCGGACGCGCGCCACCGCCGCTCCCGCCCGGCTCTTCTCGGGCAGGGCCACGGAGCGGTGCAGCTGCACCAGCCCCGAGGGCTCCGCGCGCACGGCGGTGAAGGGCGCCACGCTGTCGGCGGCGGGCAGGGCCAGGTCCTCGCCCTCGCGCGGCGCCCACGCGCGCGACACCGCCCAGGCCGTCACCACGCCGGGGGCGGGGGCGGCGGCGGGGGCGGGCGGGAAGGCGAAGTCGGCGACGTCCGGCTCCACCCTCACGTTGGCGAAGCGCGCCACCGGGCCGGACCCCGGCGTGCCCGGGGGCGTGGAGGCGCGCAGGGCGATGTATCCCGCGCGCGGCGCGCGGGCCAGGCGCGGCACCAGCAGGGCCGGCTGCGGTCCGTCGCCGAGGAAGAGTGCGGCCTGCGTCCCCCTGGCCACCACGCGCACGCGCGTCCAGGCGCCGGGGTTGAACTCCACCGCCGCCGTGCCGCCGGGGCCGTGGTGGAGCTGCCACTGGCTGTGCCCCTGGAACACGGGCGCGTACTGCAGCGCGTCGGGCAGGCCGGACTTGTGGGGGCGAAGGTAGAACTCCTCGGTCTCGCGGTCGTCCGCCATGCGGAACCACAGGTAGACGAACGACCGGCGCCGCGTGACCTGCACGTCGAAGGAGATGGTGCCGTCCTGGAAGGAGACGTCGCGCCGGAAGGCGACGCCCGTCTCCACGTTGATGACCGCGCGGCCATCGTGCGTCCCCACGGAGACGCCGGGGCCCTGCAGGTCCCACTTGCCGTCGTCGACGGGGATGGTCGCGGCGCGCAGCGGCGCGGCGCCGAGCACGAGGGCGGGGAGGAGGAGACGGAGGGCGGGCCAGGCTCGCTGGGACATGCTTCACTCCTTTGGACGCCGAGGAGCCCCCTGCCCGGCGCGGGCGAACTTAGCGCGGTCCGCGGCTCCTGTCGACGAGGCGGAGCGGGTGCATGTCGCGCCAGGGCGCGCCATCATGCCCGCGCGACTTGGGTGCAAAATGGCGGCGGCAAGGGGGCTTCCAAGATGAGAGCGATCGGCCTGGCCGGCGTCGTCGGCGTGACCACCCTGGTGCTGCTGGCCACGGTGATGCGCCTCCCCTCCCCCGCCGCCACCGCCAAGCCCGTGCTCCACGGACGCCACTGGGTGGCCATCACCGGCAAGCCGCTGGCCGCCACCGCCGGGGCCATGATGTTCCAGAAGGGCGGCAACGCCGTGGACGCCGCCTGCGCCATGCTCGCCGCCACCACCACCATGTGGGACACGCTGGGGTGGGGCGGCGAGACGCAGGCCCTCGTCTACAACCCGAGGACGGGCCGCGTGGTCGGCGTCAACGCCCTGGGCGTGGCCCCCACCGGTGCCACCGCGGAGCTCTACAAGAAGCAGGAGATGGTGGCGCCCCCGGAGTACGGCCCGCTCTCCGCCGTCACCCCCGGCACCCCGGGCGGGCTCATGGTCATGCTCTCGGAGTGGGGGAAGCTGTCGCTGGCCGACGTGCTGGGCCCCGCCATCCAGATGGCCGACGGCTACGCCATCGAGGCGCAGATCACCAACACCATCGAGCGGCAGAAGAAGTGGCTCAAGCAGTGGCCTTACTCGAAGGCGGTGTTCCTCACCCACCTCGGGAAGGCGCGGGAGGCGCCCGAGCCGGGCGAGATCTTCCGCCAGGCCGACCTCGCGGCCACCCTGCGCAAGCTGGTGGAGGCCGAGGCGCAGGCGCTGAAGGCGGGCAAGGACCGCAAGCAGGCCATCCAAGCCGCCTACGACCGCTTCTACAAGGGCGACGTGGCGGAGGAGCTGGTGCGCGGCTTCCGCGAGCAGGGCGGGCTCATCACGCGCGAGGACCTGGCCCAGTGGTCGGTGCGCCTCGAGGAGCCGGTCAGCACCAGCTACAAGGGCATCGAGGTCTACAAGCTGACGGTGTGGACGCAGGGGCCCGCCATGCTCCAGGCCCTCAACCTGCTCGAGAACGTGGACCTCCGGAGCATGGGCTACAACAGTGCACGCTACGTGCACACTCTCTACCAGGCCATGAGCATGGCCTTCGCCGACCGCGACTTCTACTACGGCGATCCCTCCTTCCCGCCCGAGGAACCGGTGAAGGGGCTTCTGTCCAAGGAGTACGCGAAGCAGCGCTGGGCGGCCCTGCGCGCGGACGGCAACGACCCCGACGTGCGGCCGGGCGACCCCTATCCGTTCCAGGGCGGGACGAACCCGTTCCGCGACCTGCTGGCCAAGTGGCGCACGGACGGCGCGCCCAGGCCCAAGGCGGCGCCCGGCGAGCGCGGGGGGTCGCAGGACCGCCCCGCCGGCACCACTTCCATCGAGGCCGCCGACGCCGAGGGCTGGGTGGTCTCGGTCACGCCGAGCGGGGCCTGGGTGCCCGCCGTCATCGCGGGGCGCACCGGCATCGGCATGAGCCAGCGCGCGCAGCAGTTCGTCCTCGACGCCGCCGACAACCCCTTCAACGTCATCGAGCCGGGCAAGCGGCCGCGCGTGACGTTGACCCCGACCATGGCCCTGAAGGGGGGCAAGCCCTACCTGTCCTTCGCCGTGCAGGGCGGCGACACGCAGGACCAGAACCTGCTGCAGTTCTTCCTCAACGTGGTCGAGTTCGGCATGAACGTGCAGGAGGCGACGGAGGCGCCGAACTTCACCAGCTACCAGATGCGCAACTCGTTCGGGGTGCACGAGTCGGAGCCGGGCCGCCTGACCCTCAACGAGTCCATGCCCGCCTGGGTGCGCGCGGAGCTCCAGCGCATGGGCTACAGGCTCGACTACCAGCGGCTGACCTCCGGCCCCATCAACGCCATCTGGTTCGACCACGCCCACGGCACCTTCTGGGGCGGGTCCAGCAACCACGGGGAGGACTACGGCATCGCCTGGTAGGCCGCCGTGAGGATCGCCGGCCTCGGCGGGCACCGCCTGGGCGAGCCGTTCGACCACCACTACGCGGACGGCCTCCGGCGCGTCTACCCGCTGATCGTGCCCGCCCGGGCCGAGGCCGTCCGCAGGCGCATGTTCTACACGCTTCCCCCGTTCAGCGCCGCCTGTCCCGCGCGCGGCGCCCCGCCGCCCGGGGCTAGCCCGCGGCCAGGGCGCGCACGGCGGCCTCCGTGGCGGCGTCGGCGGGGTGGAAGGCCTCGATGCGCAGCTCGGCCAGCGTGATGTCCTGCGGCGCGCCCAGCGTGGTGATGGTGGTGAAGAAGCGCAGCACCTGGCTCCCCGCGCGGATCTCCACCGGGACGACCATGGCCTGCTCCGGGGAGGGCAGGGCCGCGCCCGGGGCGGGCAGCCCCGCGGCGCGCACGAGGTCGGCCAGCAGCTCCGCGCTCTCCGCGTCCCCCTCCCAGGCCGCCTCGCGGCGGACGCGCCCGACCAGCTCGCGGGCCAGCTCCTCGAAGTTCGCCACGTGCGGGCGCAGGCCGGCGGGGTCGAAGAGCGCGCGCAGCGTGTTCAGGCGCGGCCGCGGCGCCACCTCGCCCGCCGCCAGCCCGCCCATCCGCTCCGGCCCCAGGAACAGCGTGAGCATGCGCAGGTAGGCGGCGTTGGCCATGACCAGGTTCCAGTGCCGGTCCAGGGCCACCGCCGCGAACGGCTCGTGCTGCCGGAGGATGAGGCGCAGGGCTTCCGTCATGTGCTCCATGGCCGGCTCCCGCAGGGCGGTCTCGCGATAGGCGGGGGCGAACCCCGCCGCCTGCAGCAGCGCGTTGCGCTCGCGCAGGGGCACGTCGAGGGCGGAGCCCAGCAACAGCACCATCTCGCGGCTGGGCGCGGCGCGGCCGGTCTCCAGGAAGCTCAGGTGGCGTGCGGAAACCTCGGCGGTCAGGGCGAGGTCGAGCTGGCTGCGGCGGCGGGCCGTGCGCCACTCGCGCAGCAGCTCGCCGAAGGACGGCGCGCGGCCGCCGTCCGCGGGCAGCGGTCGCGTGGGCGAGGAGCGCGGCATGGCCGAGGAGCTTAGCGCGCGCCCCGCGGCGCGGCCATTACCTGCGGGGTAATTGTGGCGCGGCGCCCGCGGGCCGACATTCCGGGCGTGGGGAGGACACGATGATCGACCACGGCCGCCTGCTGCGCACGACGCTCACCGTCAACGCCGTCTCGTCGGGCCTTTGCGGGGCCGCGCTCCTCGCGGGGGCGGCGCCGCTGGCCGCCCTCTTCGGCCTCGAGGGGCCTGGGTCCCTGGCCGTGTTCGGGGCGCTGCTGGCCGCCTTTGCCCTCTACGTCTGGAGGGCGCGCAAGGAGCCGCTCGACCGGCGGCACGGCTGGGCCATCTTCGTCATGGACGTGGGCTACGTGGCGGCCAGCGTGGCCTTCCTGGTGGGATGGCCGTCCGTCCTCTCGCCGCTGGGCCGCGTGGCTACCGCGCTGGTCGCGGACCTGGTGGCGGTGTTCGCGGTGCTCGAGTACGTTGGGCTGCGCCGGCTGCGCCGCGTGGCCGCCGCCGCGGCGTGATGCGAAACGGCTGGCGGCCGGAGGGGCCGCCAGCCCCGGGATGCGGTTACTGGGTGGCCACCTCGACCCCCGCCTCCGTGCGGATGGAGCGGGCCACGAGCACGGGCCGCGTGTTCCAGTCCACCTTCTCCCGCACGGTGACCAGGCGCCCCCGCTCGAAGAAGGAGAAGTCGCGGTCGAGGTCCTGCTCGCGGTAGCGGCGCACCTCGCCCGTCACCACCACCTTCTGGTCGTGCCGCAGCGAGCCGGTGATGCCCCGCGGCACCAGCACGAGCACGTCCGCCCCCGACAGCATCGTGTCCTCGTCCAGGGTGAACATGTAGGGCGAGAGCACGTCCTCCACCTCCGAGCGCACGGTCACCTCGCGGCCGTAGTACGGCTCGGGGATGCGGGCCAGGCCGCTGGCGGTGATGGTGGTGACGGTGCCGTCGGACCGCGTGCCCGCGTCGGCGGAGGCGGCCGTGTGCACCTCGGTGGCCACGATCACCGGGCGCGAGTCCCAGTCCACCTTCTCCGTGACGGCGACGAGCTTCCCGTCGTCGAAGAAGTCGTAGTCGCGGTCGAGGTCGGCGCGCACGAAGCGCCGCACCGTGCCCGTGACCACCACCTCCTGGTCCTTCATCAGGCCCGTGCCCATGCCCGCGGGCAGGAGCACCAGCACGTCATGGCCACCCACCAGCGCGTCGTCGTCGAGCGTGATCATGCGGTCGCTGAGGACGTCGTCGATCTCGCCGCGGACGGTGACGGTGTGCCCGACGTGCTTCTTGAGGTCCTTGGACAGGTTCTCGATGCCCAGCATCTGCTTCATCTCTTTTTTCAACGAATCGGCGCGGGCGGCGGGGGCCGCGACGAGCGCGGCGGCCGCCAACAGCACCTTCACATGATTGAGCCGCATAGGATTGCCTCCCTGGGTCGGCCGCGCGTCCGGGCGGGCACACGGGCCTCCACCCCGTCGTAGGGCAAGCTTCGTGCCGCCTTCGAGTCGTCATAGGATCTGGACATGGACCATCCTGCCCGCCAGCACCCCGATCCCAGCGAGTACCTGGCCTATTACGGCCGTTACGTGAGCCTGGTGCCCGAGGGCGACGTGCGCCTCCTCCTGGAGCAGCAGCTCGAGAGGACCCTGGCCTTCCTGCACGGGCTGACGGAGAGGGAAGGCGACCTCCGCTACGAGCAGGGCAAGTGGAGCGTCAAGGAAGTCGTGGGCCACATGGCCGACTCCGAGCGCATCTTCGGCTATCGCGCGCTGCGCTTCGCGCGCGGCGACGGCAATCCCCTGCCCGGGTTCGAGCAGGACGACTACGTGGCCGCCGCCGGCTTCGGCCGGTGCCTGCTCCGCGACCTGACCACGGAGTTCGAGCACAGCCGACGCGCGAACGCCCTCCTGTTCCGGCAGCTCGAAGACGAGGCCTGGCTGCGCCGCGGCAACGCCAACGGGGCCGAGGTCAGCGTGCGGGCGCTGGCCTACATCCTCGCCGGCCACGAGCAGCACCACGTGGGCGTGCTGCGGAGCCGCTACCTGGCCCAGCCCGCCTGAGGCTCAGGCGTTGACGCCGCGCATGCCCCTCAGCTTCGCGGCACCGGCCGGGCCACGAAGGGCGGGGCGGCCAGGCGGCGGCCCGCGTCCGCGGCCACGGTGCCGAAGCGGCGCCCGGCCTCCCAGTCCGCGCGCGCCTCGCGGAGCTCCTCGCCGGTGCGGGCCACGAAGTTCCACCACATGAGCACGGGCTCCCGGAAGGGCGCGCCGCCCAGCAGGAGCAGGCGCGCGCCCGCGCCCTCCGCCTCCAGGCACAGCGTGGCGCGGCCGGCGCCCAGGTAGTAGAGGGTGTCCGCCTCGAGGTGGCGACCGTCCAACGCGGCGCCTCCCGAGAGCACGAGCAGCGCGTGCTCGAACCCGCGGTCCAGCGGGAGCTCCGCACGGCCGCCGCGGAGAGCGAGCTCGGCCCCCACCACCGGCGAGAAGGCGCGCGCGGGAGAGGACACGCCGGCCAGCGCGCCGATGATGACCCGCGCGCTCCCGCCCTCGAAGGCGGCCTCCGGCACGGCCTCGTGCGCCTCGAAGGCGGGCGCGACGTGGCGGTGCGCGTCGGGCAGCGCGATCCACAGCTGCACGCCGTGCAGCCGGGCGGCGGCGCCGGGCGGCGTCCGCTCCGCGTGGGCGATCCCGCGCCCCGCCGTCATCAGGTTCAGGCGGCCGGGCCGCGCCAGCGCGGTGGCGCCGAGGCTGTCGTCGTGGCGCACGGCGCCCTCGAGCAGCCACGACACGGTCTGCAGGCCGGTGTGCGGGTGGGGCGGCACGTCCATGGCGGCGGCCAGGGGGCCGTAGAGGTCGCAGAAGCACCACGGCCCCACCATGCGGCGCTGGCTGCGCGGCAGCAGGCGCCGGATGGGGAGGCCGCCCAGGTCGGTGTGCAGCGCGGGCAGCGCCTGCACGGTGGGGGCGGTGGGCTCGGAGAGGCAGCGGTCGGCGGGGAGGGCGGCCACGTTGCTCACGGCGACTCGATTCTAGCCCCCGGAATGGCGGGGCCTCCGGAAGCGTTACCCTCGGGGCGATGGCCTCCGACTACTTCCGCGGCCGGGACCCCCGGCAGCTCCTGGAGAAGAGGATGCGGGCGGAGGGGCGCCTGCCCCCCGGCCAGTCGGCCTCCCTCAAGTGGCCGGTCCTCCACGTGGGCGACGCGCCCCGCTTCGACCCCGCCACGTGGGACTTCAAGGTGGGGGGGCTGGTGGAGGCACCGCTCCGCCTTGCCTGGGCGGAGATGTCGGCCCTGCCCCGGCAGGAGCGGGTGACGGACTTCCACTGCGTCACGCGCTGGAGCACGTTCGACAACCGCTGGGAGGGCGTCCCCGTCCGCGAGGTCCTGGCCCGCGCGCGGCCGCGGCCGGAGGCGCGCTTCGTCACCGCCGTGGGCCACGTCAACGACGAGCGCTACGGCTACTCCACCAACCTTCCCGTCGCGGACCTCGACCGCGACGACGTGCTGCTGGTCACGCGGTGGAACGGCGCCCCCCTCGATCCCGAGCACGGCGGGCCCATGCGCCTGGTGGTGCCCCACCTGTACGCCTGGAAGAGCTGCAAGTGGATCCGCGGTCTGATCTTCATGGCCGAGGACCGTCCGGGCTACTGGGAGAACCACGGGTACCACATGCGGGGCGACCCCTTCCGCGAGGAGCGGCACTCCGGTTAGGCGCCGCTCCGGGCCCGGCCCCCTCGGCACGAGAGACACAACCTTTCACCGGAACCCCGGCCGGGCGATACTCGTCCGACCGTCACGAAGCCCCGCCTCCGCGGCACCCGACAGGAGCGCTCCAAGACCATGAACCACCTCCCCTTCGTGCGCACAACCCTGGCCCAGGCCCTGGCCCTGGCCCTCGGCCTCGGCCTCGGCGCGACGGCCGCCCTGGCCGAGGAGCCGTCGGCCAGCCCGTCCCCCGGCACCGATACGCCGCGGCGCGAGGAGTCCGTGGACGTGGAGGCCGAGCTGCCGGCGGTGCCTCCCACCAGCACGGCGGCCACGCGGCTGCCGGTGGCGGTGGAGGACGTGCCCCTGTCCCTCTCCGTGGTGCCGGCCAGCCTGCTGCGCGACCAGGCCGCCTTCGTGCTCTCGGACGCGCTGCGGAACGTGAGCGGGGCCAACGCCGCCGTCAGCTTCAACGTGTTCGACGCCTTCACCGTGCGCGGCTTCGACTCCCTCACCGGCGGGCTCGTGCTCACGGACGGGGTGGCGGAGCCGGAGGCCACCTTCTACCCGCTCTACAACGTGCGCCAGGTGGAGGTGCTGAAGGGCCCCGCGTCGTTCCTCTACGGGGGCAACCCGCTGGCGGGCGCGGTGCAGATCGTGCGCAAGCAGCCCGGCAACGCGCGCTTCGCGGAGATCTCCGCCACCTACGGGCGCTTCGACACCTTCGAGGGCTCGCTCGACGCCAACGCGGCCAGCGCCGACGGCCGCCTGAGCTTCCGCCTCAACGGGGTGTGGCAGGGGACGGACAGCCACCGCGAGATCGGCGACGGCTCCATCGCCGCCGTCAACCCGTCGCTGACGTGGCGGCCCGACGACGCCACGCGCCTGAACGCCAGCTTCGAATACGCGCGCAGCGACTGGCCCCCGGACGCCGGCCTGCCCTTCGTGGGCGAGTCGGGGGAGACGCTGGCCCCCGTCTCCTCCGCCCTCTCCTACCAGTCGCCCTTCGATTTCTCGGAGCAGGACGTCTACCGCGTGCGCGTGGAGGCGGAGCGGCGGCTGGGCGGGATCACCCTGCGCGACCGCTTCTACTACACGGAGCTCGGCTGGGACTCGAGCGGCACGCTGCTGAGCGGGGTCTTCCCCTTCCCCGACGGCCGCCAGTACGTGATCCGCAACCTGGTGAGCCTCGAGGACCGGCAGCGGCTGCTGGGCAACCAGCTCGAGCTGACGGCGGGCTTCCGCACGGGCCCCGTGGGCCACGACCTCGTCTTCGGCCTCGAGACCAGCCGCCTGGCCGACACCTTCGTGCAGGACGTGGCCCTGCTCGGCCCCGTCGACATGCTCGCGCCGGTGGAAGACCCGAACGCGCCGCCCCCCGTCACCCTCCCCGCCTTCGGGCAGGCCGGGGACGGCCGCGCCGTGGTGATCGCCCCCTACCTGGTGGACCGGCTGGCCCTCTCCTCGAAGTGGCAGGCCTTCGCGGGCGCGCGCCTCGACCACATCGACTTCGAGGACCTGCCGCGCAGCGACCGCGCGGACACGCAGTTCAGCCCCGTGCTCGGGCTCGTCTTCTCGCCCACCGGCGACGTGGCCCTGCACGCCAGCGCGGGCACCGGCTTCGCCCCGCCCTCCACCCAGGTCGCGGGCGAGCGCGAGCCGGAGACGAGCCGCCAGGTGGAGGCGGGCCTGAAGGTGAAGCTCCTGGCCGGGAAGGCCTTCGTGGGCGCGGCCGGATACGCGATCGAGCGCGAGAACATCGCCATCCCCGACGGCTCGGGCCTGCTGAGCCAGGCCGGCGACCAGCGCTCGCGCGGGTTCGAGGTGGACCTCTCCGCGGAGCTGAGCCCGGGCCTCATCTCGTACGCCAGCTACGCCTTCACCGACGCCGAGCTCACCTCCTTCGCCGAGCTCGTCCTCACCCCCGTCGGGCCGATGCTCCTCGAACGCTCGGGCAACACGCCCCCCTTCGCCCCCCGCCACATGGCCAACGTCTGGCTCTCCAAGGAGTTCACGGGCGGGCTGGGGCTGGCCGCCGGGGTGCGCGCCCTCAGCTCCCAGTTCGTGGCCGAGGACAACCGCTACTCCATCGGCGGCTACGCGACGCTGGACGGCCTCGTTTCCTACCGTATCGGCCGGGCGCGCCTGGCCGTGAACCTCAAGAACATCACGGGCACCGACTACGCCACGCGGGGGTTCGGCGGCGTGGCCGCCATCCCCGGGCGGCCCTTCGAGATCCTGGGGCGGATCGACGTGGGCTTCGGCCAGCGGTAGAACTAAGGGCGTGGGAACCCTGGAGGCGCGCGCCGGCGAGGCGCGCGACCGTCTCGACGCCTGGGTGCGCGAAGTGGTGGCGTGGCACTTCGACCCCGCCACGGGCACGCCCTTCTGGCTCGACTGGGCGTCGCGCTGCGGCTTCGACCCCCGGCGCGAGGTCCGCTCCTACGCCGACCTCGGCCGCTTCGGCGCCTTCCAGGACGAGTGGCTGCGCGGGGGCCCGGTGCGCCGGTGGGTCCCCCGGGGCCTCGCGGGCCGCCCCGTCTCCATCTTCGAGACGGGCGGCTCCACCGGCGTGCCCAAGTCCCGCATCAACATCGACGACTTCCGCACCGACTACGAGATGTTCAGCGCCACGCTGCCCGACGTCTTCTTCCCGAAGGGCGCAGACTGGCTGCACCTGGGCCCGTCGGGGCCGCGGCGCCTGCGGCTGGCCGTGGAGCACCTCTGCCAGCACCGTGGCGGCATCTGCTTCATGGTGGACCTGGACCCGCGCTGGGTCATCAAGCTCATCAAGATGGGCGAGATGGCCATGATGGAGCGCTACAAGCAGCACGTGGTGGACCAGGCGCTGACCCTGCTGCGGGCCCACCCCGACATAAGGTGCCTGTTCACCACCCCCAAGATGCTCGAGGCGCTGTGCGAGAAGGCGTCCCTGAAGAAGCTGGGCATCACCGGCGTCTTCTGCGGGGGCACGGAGATGACGCCGCAGTTCCACCGCTTCGCGGTGGAGGAGCTGCTGGAGGGCGCCTACTTCGCCGCCACCTACGGCAACACGCTCATGGGCCTGGCCGTGCACAAGCCGCGGGGCGAGGGCGACCCCTGGGACATCATCTATTACCCTCCGGTGCCGCGGGCCATGATGGAGGTCGTCGACCCGCAGCAGCCCGATCGCGTGGTGGCCTACGGGGAGACGGGCCGCGTGCGCCTCACCACCCTCACCAAGGAGTTCTTCATGCCGCGCTTCCTGGAGCGCGACGAGGCCGAGCGCGAGCCGCCGTGCGCGGCCTACCCCTGGGACGGCGTGCGCAACGTGCGGCCGTTCTCCGGCTTCGCCTCCACCGTGGTGGAAGGGGTGTACTGAGCGTGCACCTGCCCCTCCTCCGCCGTGGCCGCCCCTACCGCAGCGTGGACGTGGCCCCCGCCCGCCACTTCCGCACGCGGGAGCCGGTGGCGGAGGTGAGCCAGGCCAACGTCGGCCTCATCCGGCGCGACCTGCTCGACGAGGCGCAGGAGGGCATGCGCGCTTCCCTGGCCGCCATCCCCACGCGCGATCTGTGCGCGCTGTCCCGGCGCGCGGCCGCCCTCTTCGCCGCGGAGACCCTCCCCGTGGGAGACGACGCGCAGTCGCCCGAGGACTACGTGCGCCAGCTCTCCGCCACCACCGGCCTCCCCCACGTGCTGGTGCGGCGCAACATGGAGAAGGTCCGCTGGGTGCTCGACAACGTGGAGGGCGTGCTGGAAGGGCTGACCCGCGGCCTCGACCTCGCCGTCCTCGACGCCGGCGTGGGCGGCACCCGGGAGCGGCCGCTGTGCTTCGTCCCGCGCTCCCCCGCCCTGGGGGTGGTGCTGCCCTCCAACTCTCCCGGCGTGCACGGGCTCTGGGCGCCCACCATCGCCCTGCGCACGGCGCTCGTGCTCAAGCCGGGCAGCGCCGAGCCGTGGACGCCCTGGCGCGTGATCCAGGCCTTCCTGCGCGCGGGAGCGCCGCCCGAGGCCTTCGCCTTCTACCCCACCGAGCACGCGGGGGCGGGCGAGATCCTGCGCCGCTGCGGCCGCGGCATCGTCTTCGGGGACGTGGCCTCCACCCGGCCCTGGCAGGGCGACCCGCGCGTGGAGGTGCACGGCCCCGGCTACAGCAAGGTCCTGCTCGGCCCCGACGCCTCCGCGGAGTGGCCGCGCCACCTCGAGGTGATGGTGTCGTCGGTGGCGGAGAACGGCGGCCGCTCCTGCGTGAACGCCTCCGGGGTATGGGCCACCGGCCAGGCGCGCGCCATCGCGGACGCGCTGGCGGAGCGGCTGGCCGCCGTGCGCCCGCGCGCGGACGACGACCCCGAGGCCTCGCTGGCGCCGTTCGCCGACCCCGCGGTGGCCCACCGCATCTCCGCCCTCATCGACCGCGAGCTGGACGGGCCGGGGGCGGAGGACGTCACCGCCCGCCACCGCCCCGGGCCGCGCGTGGTGGAGTGGGAGGGCGCGACCTACCTGCTCCCGACCATCGTCTTCTGCGAGTCGCCGGAGCACCCGCTGGCCCGCCGCGAGTACCTCTTCCCGTTCGCGGCGGTGGTGCCGGTGGACGAGGCCCGCCTGCCCGCGGCCCTCGGCCCCACCCTCGCCACCACCGTCATCACCGAGGACGCGGCGCTGCGCGCGCGCCTGCTGGCCTCGCCCCTGCTGCACCGCGTGACGCTGGGCCCCACGCCCAGCTGGCGGGTGGACTGGGCCCAGCCCCACGAGGGCAACCTCTTCGACCACCTGTACGCGCGGCGGGCCCTGCAGGGGGACGCGGCGTGAGGCTGTTGCAGATCACGGGCGGCGCCGGCGGGATGTACTGCGGGAGCTGCATCCGCGACAACGCCCTGGCCGCCGAGCTCCAGGCGCTGGGCCACGACGTGTCCCTCCTCCCCGTCTACACCCCCACGCGCACCGACGAGCTCAACGTCAGCGACGGCCACGTCTTCTTCGGCGGCATCAGCGTGTTCCTGGAGCAGCACGTGCCGCTCTTCCGCCGGATGCCCGCCTTCCTCGACTTCCTGTGGGACATCCCCGCCGTCATCAAGGCGGCCAGCGGCCGGGGCGTCTCCGTGGACCCCAAGGACCTGGGCGAGCTGACGCTCTCCATGCTGCGCGGCGAGCACGGCTTCCAGGCCAAGGAGGTGACCAAGCTCCTGCGCTACCTGGAGGGGCTGCCGCCCTTCGACCTGGTGGTGCTGCCGTTCTCCCTGCTCCTGGGCCTGGCCCCGCCCCTCAAGCGCGCCCTGCGCCGGCCCGTGGTGTGCACCCTGCAGGGCGACGACCTGTTCCTCGACGGCCTGGGCGAGGCCCACCGCCGGGAGGCCAAGGCCCTCATCCGCGCGCACGCCGGGCAGGTGGACGCCTTCGTGGCCACCAGCGACTACTACTCCGACTACATGGCCTCGTACCTGGGGCTCCCGCGCGCCTCCATCCACACCGTGCCCATCGGCATCCACCTCGAGGGGCACGACCCCGCGCCGCGGCCGCGCGGGGAAGTCTTCACCCTCGGCTACTTCGCGCGCATCGCGCCCGAGAAGGGGCTGCACCTCCTGGCCGAGGCCTACCGCATGCTGCGCCAGGAGAAGGGCCTTCCCCCCTCGCGCCTGCGCGCCGCCGGCTACATCGCCCCCGAGTTCCGCCCCTACCTGGCGGAGGTCCAGGAGCGGCTCCGCACCTGGGGCCTGGGCGACGAGTTCCACTACGAGGGCGAGGTGGACCGCGCGGGCAAGATCGCCTTCCTGCGGAGCGTGGACGTCCTCTCCGTGCCCAGCCCCTACGCCGAGCCCAAGGGGATGTACCTGCTCGAGGCCATGGCCAACGGCGTGCCCTGGGTGCAGCCGCGCCACGGGGCCTTCGTGGAGATGCAGGAGAAGACGGGGGGCGGCCTGCTCTTCGCGCCGGGGGACGCGCACGACCTCGCCCGCCAGGTCCTGGCCCTCTTCCAGGACCCGGAGGGCGCGCGCGCCCTGGGCCAGCGCGGCGCCGCCTCCGTGCGCGCGCACTACACCGCCCGGCGCATGGCCGAGCGCGCGACCGAGGTGTTCGCGGCGGCGGCTTCCGCGGCCCAGCCCGCGGTCGCCTGACCGGGGACGCCCTGCTCATCGCCAGCGGCCTCGGCAAGCACTACCCCACGCCGCGGGGGCCGCTGACGGTGCTGGAGGACGTGTCGTTCACGCTGGAGCCGGGGCAGTCGCTCTGCGTGATGGGCCCGTCCGGCAGCGGCAAGAGCACGCTCCTCAACGTGCTGGGCGGGCTGGAGCCGCCCAGCGCGGGCACGGTCAGCGTCTTCGGCCGCGAGCCCTTCTCGCTGCCCGAGGCCGAGCTGGCCGCCTACCGCAACCGCGAGGTGGGCTTCGTCTTCCAGGACCACTGCCTGCTCCCGCAGTGCTCGGTGCTGGAGAACGTGCTCGTGCCCACGCTGGTGGCGCGCGAGAAGGCGGACCACGAGGCGCGCGCCCGCGCCCTCCTGGACCGGGTGGGCCTGGGCCCGCGCCTCGACCACCGCCCCGCGGAGCTGTCGGGGGGCGAGAAGCAGCGGGTGGCCCTGGCCCGCGCCCTCGTCCTGTCCCCGCGCCTGCTGCTGGGCGACGAGCCGACGGGCAACCTCGACGCCGAGTCCGCGGAGGTGGTGGCCGACCTCCTGTTCGAGCTGCACGGCCAGGCCTCCACCATCCTCATCGTGGTCACGCACAGTGCGGAGCTGGCCGCGCGCTTCCCCGACCGCCGCCGCCTCGTGGGCCATCGCCTCCAGCCCGCCGGATGAAGGCGGCCACGCTGCGGAGGCGCAGCCTGGTCCACTACTGGCGCACGAACGCCGCGGTGGTGCTGGGCGTGGCCACCGCCGCCGCCGTGCTCGCGGGGTCGCTGGTGGTGGGCGACTCCGTGCGCGCGAGCCTGGCCCGGCTGGCCGTGGCGCGCCTGGGGCGCGTGGCGCAGGCGGTGGAGGCGCCGGGCTTCCTGCGCGAGGCCCTGGCCGACGACGCCGCCGCCGCGCCCGCGATCACGCTGCGGGGCACCGTGCGCCGCCAGGACGGCGCCCGCAGCGCGGGCGACGTGCTCGTGCACGGCGTGGACGCGCGGTACTTCGCGCTGCAGGGCACGGCGGCGCCGCCCGGGTTCGAGGGCCGGAGCGCGGCCCTGAGCGCGGCCCTGGCCGAGGAGCTGCAGGCGGCCGCGGGCGACGCGGTGGTGGTGCTGCTCCCCTCGGCGGACGCCATCCCGGGCTCCACCCTCTTCGGACGGCGCGACGACCCCGGGCGGCGCCTGCGCGCCACCGTGCGCGGGGTGCTGCCACGCGCGCAGGGGGGCGAGCTGACGCTGCTGCCCACGCAGTCCGCGGTGCGCGCGGTGTTCGTGCCCCTGGCCACGCTCCAGGCCACCCTCGGCCTGGCCGGGCGGGCCAACACCCTGCTCGCCGCGGAGGAGGGCGAGGGGCTGGGGCGGCGGGTGGCGGCGGCGGCCACCCTCGAGGACCTCGGCCTGCGGCTGCGCGCGGTCCCGGAGAAGGGCGAGCTGTCCCTGGAGAGCGCGCGCTCCCTGCTCGACGACCGCACGGTGGAGGCGGGGACGGCGGCCGCGCACGCGGCCGGTCTGGCCGCCCGCCCCGTGCTCATATACCTGGCCAACGCCATCAGCGCCGGCGGACGCGCCGTGCCCTACTCGCTGGTGGCGGCCGTGGACCGGCCCGGCCTGGCCACGGCGCCCGCCGAGCCGCCGCCGCTGGTGCTGAACGAGTGGGCGGCGCGCGACCTCGGGGTGGCCCCCGGCGCCCAGGTCACGCTCGACTTCTACCTTTGGCGCGACGAGGGCCGCATGGACGCCGGGAGCGCCACCTTCCGCCTCGCCGGCGTGGCGCCGCTCGCGGAGCCCGACGACCGCGCCCTGGTGCCGCCCTATCCCGGCATCACGGAGTCCACGCAGATGGCGGACTGGAGCCCGCCCTTCCCCGTGGACCTGGCGCGCATCCGGCCCGCGGACGAGGACTACTGGGCGCGGCACCGCACCAGCCCCAAGGCCTACGTGCCCCTGGCGGTGGGCCAGCGGCTCTGGGGGCACCGGCTCGGGAGGGTCACCGTCCTGCGCCTGGCGCCGGCGGCGGGCGAGGATCTCGCGGAGGCGGGCCGCCGGTTCGAGCGGGCGCTGGTGCCGCTCCTCTCCTCCTCGCTCCGGCCGCGTCCCGTACGGGCAGAGGCGCTCTCCGCCGCGCGCGGCAGCACCGACTTCGGCCAGTACTTCGTGGCCTTCAGCTTCTTCCTGGTGGCCTCGGCGCTGCTCCTGGCCGGCCTCTTCTTCCGCCTGGGCCTGGAGCAGCGCCTGCGCGAGGTGGGCCTGCTGCGCGCGGTGGGCTTCACGCCGCGCCGCCTGCTCGCCCTGTTTCTGGGCGAGGGGCTTCTCCTGGCCGCGGCGGGCGCGCTCCTGGGCGTCCTCGGCGCGCTGGGCTACGCGCACCTGGTCGTGCTCGGTCTGCGCACGGTGTGGCGGGGAGCCGTCGGCACCTCCGAGCTGGCGGTGCAGGCGTCGGCCACGGCCCTCGCCGCGGGAGCGCTGGGGGCCGCGCTGGCCGCGGCCCTGGCCGTGGCCGTCACCCTGCGCGGGCTGGGCCGGCGCAGCGTGCGCGCGCTGCTGGCGGGGGCGCTCGAGGACTGGCGGCCGGAACGCCCCCCGCGCGCGCGCGTTCTCCCCGGCGTACTGCTCGCCCTGGCCCTGCTGCTGCTGGCCGCGGGCGCGGCGCGAATCGTGCCCGCCGCCGCGGCCTTCTTCGGCGCGGGCGGGCTGCTCCTGGCCGCCGCCCTCGCGGAGAGCGCGCGCCGGCTGCGCGGCCGGCCCGCGCGTCCCGCGGCGGTGCCCACCGTGGCCGCGCTGGGGCGGCGCGCCGCCTCCTTCCGTCCCGGGCGGAGCGTGCTCTGCATCGCCCTGGTGGCGGGCGCGTCCTTCGTGATCGTGGCCGTGGGCGCCTTCCGCCACGGGGGCCCGCGCGACCTCCACCGGCCCCGCTCCGAGAGCGGCGGGTTCACGCTGCTGGCCAGCGCGGCCCAGCCGCTGCACCACGACCCGCGGACGCCCGCCGGCCGCGAGGCGCTCGGCCTGCCCGCGGGCGCCCTCGACGGCGTGACCCTCGCCCGCTTCCGGCGCTCGGCGGGCGACGACGCGAGCTGCCTCAACCTCTACCGCCCCTCGCGGCCCACCGTGCTGGGCGCCGAGCCCTCCTTCCTGCGCGCGGGCCGCTTCGCCTTCGCGCAGTCGCTGGCGGCCACGCCCGCGGAGCGGGCCGATCCCTGGCTCCTGCTGGAGCGCGAGGCCGCCGACGGCGTGGTGCCCGTGGTGGCCGACGGCACCACCCTCCAGTACGTCCTCAAGAAGCGGGTGGGCGACACCATGGCCCTGGGCGAAGGCGGGCCGTCCGTGCGCTTCGTGGGCGCGCTCCGCCCGGGCCTGCTGCAGAGCGCGCTCGTCACCTCGGAGCGCCACTTCCAGCGCGCCTTCCCCGCGGAGGACGGCTACCGCTTCTTCCTCTTCGACGTCCCCGACGACCGCGCGCCGGCGCTGGTGGAGGCGCTGGAGTCGCGCCTGAGCGACTTCGGCTTCGACGTCAGCCCCGCGGCGGCGCAGCTCGCCGCCTACCACCGCGTGGAGAACACGTACATCGCCACCTTCCAGACCCTGGGCGGGCTCGGCCTGCTCCTGGGCACGGTGGGGCTGGCCGCGGTGCTCGTGCGCAACGCCTTCGAGCGGCGGCGGGAGCTGGCCCTGCTCCAGGCGGTGGGCTACCGCGGCCGCGACCTCCGCCGCCTCGTGCTGAGCGAGAATGCGCTGTTGCTGGGAGCGGGGCTGGCCGCGGGCGTGCTGCCGGCGCTGCTGGCCATCCTCCCCGCGCTGCGCGAGCGCGGAGGCGGCGCGCCCCTGGCCGTGATGGCGAGCCTGGTGGCGGCGCTGGCCGTGATCGGCCTCGCGGTGTCGGCGGCGGCGGCGGCCGCGATCCGCCGCCTGCCCCTGCTCGCGTCGCTGCGTTCGGAATAGGAGGTGCCGTGAGAGCCCTGGTTGCCGCCGTGCTGGCGGTGGGCGTCGCCGACTGGCCGCAGTGGCGCGGGCCCGCGCGGGACGGCGCCCTCTCCGCGCCGCTGGCGCGCGCCTGGCCGGCCTCCCTGCGCCCGGCCTGGAAGGCGGCCGCCGGAATCGGCCACTCCTCGCCGGTGGTGGCGGGTGGGCGCGTCTACCTCTTCGCGCGCCTGGGCGAGGAGGAGACGCTGCAGGCCTTCGACCTGGCCAGTGGCCGCCGCCTCTGGCAGCAGGGCTATCCGGCCCCGTACAGGGTCAACATGGCGGCGTCCGCGCACGGCAAGGGCCCGAAGGCCACGCCCACGGTGGCGGACGGCCGCGTGTTCACCCTCGGCATCGACGGCGTGCTCTCCGCCTACGACGCGGGCGCCGGGCGGCTCCTCTGGCGCAAGGCCTTCGGCAAGGAGCTCGGCGCCTCCTCGCCCGAGTTCGGGGCCGCGCAGTCGCCGCTGGTGGACGGCGGGCGCGTGATCGTGCACGTGGGAGGGGAAGGCAAGGGGGCGCTGGCCGCCTTCGACGCCGCCACCGGCGCCCTGGCCTGGTCGTGGAAGGGCGACGGGCCCGGCTACGCCTCGCCCGTGCTGGCCACCATCGGCGGCGCGCGCCAGGTGGTGAGCCTCACCGAGCGGCACATGGTCGGCCTCGCCGCGGACCAAGGCCAGCTCCTGTGGCAGATTCCCTTCACCACGGCCTACGACCAGAACGTGGTCACGCCGGTGGTGCTGGGCGACCTCGTGGTCTACGGCGGCATCGACCAGCCTCTGCGCGCGGTGCGCGTGACCCGGGCCGGCGCCCGGTGGTCCACCGCGCCCGCGTGGGAGAACGCGGAGGTGTCGGTCTACATGAGCACGCCGGTGCTGGCGGGTGGGCGCCTGGTGGGCCTCTCCCACCGCAAGAAGGGCCAGTTCTTCGCCGTGGACCCCGGCTCCGGCCGGACCCTGTGGCTCTCCGAGGGGCGCCAGGGCGAGAACGCGGCCCTCGTGGCCGCGGGCACGACGGTGCTCGCCCTGACCACGGAGGCGGAGCTGCTGGTGGCGGACACGGCGGGCCCGGCCTTCAAGGTCGTGCAGCGCTACACGGTGGCGGAGAGCGCGACCTGGGCGCACCCGGCGATCACGGCGGACGGCGTCCTGGTCAAGGACGCGGACAGCCTGGCCTACCTTCGGTTCTGAGGAGGCTTCGATGAGAGGGCTCATCCGTGGCGCGGGCGCGCTCGTCCTCACCCTGGCCGGGGGCGGCACCCTGCGTTTCCAACCATTCAAGGAAGGCGGACGACGATGAGCTGGGTCTGGTTCGTGGCCGGCGCGATCCTCTCCTGGGGCCTTTACGGGCCCGCCCTGCACCGCGGGCAGGCCCTGGTGGGCCATCCCCTGCGCGCGCTGCTCTGCGTCGGCTTCGCCTACTTCCTGATCGGCGTGCTGGTGCCGCTGGCGGGCCTGGGCGCCCAGGGCCAGCTCCACGGCTTCACCACGCGCGGCGTGGTGACGGCCACCTTCGCGGGCACGCTGGGAGCGGTCGGCGCGGTATGCATCATCTGGGCCTTCCGCGCGGGGGGCTCGCCGCTCTACGTGATGCCGCTGGTCTTCGCGGGCGCGCCCGTGGTCAACGTGCTCTACTCGATGGCGCAGCACCCGCCCAAGGCCGCCCCCCATCCCATGCTGTACCTCGGCTTCGTGCTGGCCGCGCTGGGCGGCTACCTGGTCCTGCACTTCAAGCCGCAGGGCTGAGCCGGTCCCGGCCCGGCCGCCGTTGCAGTAAGCTCCTCGCGCTCCCACGCGCGAGGTCCGCCATGTCCAGAGACTCGAACCGGGCCCTCTTCCGCCTCGTCCTGGTGCCCGCCGTCATCACCCTCGCGGTGACCCTGCTGCGGCTCCTGGGCGAGCTGCTCCAGTGGTCGCCCGCCTTCTTCAGCCGCGAGGCGGGCGGAGGCGCCGCCCTCGTCGGCATCGTGTGGCTGGTCCCCGTCTTCGGGATCTACTTCGCGCTGCGCCTGGCCGCGGCCGGCGACGAGCCGGCGCGCCTCGGGCGCGCCCTGGGCTGGGCGGGCATCGCCTTCGTGACGAACACGGCCCTCGGCTTCGGCGCCTTCGCGCTCTTCCCGGAGAGCCCCGTGGTCCAGCTCGCGCTCTTCACCCTGGCCTCGCTCCTGGCGGTGGCGGTGGCGCGGCTGGGCTGGCCGTCGCTGTGGCGTGTGCTGGTCGCCTACGGCCTGGCCGCGCGCCTGCCCGTGCTGATCGTCATGTTCCTCTCCATCTTCGGGGCCTGGGACACGCACTACGCCAAGCCGCGGCCGGATTTCCCGCCCATGGGGCCGTGGGGCCTGTTCTTCTGGACGGCGCTGCTGCCGCAGGTGTCGATCTGGATCTACGTGACGGTGGTGGGCGGGATGCTGTTCGGCGGCCTGGCCCTCGGCGTGCGCAAGCTGATGCGGCCGGCCCCCGCCGCCGCCGCGCACTGATCGTGCCCGGCGGCTTCGCCCTGGTGGGCGTGCCCACCGACCGCAACTCCTCCTACCTGCGCGGCGCCGCCCGCGCCCCGGCGGCGGTGCGCGCGGTGCTGCGCAGCGGCAGCACCAACCTGACCAGCGAGGGCGGCTTCGCCCTCGACGCGCCCGGGGTCATGGTGGACGAGGGCGACCTGCCCCTCACCGAGGGCGAGGGCGACTTCGCCCTCATCGAGGCGGCCTTCACCGGCCGCGCCCGGCCCTTCCTGGCCCTGGGCGGCGACCACTCCATCACCTACCCCATCGTGCGCGGGCTGTCCCGGGACCAGGGGCCCGTCAACGTCCTCCACTTCGACGCCCACCCCGACCTCTACCACGACTTCGGGGGCAACCCGCTCTCCCACGCCAGCCCCTTCGCGCGGATCATGGAGGAGGGGCGCGCGCGCCGGCTGGTGCAGGTGGGCATCCGCACGCAGAACGCGCACCAGGCGGAGCAGGCGCGCCGCTTCTCGGTGGAGACGGTGTTCATGGACGGCTTCCGCGCGGAGGACGTGCCCATCCCCGCGCCTCCGCTCTACGTGACCATCGACCTCGACGCCCTCGACCCCGCCTTCGCCCCCGGCGTGTCCCACCACGAGCCGGGCGGGCTCTCCGTGCGCGACGTGCTGGCCGTGCTGCGCCGCATCCGGGGACCGCTCGCGGGCGCGGACGTGGTGGAGCTGAACCCCGACCGCGACCCGGTGGGGACCACGGCGGCCGTGGCCGCCAAGCTCGTCAAGGAGCTGGGCGCGCTGCTCGCGCGCTAGGCCGTCGCCCGCGGCGGCGAGACGAGCCCGAAGGCGCTCCGCGCCGAGCTCGAAGAGCCGCTGCTGCTCGAACTGCTCGAGCCGCCCGAACTGCTCGACGAGGAGCTGCCGCTGGAGGAGCTCGCGCTCGAGCTGCTGCTCGAGGAGGAGCTCGAGGACGCG
>DATBIO010000062.1:0-26691 GCA_036556965.1 Vicinamibacteria bacterium
GTCGCGGTCGGAGCGGAACACGACGTGGGCGCCGTCGGGGGTCCAGGACGGCTCCACGTCCTTGGCCCGGTCCTCCGTGAGCGGCCTGACCGCGCCCGTGGCCGCGTCCACCACGGCCAGGTCCAGGTTGCCCCCCGGGGCCAGGCGGGAGGCCACCACGCGGGCGCCGTCGGGGCTCCAGCGCGGACCGCTCCAGTGCGTGCCGCGCGGGGAGCGCGTGAGCTCGCGCCGCGCGCTCCCCTCCAGCGCCGCCACCACCAGCTCGCTGGTCTCCGCGCCGCGGCGCACGAAGACCAGCCGGGCGCCGTCCGGCGACACGTCGGGGTCCTTGGCGCGCAGGCCGCGCGCGATCCAGCGCGCGCGCCCGCTGCCCACGTCGAGGGCGCGCAGCCCTCCGCGCGTGGAGAAGAAGCGCCAGACCTCGGGCTCGTCGTAGACCAGGGTGCGGCCGTCCGGCGTCCAGGAGAGGCCGGTCCCGCCCGTGCGCCGCGTGAGCTCGCGGTCCTGCGTGCCGTCGGCGCGCATGAGGCGCAGGTGGCGGTCGTCGGTGAGCGTGCGCCGGGTGTAGGCGATCCACTCGCCGTCCGGGCTCAGCCGCGGACCCACGTTCACGACCCCTTCCGTGGTGAGCGGCCGCGAGGCGCTGAGGCCGCGGGCCCGGAGCGCCGCCGCCTCGCGCGCGAACTCCGCCCCCGCCTCGTCGCGCCACAGGCGCCAGAGGCCGTGGATGCCCTGCCCCGTCACCGAGCGGAAGGTGAGCTCGTCGAGGTAGGGGAGCGGCTTGCGCGACTGCGTCTCCACCAGGGCGGGCAGCGTGCGGTGGCCCCCCCGCTGCTGGAGGTCGCGGAGGAAGGCCTCGCCGAAGAGGTAGGCCGCGCGGCCGGACGGCCAGCGGTCGAGGGCCACCGTGGCGCGGTCCTCCCCCGGGAAGTCGTCTTCGAGGGCGGCCATGCGCAGCACCATGCGGCTGTCCGGGTTGCGGCCGCGCCCGAAGGCAGTCTGCTCCGTCTCCTCGAAGGTGGCCAGGCCCTCGATGAGCCACGGAGGGGAGGTGCCGTTCGGGAAGAGGAGGGGGGCGCGGCCCAGCACCTTGCGCAGGGCGCGCGGAAAGCCGCGCGCCTGCTCGATGTGCACGATGTGCAGGAGCTCGTGGCTGAGCAGCAGGCGGAGCCAGCCCTCGTGGTTGCCCAGCTCGTCCGTCCCGTCGGGGGCCACCGCGCGCAGGTGGACGAGCGGGTAGGGCAGGGGCGTGGCGAACCCGTTGGGGTCGTCCACGTTGTCCGCGAGCACGACGTGCACGTGCGGGAGGGGCGTCGGGTACCGCTCCAGGTAGCGGCCGAGGATCTCCTCGGAGAGGCCGACGGCCTCGCGGGCCAGCGCCTCCAGCCCCACCTGGTAGTGCACGGACACGCGGGCGGCGCGCAGCGTGCGGAAGCGGAACGAGGGGGGAAAGCTGGCCGCTTCCGCCGCCCCGGCGGCCAGGATCGCGGCCGCCGCGAGCAGCGAGCGCGGGCGCGGCCTCACGCCGGGGGGGGGACGGCGGGCGCCGTGTAGAGGCGCCGGACGGCGACGGGAGGGACGCCGAACTCGCGGCGGAAGGCCGCGGTGAAGTGGCTGTGGCTGGAGAACCCGTGGTCCAGCGCCACCTCCGTGAGCGACCCGCCCTCGAGGATGCGGCCCAGGGTGGCGTGCAGCCGCAGCCGCGTGCGGTAGCGGTGCACGGGGAGGCCGGTCACGCGCCGGAAGACCCGGACGAGGTGGGGCGCCGTCACCCCCAGCGCCGCGGCCAGGCCGTCGAGGGAGACGGGGTCGGTCAGGCGCGCGTAGAGCAGGCGGCGCAGCGCCTCCGCGAGCTCCTGGTGGGCGGCGGTGGGGCGCTTGCCGTCGGCCAGGGGCCGCCCGCGCACGAGGGCGGCCGCCAGGTCCAGGGCGCACTCCTCCACGGCCAGCCTGTCGGCGGGGGCGCGGCCCCACCGGCGCAGCATCACGTAGAGGCGCAGGAGGAGCCCCGAGGGCGCGTGGCCCACGAGGGCCGGCCAGGCCCCTTCCCACGAGCCTTCGTGGCCGCGGAGCTCGCGCAGGGTGTCGGGCCGGATGGCCACCGTGCAGCCTTCGTCTCCGCAGCCGAACGGGTGCGAGGACCGGTACGGCACGTAGGCGTCGTGGAGGATGGTGGTGCCCGGCTCCGCCACCAGGGCGGATCGTCCGCGGTGCACGACGCAGGCGCCCTCGTGCACCACGGTGGCCACCGGCCAGAGGTGGAACCGCTCGTCGTCCGGCTCCGCCCGGGCGGCCAGGCACCGCCACTGGTAGACCACCAGGAGGGGGCTGCGGAACGTCTCCGCCACGGCCACGCGGCTGCCGTGGCCGTTCCTCCAGACCGCCGCCTCCAACGGCTTGAGCCCCGCCGCGCGCACCCCCGTCATTGTCGGCGACTTCCGCGGCCGATCAAGATCCGGGCAGCGGCGCCCGCCCCCGCGGCGGGGCGGGGGCGCTAGGATGCCGGCATGAACCTCTCCCGACGCCGCCTCCTCAGCCGGTCCGGCCTCGCCGCCGCCGCCTTCGGGCTCGCCCCTCGCGCCGCGGACGCCGCCGACGAGACGCCCGCCGCCATCGCCGCCCTGAAGCCGATGGCGGACGGGGTGGCGCCCATCACCACGGAGGAGCACGGCGCCCGCATCGCGCGCGCGCAGGCGCTGATGGCGGACGCGGGGCTGGACGCCGTGGTCCTCGGCCCGGGCACCTCGCTCACCTACTTCACGGGCGCACGGTGGGGCGTCTCCGAGCGGCTCTTCGCGGCGGTGCTGCCCCGCCAGGGCGCCCCCGCCTGGGTGACGCCGGCCTTCGAGAAGGCGCGCGCGCTCGAGCAGATCAAGCTGGGCACGGACGTCCGGGCCTGGGAGGAGGACGAGTCACCCTACGCGCTGGTGGCCTCCATCCTGCGCGACGCCAAGGCGGGCGGCCGGGTGGGCGTGGAGGAGACGCTGGACTTCATGTTCGTGGACGGCATCGGCCAGGCCGCGCCGGGGGTCCGCCTGGTCAGCGCCACCCCCGTGACCGCCGGCTGCCGCATGATCAAGGACACGCACGAGCTGGCCCTCATGCGGCGGGCCTGCGCCATCACGGTGGCCGCCCATCGCGCGGTCTTCGCCTCCCTGCGCGAGGGCATGAGCCAGGGCGAGGCCGCCCGGCTCTCCACGGAGGCCCACCGCCGGCTGGGGATGGCGGGGGGCGCGCTGGTGCTCTTCGGCCCCGACGCCGCCTTCCCCCACGGCACCGAGCACCCGCGCCCGCTGCAGAAGGGAGACGCCGTCCTCATCGACGGCGGCGGCCGCCTGCACGGTTATTCCAGCGACATCACGCGCACCGCCGTCTTCGGCGCGCCGCCCACGGACCGCCAGCGGCGGCTCTGGGAGGTGGTGCGCCGGGCCCAGGATGCCGCCTTCCGCGCGGCGAGGCCGGGCGTCGAGTGCCAGGCGCTGGACGCGGCCGCCCGCGCGGTCATCGAGGACGCGGGCTTCGGGCCCGGCTACGCCCGCTTCACCCACCGGGTGGGCCACGGCATCGGGATGGACGGCCACGAGTGGACGTACCTGGTCCGCGGCAACGCGACGAAGCTGCGGCCAGGCATGTGCTTCAGCGACGAGCCGGGGATCTACATCCCCGGCGAGATCGGCGTGCGCCACGAGGACATCATCTTCATCACGGAGGCGGGGGCCGAGAACATGACGAAGTGGAGCGGGAGCCCGGAGGACGCGGCCGTCCTCTAGACCGGGCCCCGGACCACCGCCTCTCTCCCGCTCAGTCCCGGTAGCCGGGGTCGATGCGGTCCAGCCTGCGCAGCAGCCCCGGCCAGGCCAGCGCGCCGCCCGCGTTCCGCGTGACCTGACGGGCCTGCGCCTGCGCGCCCGCGATGATGCGGGGGTCGATCGGCACCAGCTCCCCGCCCCCCGCCTGTGCGCGCACCTGGATGGTGCAGGCCGCCTCGAAGACGTACATGTACAGGAAGGCGTCGGGGATGGTCTCCGCCACCGTGAGCAGCCCGTGGTTGCGCAGCATGAGGAAGGTCTTGTCGCCCAGGTCGCGCACGAGCCGCGGCTTCTCGTCCTCGCTCAGGGCCACGCCCTCGTAGGCGTGGTAGGCCAGCGAGGCCAGGACGAAGATGGACTGCTGGGAGATGGGGAGCACTCCGTCCTTCTGCGCGGAGACGGCCACGCCGTTCAGGCTGTGCAGGTGCAGGATGCACCGGGCGTCCTCCCGCGCCTCGTGGATGGCCCCATGGATGGTGAAGCCGGCCGGGTTGATCTCGTGGGGGCTCTCCCCGACCTTGTTCCCCGCCAGGTCCACCTTGACCAGGCTCGAGGCGGTGATCTCCTCGAAGAGCATCCCGTAGGGGTTGATCAGGAAGTGGTGCTCCGGGCCCGGCACGCGCGCCGAGATGTGGGTGAAGACGAGGTCGTCCCAGCCGAACCGCGCCACCAGGCGGTAGCACGCGGCCAGGTCCACGCGCAGCTCCAGTTCGTCCGCGCCCGTGTCGGGTCTCAAGCCCACGCCCGTTCTCCCCGGGCCGATGGAGGCGGCGTGCCTTCGGCCGGCGCGTCCCGCGCGGTGAGGGCCTCCGTCGAGGCGAACTCCTCGTAGGCGTACCAGCCCCGGCGCGTCCACGCCCGCGCCGCGCGCAGACGGGAGGCCAGGCCGTCGTGCGTGCGCCGCGCGGGGCCACGGAACGGCCGCAGGGCCAGCCGCAGCCCCTCCAGGCCGGGCCGCGCCCGTCCCCCGAAGACGGCGAACTTGGCCAGGGTGCGCAGGGCCCGGCGCGAGGAGGAGAGCCTGGCGTTGGCCCAGCGCTGGAGAGAGCGCATCTCGGCGGGCGAGATGTGGGGATGGCCCCAGACGAGGTTGCGCGAGTTGTAGTGGCTCAGGTTCCGGTCGTGGATGCCGTAGCGCGCCTCGATCTGCGCGCGCTGCCCGGTGCGCGGGTACGGGGTCAGCACCTGGACCTGCACCACGTCCACGTCCAGCGCGGCCAGGCGCTCCACGTCGCTCCGCACGGACTCCACCGTGTCCTCCTCGAAGCCCAGGATGTAGAAGCATTGCACGAACATGTTCGAGCGGCCCATGCGCTCCAGCAGGCGCACGCTGTCGGTCCCCTGGATGCGCTTGGAGGCGCCCTGCAAGGAGGCCTCGTTGAGGCTCTCGATGCCCAGGTGCGCGCCGAAGAGCCCCTTGGCCGACCACTCGTCGAAGTGGCGCAGCAGCGTGTCCACGCGCGTGAGGGCGATCCAGCGCAGCCCGTGGCGGTGGAGGATGTCCACCACCGCGTTCGCGTGCCCGGGGAACGTGCCGAAGTTCTCGTCCAGGAGGTTGACGCCCTGGATGCCCTGCCGGCGGTACGTCCAGGCCACGCGCTCGAGCTCCTCGAGCGGCACGGGGACGGGCCGGCCGTAGAAGTCCGGGGTCTGGCAGAAGCTGCACGTGAACGGGCACCCCCGGGAGCTGAACATCAGTCCGGACAGGACCATGCGCGGGAAGAGGTTGGTGCCGATGGCGCCGTACAGGGGGGGATGCCGCAGGCCCTCGACGGGGACCGCGGGCCGGCCCAGCGCCACCGCGACCGCGCTCTCCGCCCATCCCTCGAACACGCGGTCGAAGGCGCCGCGCACCTGGGGCGAGTAGGCGCCGTAGTTGCCCGCCCAGACCTCGCGCACGCCGGCGCGCCGCGCCTGCTCGGCCATGCGCAGCGCGATCTCGGTCTCGTTGATGTAGAACGACAGGCCGAGGATCTCCGGCGGATCGGCGAGCAGGCGCGCGAAGGCGGCGGCGTCGGGGTACTCGAGGACCTCGCACCCGGCGTTCGCGCCCAGGAACGCGAGGCCCGGGTGGCTGAGGAAGGACATGGCCACGCGCACGCGCGCCGGGGACTTGTCCCAGCTGTACACGTTGGCCGAACAGCCTCCGATGGGCTGCACCGGCGAGGTCATCACCACACGTGGCTGAGACATGAACGCTTTCTGACTAGTTCGGGATTGTTCTCCGCCGCCTGCAACGCTGTCAACGGGGTTCGGGAGGCCCGGGCCGGCGGCTGCCGATTCCCGACCGCGCGCTGCAATTGCTCGCGGAGCGGAGCCGCTGGCCGTCGTCACGGTGGCCGCGCGCGCGTATGCTGCGCGGACGCCATGCTCCCGCGTGCGCTCGCGCTGCCGGCGGTCCTGGCCCTCCTCGCGCCGGCGCCTGCCCGCGCGGCGGCCGCTTGCGACCCTTCGACGGAGCAGGTGCGCTTCTTCCAGGACGCCCTCGACGCGTGGGAGACGATCACGCGCGACCTGCTGCGGATCCCACGGCCCGCGCTGCCCTGGATGCTGCTCTTCGATCGCACCTGCGTCTACCACCTCGGCGCGGATCCGGCCGCCTTGCCCGGCCGCCCCTCACCGCGCGCCGCGCTGCGCTTCTCCGCGGAGGCGGTGCCCGTGCACGCCTTCGCCATCGGCGAGGCCGTCGCGCTGCCCCGTGGCGACACCGTCCCCGTGCGCGGCCAGGCCTTCACCGGCGTCTTCGGCGACGGGCCCTCGGCGCGCCCGTTCTTCGTGGCCGCGCTGCCCGAGGTCTGGCGCCACGATCCGGCCTACGCCGGCGACCCGGAGGACTGGCCCCCCTTCGTCCTCTCCGTGCTCGCGCACGAGCTCGTGCACACGCTGCAGATCGTGGCGGTGCGGGAGCGGCTGGAGCAGCTCTCGTCGCGCTTTCCCGGCCTGCCCGTGGACCTCGACGACGACCTGCTCCAGAAGCGCTACGGCGGCGTGCCGGGCGTGGAGCCCACCGTGCGCGCGGAGATCGCGCTCCTCTACGCCGCGCATGAGGAGGGGCGGCCGCAAGCCGCCCGCGAGCTGGCCGCGCGCGGGCTGGCGCTGCTGCGCGCGCGCCGCGCCACCTACTTCGGCGCCCGCCTCGAGCCGCTGGGCGCCCTCGAGGACACCTTCCTGAACATGGAAGGCCTCGCCTGCTGGGCCGCCCTGCAGGTGGAGAGGCGCCGCCGGCCGGCGGCCGCCGCCGCGGCCTCGCTGGACGAGTTCCGGGGCGGCAGGAAATGGTGGTCCCAGGAGGAAGGACTGGCCCTCTTCCTGCTCCTGGACCGCTTCGTGCCCGACTGGCGGACGCGCGTGCTGCCGCCCGAGCTGGCCTCGCCCGTGGCCCTGCTGGAGCAGGCGGTGGCGCCCTCCCCGGGCGCGCGTTGAGCGCGCCGTCGCCGCTCGACGCCCGGCGCCTGCGCCCGATCGGGCTGCTCATCGCGGCGGCCTGCGTGGTGCCCGCCGTGCTGGACGGGTGGCAGTCCTACCTCCAGGCGCGGCTGGAGGGGAGCGCGCACGTCCCCTGGCCCTCCGTCGCCTTCCAGTTCGGCGAATGGATCATCCTGGGCGGCCTCACCGCGCTCGTCTACGTGCTGGCCGTGCGCTACCCCCTCCGCCCCCCCGGCCTGGGCCGCAAGCTGGCCGTCCACGCCGCGGGCGCGCTCGCCCTCTGCGTGGGCTGGGCCTCCTGCGGCGTGGCTCTGCGCGCGGCGCTGGGGATCCTGCCCCCGCAGGTGACGGTGTCGCGCCACGCCGCGAGCTGGCTGCTCACCAGCCTGCCCTGGTCCGTGTTCATGTACTTCACGGTGCTGGGGTGCGTGCTGGCCTTCGCCTATGCTCTGGAGGCGCAGGAACGGGAGGCGCACGCGGCGCGCCTCTCCGCACAGGTGGCGGAGGCCCGGCTGGACGCGCTCCGGATGCAGCTCAACCCGCACTTCCTCTTCAACAGCCTCAACGCCGTGGCCGTCCTCGTGCGCGACGGCCGCGGCGAGGACGCGGCCCGCGTGGTCGAGCAGCTCTCCGACATCCTCCGCCATCTCCTGAGCCAGGGCGGGGGGGCGGAGGTGCCGCTCGAGGAGGAGCTCGCCCTCCTGCGCCGGTACCTGGCCATCGAACAGGTCCGCTTCTCGGACCGCCTGGAGGTGCGCTGGCGCATCGCGGAGGCCGCGCGCGAGGGACTGGTCCCGAGCTTCCTGATGCAGCCCGTGGTGGAGAACGCCCTGCGGCACGGCGTGGCCGCCACCAGCGCGGCCAGCACCCTCGACATCCTCGCGGAGGTCAGGGAGGGCATGCTCGTCCTGGAGGTCGGCAACGACGCCCCCGAGGCCAGCCGGCGCGCCCTCACGCGCGGGCCCGGCGTGGGCGTGGCCAACACGCGCGAGCGCCTGACCGCGCTCTACGGGCCGGAGGCCAGCCTGACGCTCTCGGAGGACGCCGGCCGCGTGGCGGCGACCGTCCGCCTTCCCTACCGGCGCGCGGCCGCGGGCACGGGCGCCGGCGCGGCGACGGCGTGACCCGCGACGTGCGGGTGCTGGTGGTGGACGACGAGCCCCTGGCCCGGCGCGGCCTGCGCCAGCTCGCGGCCCGCCAGCCCGGGCTCCTCATCGTGGGGGAGGGCCGCAACGGGCGCGAGGCCCTGCGCCTGCTGGACGAGACGGACGCCGACCTCGTGGTCCTCGACGTCCAGATGCCGGAGCTGGACGGCTTCGGCGTCATCCGCGAGCGGGGCCCCGCCCGCATGCCCGCGGTGGTCTTCGTGACCGCATACGACGACTACGCCATCCGCGCCTTCGAGGCCCAGGCCGTCGACTACCTCATGAAGCCGGTGAGCGAGGCCCGCTTCGCGGCCGCGGTGGCGCGCGTGCGCGAGCGTCTGGAGGGCCGGGCGGCGGCGGAGCGGGCCCGCCGCCTGGAAGCGCTGCTGGCGGAGGCGGGCCGCGCGCGGCCGGAGGCGCCGCCCGGCCGCCGCCTCGTCGTGCCCACCGCCGCCGGGGAGCTGGTGCTCGAGGCCGCGGACGTGGACTGGATCGCGGCGGAGGACTACTACGCGGCGCTCAACCTGGGCGGCCGCCGGCACCTGCTGCGCGAGTCCCTCGCCTCGCTCGCCGCCCGGCTGGAGCCGGCGCGCTTCGTGCGCGTGCACCGCTCGGCCATCGTGAACGTGGAGCGCGTGCGCGAGCTGCGCCGGACGGACGGGGGATCGGTGGTGGTGCTCCGGGACGGCACCGCGGTCCCCGTGAGCCGCCGGCGGCGGGAGGCGGTCCGGCGCGCGCTGCGGCGCCTGGGACGGGAGAGCTAGGGCCCCGCTCCCTGCGCGCGCCCCTCGCTGCGCGAAGGGCGCCGCTGGCTGCGCGGGGATTGCCCGGGCCCACCGGGCGCGCCTAGCGTCGCGCCACCCGTGGCGAGACGCCTCCCGTCGATCGACGCCGTGCGCGGGATCGTGATGGCGCTGATGGCCGTCGACCACGTCCGCGTGTACGCCGGGGTCCCTGCCGGGGGCCCCACCTTCGGCGTCTTCTTCACGCGCTGGGTCACCCATTTCTGCGCCCCGGCCTTCGTGTTCCTGGCCGGTACCGCGGCCTTCCTGCACGGGGAGAAGCTGGGCGATCGGGGCGCGCTGGGGCGCTGGCTGGCCGTGCGCGGCCTCCTGCTGGTCGTCCTGGAGCTGACGTGGATGCGCGTGGCCTGGACGTTCAACCTCGAGCTCGGCCGCTACCTGATGGCGGGCGTGCTCTGGATGCTGGGCTGGTGCATGGTCCTGCTGGCCCTGCTGGTGCGGCTTCCCGTCACGGCGGTGGGAGCGCTGGGCGTGGCCGTGATGGCCACCCACAACCTCACCGCGTTCCTGGAGCCCGAGTCCGTCCGCCGCCTCCTCGCCGGCCCCTGGGGGGGACTGTGGAAGGTCCTCTACTTCGGAGGCGGCCTGGGCCTCGGCTCCGGGACCACGCCCGGCTTCTTCGTGCTGTATTCGATCGTGCCCTGGATCGGCGTGATGGCCGCCGGCTATGCCTTCGGCCTGGTGGTCGTGCGCGAGCCCGCCGCGCGCCGCCGCGCCTGCCTGGCCCTGGGCCTTGCCGCCACCGCGCTCTTCGTGCTGCTCCGGCTCGCGGACGTCTACGGTGATCGGCCCTGGTCGCGCGCGGAGGCCCCCGCCCTCATCGCCTTCCTGAACACCACCAAGTACCCGGCGTCGCTCGCGTTCCTCCTGATGACGCTGGGCCCCACCCTCGTCGCCCTGGCGCTGCTGGAGGGCCGGGAGGGAGTGCCCTGGCGATGGCTCGCCGTCTTCGGGCGCGTCCCCGGGTTCTTCTACCTGGTCCACATCCCGCTGATACACGGCGCGGCGGTGGCGATCTCCCTGGTGCGCAGCCCCGCGGCCACGGGCTGGCTGTTCCAGGACCACCCGCTCCGTCCCGGACCCGTGCCCGACGGCTACGTCTGGAGCCTCGGCCTCCTCTACCTCGTCACGGGCCTGGTGGTCGTCGCGCTGTATCTCCCCTGCCGCTGGTTTGCGCGGCTCAAGGCGCGCCGCCGGGAGGCCTGGCTCAGCTACATCTGAGCGGGCGCGGAAGTCGCGGGCCGCGGAGCCGTGCCCGTGCGGACCCTCGCCCGGAACGGCCTTTCGACCTCTCCTCCCTGGGCGAGAGACCCGCCGCATCGACGCCACCCGGGCTTTTGGCTAGAATCCCGCACTTTCGTCGGGCCGCCGGGCTGGAGGGGGTGCGATGGCGCTCGATACGGACGCGGTGGCCGAGGCGCTGGCGCGCGGCGTGGCGCCCTACCTCGGCGAGAACATGGCGCGCTCCGCCGTCCAGGCGCACCGCGACAAGATGGCCCTGGGCGCCGCCCTCACCCGGGAGCAGGTCGAGGCGCTGATCGGGCGGCTGGGGTCCGGCCTGAACATCTTCCTGGGGCGCGACAAGTCCGCCCAGGTCGTGGGCGAGCTCCGGCGGGCCGTGGAGGCGTTGCGGTGACGGCCGAACGCGGCCGCGAGCTGGCGCTGGACGGGTCGGTCGCCGCGGCCACGCTCCTCTACCTCTCCCAGCTGCGCCCCTGGCTGCCCCCCCCGGTCCTCACCTGGGTCGGCGCGGCCATCAAACTCACGTGCCTGGGCGTGGCCGCCTTCATGTCGCTGCGCGCGTCCTCGTCCTTCGAGCCGGGGACGCTCACCCGGCGGGCCTGGCGGCTGCTCGGCCTCGGCTTCGCGGGTTTCTTCCTCGGCCAGCTGTGCCTGACGCCCTACCAGTTGACGGTCGGGAGCGCGCCCTTCCCCTCCGTGGGCGACGTCTTCTTCGTCCTGGCCTATCCGTTCTTCATCGCCGCCCTCTTCGTGTTCGTGCGCGCGCACGAGGAGGCCGGCTACCCCCTGGGGACTCCCGCGGGGCGGCGCCTCACCGCGCTGGGCGTGGCGGCGGCCGCCCTGGTGGTGGCCTTCCCCGTCCTCAAGCCGATCCTCGAGGCCCCCGCGTCGCCGATGGCCACCTTCCTGAACCTGGCCTACCCCAGCCTCGACCTCGTGCTGCTGGTGCCCACCGCGCTGCTGATCCGGATCACGCTGCCCTTCCGGAGCGGCGGCGTGGGCAAGGTGTGGGTGGCGCTCCTGGGCGGCTTCCTCGCCCTGTGCGCGGCCGACATCGGGTTCGCCTACTTCTCCGCGCTCGGGCAGCAGGCGCTCGACCCGCTGCTCAACGCGATGTTCGTGCTGGCCTACGGGCTCATGGCCCGCGGCGTCATGAGGCAGCGCCGGCTCGTGGCCTGAGCGGTGGGAGGACCCGGCCGCTCCCGCGGCCAGGTCCTCCGCGTCGGGCGGACCCTCAGGTCTCCGGCGAGGGCTCCGGAGACGGCGAGGGCGAGGGCTCCGTGCAGGCGCCCTCGGAGTCCCCGTGCGCCATGTGCGCGGGAACCGCGGGAGACCCGACGGTTATGGTGTGCGCGTTCTCCGGGTTTCCCGGGGGGACGTGGCAGATCGTCACCTTCTCGACGCCCTGGGCGTTGGCGGAGTCCTCCTCGCCGGTGGCGGCGAGGGGAGCAGGCGCGCGTGAAGGCGCGAGCTCGCCCCCGCCGCCGCAGCTCCACAGGATGATCCCCGCCCCCAGCACGAACGACGCGTGCGTTCGCTTCATGAGGCACCTCCTGCCCTGGAGGCGAGGCCCCCCACGGCGAGCGACTCGCCGCGGGGCGGCCACGCCCCGCTCCGGCACGGTATGGGCCGGAAGGCGGCCTCCGCGCCGTGACCGGGCTCACGCGCTGTGACGGGGATCACGCCCGCGGGTGCGCGCCCGCGGGCGTGTAAACGGCGCCACCTTGGCCCAGAATGGCGCCGGTGAAGGCGCTCATCAAGAGCCGGGCGGAGCCGGGCCTGTGGCTGCAGGACGTGCCCGAGCCGCGCATCGGCATCAACGACGTGCTCATCCGCGTCCTGCGCACCGGCATCTGCGGCACCGACGTCCACATCTACAAGTGGGACGCCTGGGCCCAGAAGACCATCCACGTCCCCCTCGTCATCGGCCACGAGTTCGTGGGCGAGATCGTGGAGACGGGGTCCAACGTGGCCGACTTCCGCGCCGGCCAGATCGTCAGCGGCGAGGGCCACGTGGTGTGCGGGCGGTGCCGCAACTGCCTGGCCGGGCGGCGCCACCTGTGCGCCGACACCAAGGGCGTGGGGGTGGACCGCGCGGGCGCCTTCGCCGAGTACGTCGCCCTGCCCATGTCCAACGTCTGGGTCCACCCCGCGACCATCGACCGCGACGTGGCCGCCATCTTCGACCCCTTCGGAAACGCGGTGCACACCGCGCTCTCCTTCCCCGTGCTGGGGGAGGACGTCCTGGTCACGGGGGCGGGGCCCATCGGCATCATGGCGGCGGCGGTGGCGCGCCACGCGGGCGCGCGCTACGTGGTCATCACCGACGTCAACCCCTACCGCCTCGACCTGGCCCGCAGCATGGGGGTGACCCTGGCCGTGGACCCCCGCCTGGGCAGCCTGCGCGACGTGCAGAAGGAGCTGGGCATGGCCGAGGGCTTCGACGTGGGCATGGAGATGTCGGGCAACGGCCAGGCCTTCCGCGACATGCTCGGCAACATGGCCCATGGCGGCAAGGTCGCGCTCCTGGGCATCCCCGACCGCGAGGTGGCCATCGACTGGCACCCCGTGATCTTCAGCATGCTCACCATCAAGGGCATCTACGGGCGCGAGATGTACGAGACCTGGTACAAGATGAACGTCATGCTGGAGGGCGGGCTGGACATCCGCCCCGTCATCACCCATCGCCTGGGCTACCGGGAGTTCGAGCGCGGCTTCGAGGTCATGAGCAGCGGGGCCTCCGGCCGCGTGGTCCTGAGCTGGGAGCCCTAGCCCCCTCGCCCGCGCCCCGCGCGTCGTTGATCGGCGGCGCGGGTCTGCTGTAGAGTCCGCGCACCCCTCTCATCGATGACGGCTGCCTTCATCGTCTTCACGGCGACGAGTGCGGTGCTGTGGCTGACCATCGTCGGCTACCCCCTCGCCCTCGCCTGGCGCTCGCGCGCGTGGCGCCGCCGCGCGCGCACGGCCTCGCCCGTCCCCGTCCCCCCGGTGGCGGTGGTGGTCCCCACCCTCAACGAGGCCGCCCTCATCGGGGCCAAGCTCGCCGACCTCGCGCGCACCGACTACCCGCGCGAGCGCCTGCGCGTGGTGGTGGTGGACGGCGGCTCGCACGACGGGACCCCCGACGCGGTCCGGGACGCGGTGGCCGCGGGGGCCGCCGTCGAGCTGCTGGAGTTCCCGCAGGCGGAGGGCAAGGCCGACCAGCTCAACCTCGCCTTCGCGCGCCTGGAGGAGGAAATGGTGGTGGTCACGGACGCGGACGCGCTGCTGGAGCCCGGCTGCGTGCGCGAGATCGTGGCCACCCTGGCCGGGGACCAGAGCACGGCGGTGGTGGGCGCCACCGTGGTGCCGGCCAGCCCGCTGCTCGAGGAGCGCCTGCATTGGTGGCTGGTGAACACGCTCTGGTGGCTGGAGGGCGAGGTGCTCTCCTCGGGCGTGGTGGGCGGCCCCTGCTACGGGCTGAAGCGGTCCCTGGTGCGGCCCCTGGCCACGCCCTGCGTGGCGGACGACGTGCACGTGGCGCTGGCCGCGGGGGCACGCGGGCTGCGCGTGCGCAGCTGCCGCACCGCCCTCGCCACCGAGGTGCGCGTGCCGCGCACCCTGCGCGAGTGCCTGCGCTACCGGCGACGGCGCGCGGTCTGGTATGCGGCCGAGCTCGACCGGGCGCCGGCGGCGGCCGGCCGCGGCGGCTACCGTCTGGCCCGCGGACTGCGCCGCTGGCACTTGCGGGTGACGCCCTCCCTGGCCGCCCTCACCGTCCTGGCCGCCGCCGTCCTCGTGGCGGGCGGCCAGTGGGCGGCTCCCGCGGTGGCCGCCGCCTCCTTCGGCCTCCCCGCCTTCGCCGCCGCCCTGGTCGCCCCCGCGCGGGAGAGCCACGGCTGGCTCCGCTTCACCCTGGCCACCGCGCGCCTGGCGGGGATCCTGTGGCTGGCCCTTCTCATCACACCTCGCCGCGAGGGCGCGGCGGTGGTTTCCGGAGGCAACGGATGATCCGAGCACGCCACCTGGGCATGGCCGGACGGTACCTGGCCCACCGTTTCCGCGAGCTGCACCCCTACGACGTCGAGATCAACCTCATCAACGCCTGCAACCTCAAGTGCGCCTACTGTCGATGCCCCGAGGTCCGCATCGACCTCCTGGACACGCGCCAGTGGCTGGACATCATCGCCGGGCTGGGCCGGCTGGGCGCCCTGCGCGTGCGCTTCCAGGGGGGCGAGCCCACCCTGCGCAAGGACTTCCGCGAGCTGACGGCGGCGGTCCAGGACGCGGGCGCGGCCTGCGGCGTGACCACCAACGGCACCATGATCGCGGAGCGCGCGGACCTGCTCGACCACCTCGACGAGGTGGTGGTCAGCCTCGACTCCGCGCGGCCGGAGGCGCACGACCGCCTGCGCGGGGCGGGCAGCCACGCCAAGGCCGTGCGCGCCATCGAGCGGTCGCGGGCGGCGGGGCGGCGGACCTTCGTGACCGCCGTCATCACCAGGGTGAACCTCGACCAGCTCGAGGAGCTCGTGGACTGGTGCGAGGCCCGCGAGCTGCGCGTGCACTGCCAGCCCGTCATCTTCGGCCATCAGTACTTCGACGAGGGGGCGCGCGCGGTGGCCCTCTCCGAGGAGGAGCAGCGGGCGGTGCACCTTCGGCTCGCACAGTGGAAGAAGCAGGGGCGGCGCCTCCTCTTCACCGCCGAGGCCTACGCCCAGGTGGCGGGGTGGGGGGACCACGACGTCCTCAGCACGCCGTGGGACGGCACCTCGCCCTCCCCGTGCATGGCGGGCAAGTACCACGTGCACTTCGAGGCCAACGGGGACGTCCATCCGTGCGTCCTGCACAAGGCCACCCTCGTCCCGAAGAACGCGGTGCGCGACGGCCTGGAGGAGGCGCTGCGGCACGTGCAGCAGCACGACTGCGGCGACTGCTTCACCGCCTGCCTGGTGGAGCGCAAGCTCGTCTTCGGCCTGCGCCCGGCGGCCGTCCTGGAGGCCCTCCGCCGCGACTAGCGGGAGGGCCGGTCAGAAGGTGACGGTGGCGGTGAGGGAAGCGGAGCGCCCGGGAGCCAGGGTGGCCCGCGCGTCCGGGCTCACCAGGTGGGCCTCGTCGAACAGGTTCCGCACGAGCAGGCGCAGCTCCAGGCGGTCCTGGGCGAAGCGCCACCCGCCGGCCAGGTCCACGAGCTGGTAGGCGTCGCGCGCCTGCTCCGTGGGGCCCGGCCGGTCGTCCTCCGCGTAGACGGCACCGCGCGCCTGCACGAACCCGCGGCCGAACTCGCGCGTCAGGCGCAGCGTCGCGGTGGGCGGGGGAACGTCGTCCAGGAACGCCGCGTCGTCGAGGGCGTCGCCTTCCTCGAGGTGGCCGGCGAGCTCCAGGCTCAGGCGCGCGGGCAGCATGGCCTGCACCTCGAGCTCCATCCCGCGCAGGCGGGCCTCCCCGCGGTTGCGGAAGAAGAAGAAGTCCGTCTCCGTCTGATACCGCTCGATGAGGTCGTCGATCCGGTAGTGGTAGCCGTAGGCGGCGGCGCGCCACCCGCTGCCCGTGTAGCGGAGGGCGAGGTCGAACTGCATGCTCGTCTCGGACTGGAGCCCGGGCAGGCCGGTGATGAACCCGCGGCCGGTGGGGCCGCGGAAGTAGCGGTCGGAGAGGACGGGATCGCGGAACCCGCGCGCGGCCTGCGCCGTGACGCTGAACCCCCCGAAGGGGCCGGCCGTCACGGAGGCGTATCCGGAGACGGCGCCGTTGGAGGAGTCGCGGTCGCCGAAGTAGCCACCCCGGTTGCGCGTGGTGACGCGGTCCCCGCGCAGGCCGCCGGCCAGGCTCAGCTGCCGGCCCACGCGCCCCTGCAGGGTGGCGAAGACCCCGGCGTCCGTGCGCCGCGCGTCCTGCACGGAGACGTTGACCGTGGTCCCGCTCGGTTCCCCCGCGGCGTCGTAGAAGAGGCCGACGTCGAGTGCCTCGAGGTCGAAGCGCCCGTTGACCTCGGCCCCCAGGTGCAGGCGCGCCCCGCCCACCGGCCGCTCGGCGAAGGTCCGCACGTGGTAGTCGGAGGCGGAGACGTCGGCGCGCTCGCCGCTGCGCGGTCGCTCCGCGGTGGCGAAGCGGTCCTGGTCCGTGACCAGGGCGTACCGTCCCAGGAACGCGCTCCCGCCCAGGCGGCTGAAGCCGCCCACCGACAGCGCCTCGTAGGAGGCGACCAGGCGGTGGGAGTCCTCGCTCGGGTAGAAGAAGCGCACCGTGCCCGAGTTGTCGCGCGGCCGCCCGATGTCCCGCCCGAAATCGCTCTGCCAGGACACGCTGAGCAGGCCGCGGCCGATGCCGTGGTCGAGGCGGGCGCGGCCTCCGAAGTCGCGCGCCCCGGAGTTGAAGACCTCGCCCTCCGGGCTGTCGTAGTCGTCGAAGCTCCGGTAGTGTCCCTGGAGCAGGATGCCCCCGCTGTCCGTGCCCCGCGTGAGCTCGAGGGCGGCGCGCTGCTCGGGCACGCCCGCCCCCAGCGTGCCGGAGAACCGGCCGCCGTAGCCGGAGCCGGGCACGGCGCGGCGCGTGCGCGCGTTGATGACGCCGCCGAAGGCGTCCGAGCCGTAGGCCACGAAGCCCGGGCCGCGGGCCACCTCCACCGCCTCCAGCACGGCGGGATCGAGGAAGGTGGCGCTGGGGCCCACGCGGCGCTCGGCGCTGACGCGCGCGCCGTCCACGACCAGGAGCGTGCGGCCCTTGGCCAGGCCGCGCACCGCGGGCACCGCGGCCTGCCCCTCCGAGACCGCGGACACCCCCGCCACGCTCTCCAGGGCCTGGGTGAGGTGCGCGGGCATGCGGACCTCCACCTCGCGGCCGGTGAGCAGGGTGGTCCCCGCCGCGGGCGCGGCATCGATGTGGGGGGCGAGGCCGGCGGTGACGGTGATGGCCTCCTCCACCGCGGCCGCGATCTCCAGGTGCACCGGGCCCGCGTCGGGCAGGGCCTCCACGAGGAGAGGGCGCCCGAAGCGGCCGCCGGGCAGCGCCACCAGCACCTCGAAGGGCGGGGTGAGGTCCGGCGTCCACGACGCGCGGCCCGCGTCGTCCGTACGGACGGTACCCGGCCGGCCGACGATCGACACCTCGGCGCGGGCCACCGGCGAGCCGTCGGCGTGCACGAAGACCAGCTCCGTGGCCGCCGCGGGCGCACCCAGCGCGACGACGGCGGCGGCGAGGAGAGCGCGCCGGGGAGGCATGACGCGCGATCTTACGCCGGCCGCCCGCGCCTCGCGACGGCCGGGCCTCCGGCCGAGGGGCGGCGTCCGGCGCGTTGAACCCGGGCCCGCGCGGGCGCTAACATCGTGCCGTTCCCGAAGAGGAGGCGCGTCCATGAACCTCGTGGACACGGCGGCCGTCGTGCTGCGGCGCAAGGGGGGCGAGGTGTACTCGCTGCCTTCCCAGGCCTCGGTCTACGAGGCCATCGAGCTGATGGCCGAGAAGGGCGTCGGTGCCCTGCTCGTCATCGACGGAGGAAGGCTCGTGGGCGTGATCTCCGAGCGCGACTACGCGCGCAAGGTGATCCTCAAGGGCCGCTCCTCGAAGGACACGCGGGTGGGCGAGATCATGACCGCGCCCGTGGTCTCCGTGGACTCGCGGCGCCTGGTCCAGGAGTGCATGCAGGTGATGACCGAGCGGCGCATCCGCCACCTCCCCGTGCTGGACGGCGACGCCGTGGTCGGGGTGCTCTCCATCGGCGACCTGGTGAAATGGATCATCTCCAGCCAGGAGCAGACGATCGACGAGCTGGAGAGGTACATCGCGGGCAAGTACCCGGGCTAGCCGGCGGCCGCCGCGTCCGGGGCGTCCCCCCCGGCGCCGGCCGGGAGGGTGAGAGGCGGGGGCCCCCCGGCCCCGCGTCAGTCGGCCAGCAGGAAGAGCGCCAGCACGATCAGCGCGCCCAGGACCAGCAGCGCCACCTTCCAGGGGCTGATGGGCGCGTCGCCGGCGATGACGCCCGTGCTGCCGTTCACCACCACCTGGAAGCGCCGGGGGCCGTACGAGTAGTGCAGCAGCCAGACCGGCAGCAGGACGTGCTTGAAGGTGCGGCGCGTCAGCTGCACGGCCATGTCCAGGCTGCGGTGCGTGTCGCCGGGAATCTGCTGGATGCACAGCTGGCGCAGCCGGGCGTTCATGGCCTCCTGCGCGCGCTGCGCGGCCTCCGCCAGCACGAACTGGTAGTGCTCCACCACGAAGCCGGAGAGGTAGGCGGTGTCGTAGGGGGCGAGGTCGGCCGTGGGAAAGGGCTCGATGCCCTTGAGCAGCCCGGCCTGCACGCCGCGGGTGGCCGGCACCAGCTCGTCGTCGAAGGCGTGCTCGAAGGCGCCGCCGGCCTTCTGCCAGCGCACGCGGGGCACCCGCCGGCGGTTGACGGTGACGTAGGTGGTGAAGCCGGCTTCCGCCGTCCAGCTCACGGCGGCGTGGGCGTCGAACGTCCAGTAGGGGACGTAGACCCCGTGCACGGTGTCCACCAGCCCGCGCCGCTTGAGGGCGCCGGGGGCCAGCCAGTGGCTGCCGAACCAGCGCCGCATGCTCTCCCGCACCTGGCTCTCGGAGACGCGGAAGGGCAGCAGGCTCTGCGGCCGGACGGGGGCCTTGATCTCCTGGTAGCCGACCAGGGCGGGCGAGCCGCAGAACTCGCAGTTCTGGCCCACCCGCCCGGGGTCGAAGACGGAGATGGCCTTGCAGCTCTGGCACTGGACGCTGCGCTTCTCCGCCTGCCAGCCGCGCTGCTCGTCGGGCAGCTCGCGCAGCGCCCGCACCAGGTCCAGCTCCTCCGCGCGGCCGGTGGCGGCGTCCACCCGGTACGGCGCCTCCGTGCCGCAGAAGCCGCACACGAGCATCTGGCGCGCGGGGTGCCAGGTGGCCTGCGCGCCGCAGGCGACGCAGTCGTGCTTCTCGAGGGCGGCGACCTCGGCCATGCCGCGGGCGCCCGGGCTCAGCTCGCCAGGTAGGCGTCGACGGCGGCGCGCGGGATGCGGTACTGGCTGCCGATCTTCTTGGCCTTGAGCTCGCCGGACTCGATGATGGCCATCACGTCCTGCTCGGAGACGCCCAGCCGCTTGGCCACCTCGGCGGGGCTGACGAGGTCGGGCCCCGCTCCGGCCCCCGTCGCCGGCGCCCCCGGGGGGCCCACCAGGCCGCCCTGCTGCATCATCTGCTGCGCCATGGCGAAGCCCACCGCCATCTCGGTGGCGGCGCCGCCGCTGCCCCCGCCCTTCTCCATGCCCTGGGCCATCTGGAACTTGACGTAGTCGTTGAGGTTGCCCACCGCGGCCATGCTCGCGCGCTTGTCCATGGCCTGCTCGACTTCCGGCGGCACCGACACGTTCTCCACCACGAAGGTCGTGATCTCCAGGCCGTACTTGGCCTGCACCGCCGGGTTGATGAGGGGCAGCAGGGCGTCGCCCAGCTCGGAGTAGCGCATGGCCACGTCCAGCACGGGGATCTTCGCCTCGGCCAGGGCCTCGCTGAAGACGCTGACGATGCGCGAGCGCATGGTGTCGGCGAACTCGTCCAGGCGGAAGTTGTGGTCCGAGCCCGCCACCTCGCGCAGGAACAGGCGGGGCTCCACCACCTTGAAGTCGAAGGTGCCGAAGGCGCGCGCGCGCACGATGCCGAGGTCGTCGTCCCGCATCATGACGGGGTTGGCGGTGCCCCACTTGTTGCCCGTGAACAGGCGCGTGGTCACGTAGTAGACGTCGGCCTTGAAGGGCGAGTTGAAGGCGTACTTCCAGGACTTCAGCTTGGTCAGCACCGGTATGTTGTCGGTGGTGAGGGTGTGCTTGCCGGGGCCGAAGGTGTCCCCGAACTCCCCGAGGTAGACGAACTGCACCACCTGGGACTCGCGCACGATGAGCTGCGCGCCGTTCTTGATGGCCTTGTCCTCGTCGGGGAAGCGGAAGGACAAGGTGTCACGCGAATCGTCCGTCCACTCGATGACGTCGATCGTCTCGCCCTTGACGAAGTCGAGGATGCCCATGGCGCGCTCCTCCTTGAGCCGGAACGGCTATCTTACGGGCGGCGGCGCGCTCTGCAAGGCGCCGTGCCAGAATCGGCGGCGCTGGAGGCGGGACGATGAGCGACTTCTCGCGCCGGTCCTTCCTGGGCGCCGCCGCCGCCGCCGCGGGCGCCGCGGCCGGGGCGGGCGCGGCCGAGGAGCCGCGGCCGCGCGTGCTCCTCCACGGCGACGGCGTGTCCCTGTCCCCCGCCGAGTACGCCGCGCTGCTGGCGCGCCTCGCCCAGGCGCCGGGCATCACCCCGGACGAGTACGGCCTGGGCGGCTCGGTGGCGGAGCACGAGGCCTGGTTCGCGCGGCTGCTGGGCAAGGAACGCGCGCTGTTCATGCCCACGGGCACGCTGGCCAACCACCTCGCCCTGCGCGCCCTGGCCGGCGGCCGCGCGCGGGTGGTGGTGCAGGAGGTCAGCCACGTCTACAACGACGCCGGCGATTCGGCCCAGGCCCTCAGCGGCCTGAGCCTGGTGCCCCTGGCCCCGGAGCAGGCCACCTTCGGCCGCGCCGACGTGGAGCGGGTGCTGGCGCGCACCGCCACCGCCCGGGTGGAGTCCCGCGTGGCCGCCGTCTCCATCGAGTCGCCGGTGCGCCGCCTGCGCGGGGCGACCTTCGACCAGGGCGAGATGCGCGCCGTCTCCGCGCTCTGCCGCGAGAAGGGGATCCGCCTGCACCTCGACGGCGCGCGCCTGTTCGTGGCCTCCGCCTACTCCGGCCTGGCCCCCGCCGACTACGCCGCCCTTTTCGACACCGTCTACGTGTCGCTCTGGAAGTGCTTCGGCGCGCCGCAGGGCGCCGTACTCGCGGGCCCGGCCTCCGTCCTGGAGGGCCTCCACCATGCGCGGCGCATGTTCGGGGGCGCGCTGTGGTCCTTCTGGCCCTTCGCCGCGGTGGCGCGCCACTACGCGGAGGGGTACGTGGACCGGCTCCGCCGCGCGGTGGCGGTGTCCGAGGACTTCCTGCGTGCCGTGGCCTACGCGCCGGCCTTCACCGTGGAGCGCGTGGCCGGGGGCACCAACGTGTTCCGCCTGCGCGCACGCCTGGCCGACGCCGAGGCCTTCCGCCGCCGCCTGGCCGCGCGCGGCGTGGATCTCGGCCCCGGGACCGCGGGGGCGGAGGGCGTGGTGTTCCCCGTGCAGGTCAACGAGACCTGGAACGGGACCACGGGGGCAGCGCTGGCCGAGGCCTTCGCGCGGGCCGTCTAGCCGGCGCTCCATCGTGTCCCGTCGTCCGTGGTAGCGTTCCCGCTCGTGAAGTGGGCGGCGGGCCTCGTCCTGGCCCTCATCCTCTATCTCTGCGCGTGGCCGGTGCCGGTCTCCCCGGCGCCCTGGTCACCGCCGCGCTCGCCAGGGTTCGCCGGCGCCTACGCCCCCAACGAGGCCCTGGCCGGGGCCGACCGCCTCGAGGTCGGACCCGGCCCCGAGGACGTGGCGGTGGGCCCGGACGGCCTCCTGTACACCGGCCTCGCCGACGGACGGATCGTGCGCCTGCGCACGGATGGCGGCGGCCTCCAGGAGTTCGCGCGCACCGGCGGACGCCCCCTCGGACTGCGCTTCGCGCCGGGGGGCAGGCTGGTGGTGGCCGACGCCGCGCGCGGCCTCCTCGCGGTGGGGCCGGGGGGCGAGGTGGAGGTGCTGGCCACCGCCCACGGCGGGGTGCCCTTCCGGCTCACCGACGACCTCGACGTGGCCAGCGACGGCACCGTCTACTTCAGCGACGCCTCCTCGCGGTTCGGCCTGGGCGATTCCCACGCCGACCTCGTCGAGCACCGGGCCAGCGGCCGCCTGCTGGCCTGGGACCCGCGCACGCGCGCCACCACCCTGCTGCGCGACGACCTCTTCTTCGCCAACGGCGTGGCCCTGGCCCCCGACGGCTCGTTCGTGCTGGTCGCGGAGACGGGAGCCTACCGCTTGCGCCGGCACTGGCTGCGGGGGCCGCGCGCGGGACAGGCGGACGTGCTGCTGGACAACCTCCCCGCCTTCCCGGACGGAGTGCTGGGCGACGGTCGCGGCGGCTTCTGGGTGGCGCTCGTCTCCCCCCGCAGCGGCATGCTCGACGCGGCGCACCCGTACCCCATGGTGAAGAAGGCGCTGATGCGGCTTCCCGCGCCCCTGCGCCCGGGCCCGCAGCGCCACGGCTGCGCGCTGCGCGTGGACGCGGAGGGCCGCGTGACGCACACCCTCCAGGACCCGGCGGGCCGCGTGGCCCTCGTGACCAACGTGGTGGCGCACGAGGGCGTCCTCTTCCTCGGCACCCTGGAGGACACCGCCCTCTTCCGGGTGGCACGGCCGGACTGATGGACTTCGCGATCCCGGCGACCACGCAGGCCCTCCTGGGAGAGGTCACGGCCTTCGTCCGCGACGAGCTCTTCCCGCGCGAGGGCGACGTCCTCGGGCAGCCCTGGGCCGTGGCCGCGCCCGTGCTCGACGGCCTGCGGGGGCGGGTGAAGGAGCGGGGCTGGTGGGCGCCGCAGGCCCCGCGCGAGCTGGGGGGCATGGGCCTGGCCCTCGTGGAGCACGGGCTGGTCAGCGAGGCGCTGGGCCAGAGCCCGCTCGGCCACTACGTCTTCGGGTGCCAGGCCCCCGACGCCGGCAACCTGGAGATCCTGCACCTCCACGCCACCGAGGACCAGAAACGCCGCTACCTGGAGCCGCTGGCGCGCGGCGACGTCCGCAGCTGCTTCGCCATGACGGAGCCGGACGTGGCCGGCTCCAACCCCACCCTCCTGCGCTGCCGCGCGACCAGGGACGGCGGCGACTACGTGATCGACGGCCGCAAGTGGTTCGCCAGCGCCGCCGAGGGCGCGGCTTTCGCCATCGTCATGGCGGTGACGGACGAGGCCGCGCCGCCCCACCGCCGCGCCACCATGATCCTGGTGCCCACCGACACGCCCGGCTACCGGCTGGTGCGCAACGTCCCGGTGATGGGGCACACCGGCGACGGCTACTTCAGCCACGCCGAGCTCGCCTTCGAGGCCTGCCGCGTGCCGCAGGCCAACCGCCTGGGCCCCGAGGGCGGCGGCTTCGCGGTGGCCCAGGAGCGCCTCGGCCCGGGGCGCATCCACCACTGCATGCGCTGGCTGGGAATCTGCGAGCGCGCCTTCTCGCTGCTCTGCCGGCGCGCGGCCACGCGCCAGATCTCGGCCACGCGCGTGCTGGGCGAGGAGTCGCTGGTGCAGAGCTGGATCGCCGAGTGCCGGGCCGGCATCGAGGCGGCGCGGCTCATGGTCCTGCGTGCGGCCTGGACCATCGACCACCAGGGCTTCGAGGCGGCGGCGGAGCAGGTGTCGCTCATCAAGTTCTTCGTGGCCGGCGTCCTGGACGAGGTGCTGGACCGCGCCATCCAGGTCCACGGCGCGCTGGGGATCAGCGGCGACACGCCGCTCTGGTCCTTCTACGCCTACGAGCGGGGGGCCCGCATCTACGATGGTCCCGACGAGGTGCACAAGGTGGCGGCGGCCCGGCGCATCCTCAAGCGCTACGCGCCGTGAGCGTGCTGGACGAGCCGCGCGCCCCGCGCGCGGGCGAGCAGCTCGACCTCGCGCGCCTGGAGCCGTGGGTGCGCCAGGCGCTGGACGCCGGCGCCGGGGCCTTCACCGTCGCGCAGTTCCCCGCCGGCCACTCGAACCTCACCTACCTGGTCCGGGTGGGCGAGCGGGAGGCCGTGCTGCGCCGGCCGCCCTTCGGCTCGCCCGTGAAGAGCGCGCACGACATGGGCCGGGAGGTGCGCGTGCTCCGCCACCTGGCGCCGCTCTGGCCGAGGGCCCCGCGCGTCCTGGCCGCGTGCGAGGACGCGGCGGTGATCGGCGCCCCCTTCTACCTGATGGAGCGGAGGCGGGGCGTGGTGCTCCGCCGCCAACCCCCTCCCGAGCTGGCCTTCCCGCCGGCGGCGGCGCGCCGCCTGTCCGAGGCCTTCGTGGACACCCTGGCCGAGCTGCACTCCGTCGACTACACGGCCGCCGGCCTGGGCGGCCTGGGCAACCCCGAGGGTTACGTGGCGCGGCAGGTGTCGGGCTGGACGCGCCGCTGGACCGACGCGCGCACGGACGCCGTCCCGGAGATGGACGCCGTGGCGGCCTGGCTCGACGCCCACCTCCCGCCGTCCTCCCACGCCGCCCTCATCCACAACGACTTCAAGTACGACAACCTGGTGCTGGACCCCGACGACCCCGCGCGCATCCTGGGCGTGCTGGATTGGGAGATGGCCACCCTGGGCGATCCCCTCATGGACCTGGGCACCGCCCTCTGCTACTGGGTGGAGGAGGACGACCCCGAGGACCTGCGCGCGGTGCGCTTCGGTCCCACCACGGCCCCGGGCACCCTGACCCGGCGCGCCCTGGTCGAGCGCTACGGCGAGAGGACGGGCCGGCCCCTGCGCGACGTGCGCTTCTACTACGCCTTCGGACTCTTCAAGACCGCGGTGGTGGCCCAGCAGATCTACTACCGCTACGCGCAGGGCCTCACCGCGGACGCGCGGTTCGCCGGCTTCATCGACGGTGTGCGCGCCCTCGCGCGCCAGGCCGCGCGGGTGGTGGCCTGAGATGGGCGGGCCCCCGCCCACCGCGCGCCGGCTGAACTTCTTCTCCACCAGCATCCCCCGCGGGACGGAGGACGGCCGCAGCGCCCTGCAGGCGCGCCTGGCCTTCTTCAGCCGGCTGATCCTGGTCCTCGTGGTGGCGTTCTTCACCCTGCTCAACGTCGCGGGCGCTCTGCTGATGCCGGGCTACTCCGTCCGCATGCTGGTGGCCCCGCAGATGCTGGACATCCTGGGCATGGCGGCCAGCATGGCCGTCCTGTGGCGGCTCTATCGGGGCCGGCCGCGGAGCGCCCCCGTGCTGGCCGGCCTCGACGCGGGGGGCATGCTGCTCATCTCCCTCTTCTCCTGCCTGCCCCTGCTGGGCCCGGGAATGGGCGGCGAGCCCGCGCAGGGGGTCTTCGCCATCAGCCTCCTGGTCATCGCCCGCGCCGCCATCGTGCCCACGCCGGCGGTGTGGACGCTGGCTGTGAGCACGCTGGCCATGGTCCCCCTGTTGACCATGATCGGCCTCTACCACGCCCACGAGCGGGCCGGCGGCTGGGCCCTCTCCATTGCCTCTCCCCTCGAGTGCGCCGTGGCCGTCACCATCGCCACCGTGGTGTCGTCCGTCATCTACGGCCTCCGCCTGAAGGTGCAGGAGGCGCGCCAGCTCGGCCAGTACACCCTCGAGAACCGCCTCGGCGGCGGAGGGATGGGCGAGGTCTTCCGCGCGCGGCACGCCCTGCTTCGTCGCCCCACGGCGGTGAAGATGATCCGGCCGGGGGCCGCGCACGCGGCGGCCCTCGCGCGCTTCGAGCGCGAGGTGCAGCTCACCAGCATCCTCACCCATCCCAACACCATCTCCGTCTACGACTACGGCCACACCGCGGACGGCACGTTCTACTACGCCATGGAGTACGTGGACGGCATCGACCTCGACGAGCTCGCGCGCGTGCACGGGCCCCAGGCCCCCGCCCGCGTGGTGCACATCCTCCGCCAGGTCTGCGGCTCGCTGGCCGAGGCCCACGGCATCGGCCTCATCCACCGCGACATCAAGCCCGCCAACGTGATGCTCTGCGAGCGTGGGGGCGTGCCCGACGTGGCCAAGGTGCTGGATTTCGGGCTGGCCCGGGAGGCGGTGCCCGCCGGCGACGCCGCCCTCACGCGCGACGACCTCGTGGTGGGGACGCCGCTCTTCATCTCCCCCGAGGCGCTCCGGGCGCCGGAGGCGGTGGACGCGCGCAGCGACCTCTACGCGGTGGGGGGGGTGGCCTACTACCTGCTCACGGGGACTCCCGTCTTCGCCGGCCGCACGGCGGTGGAGGTCTGCAGCCAGCACCTGCAGACGCCGCCCGAGCCGCCTTCCGCGCGCCTGGGGCGGCCCCTGCCCGCGGCCCTGGAGGAGGCGGTCCTGCGCTGTCTGGAGAAGGACCCCGCGCGGCGGCCGTCCAGCGCCCGCGACCTGGGCCAGGCCCTGGAGGCCTGCCGCGACGCCGGGGTGTGGACGGAGGCGCACGCGCGCGCGTGGTGGGACGAACGGCACCGGGGGCGCCGGCCGGCCGCGGAGCGCAGCGACGCCGGCGTGTCCCAGCTCCTCACCATCGACCTCCGCGACCGCGGCGCGGTCGGCCAGTGATCCGGGGGTGGGGCGGGGCGATCGCCCTGGCCGCCCTGGTCCACGGCTGCACGTCGCCACCGGCACCTCCCAACGTGCTCCTGGTCGTGATCGACACGCTGCG